>NZ_JBEZKE010000003.1:0-478563 GCF_040651555.1 Streptomyces sp. NPDC048424 | reverse complement strand
CGTGGTCAAGTGCCGCAGCTCGTGCTCCAGCGCGGTCACCGCGTGCCGGATCTGGTCGGGGGTGTGCTCGCAGGTGATGAAGAAGCGCAGCCGGGGCGCGTGATGGGCGCCGTCAGCGGGATCGTCGCTGCCGTCGCCGGGCTGGCGTTCGCGCAGCTGGCCGCGGCCGCCGTGCGGCCCGAGTCCGCGCCGGTCACCGCCGTCGGCGGGACGGCGGTCGACCTGACGCCGGTGGCCGTCCGGGAGTGGGCCATCCGGCTGTTCGGCACGTCCGACAAGCTGGTGCTGACCCTCGGCATCGTCGCCGTCCTGGCCGCGGTGGCCGCCCTGGCCGGGCTGCTGGCCGTACGCCACCTGCCCGCCGGGATCGCGGTCGCGGGCGGGTTCGGGCTGCTGGGGGCGGCGGCCGCGCTCAGCCGTCCGGAGGCCACCTGGCGGGACGCGCTGCCGTCGCTGGTGGGCGGACTGGTCGCGGCCGGGGTGCTGTACCTGCTGGTCAGGGCGGTGCCGTGGCCCCGGCCGGCCGGGGCACCGCCCAGCGGGTCCCCCCGGACGGGGTCAGGGGGAGGGAGCCGGGCCGTGGACCGGCGCGGCTTCGGCCGGCTGGTCGCCGGCGTCCTGGCGGCCTCGGTCGCGGCCGGCTTCGCCGGGCGGCGCCTGGGGGCCCACGGTTCGGCCGGCGCCACCGCCTCGCGGGCCCGCTTCCTCCTCCCCCCGCCCACCGTGCCCGCGCCTCCGGTGCCGGCCGGCGCGGACCTGCGGGTACCGGGGCTCTCCCCGTTCCTCACCCCCGACCGCGACTTCTACCGGGTGGACACCGCCCTGGTCGTCCCCCGCGTGGACGCGGACACCTGGCGGCTGCGCATCCACGGCGAGGGGGTCGCGCGGCCCCTCACCCTCAATCTCCGGGAGCTGCTCAGCCGGCCCCTGGTCGAGCACGACATCACCCTCACCTGCGTGTCCAACGAGGTCGGGGGCCCGTACGCGGGCAATGCCCGCTGGCTCGGCGTGCGCCTCGCCGACCTGCTCCGCGAGGCGGGGGTGCGACCGCCGTCCCGGGGCGGTCCGGCCGACCAGCTGGTGTCGCGTTCGGTGGACGGCATGACGATCGGCACGCCCCTGGAGGCCGTCATGGACGGCCGGGAGGCGCTGCTGGCCGTCGGCATGAACGGCGAGCCGCTGCCCTTCGCGCACGGCTTCCCGGTCCGAATGGTCGTACCGGGCCTGTACGGGTACGTCTCCGCGTGCAAATGGCTCACCGAGCTGCGGCTGACCACCTTCGGCGCGTACGACGCCTACTGGGTGCGGCGGTCCTGGGCGCAGCAGGCCCCGGTCAAGACGCAGTCGCGGATCGACACCCCGCGCCCGTACGCCGACCTGGCGCCGGGCCGGGTGGCGGTCGCCGGGGTGGCCTGGGCGCAGCACCGCGGGATCGAGCGGGTCGAGGTACGGGTGGACGGCGGCCCCTGGCAGCAGGCACGGCTCGGGGCCGCGGACGGGGTGGACACCTGGCGGCAGTGGGTGTGGCCGTGGGAGGCGACGCCCGGGCGGCACACGCTGGAGGTCCGCGCGACGGACGGCACGGGCGCGGTCCAGACGGGGGCCCGCGCCGGGACCGTGCCGGACGGGGCGACCGGGTGGCACTCGGTGGAGGTACAGGTGAAGGCCCTCGGCTGAACCGTCCGGGCAGCTGAACCGTCCGGGCAGCTGAACCGTCCGGGCGGCTGAACCCCCCGGCGGTCGGACTGCCCCGGCGGCGCATCCACGGAATAATCCGAACATCGTTGACGTGTCGCCCGTACGACAGGAGCCGGCGCCGTGGAGCTGACCAGTACGTCGTTCCTCGTCACGCTCATCGTCGTGACCGCGCTCGCCGTGCTCGCCGCGCTGCTCCTGTGGAACCGGGTCCCCGGGCCGGGGTGGGTGCGGTGGCCGGCGCGGGTGCTGATGATCGGTCTCTGCCAGCTCACCGCCATCTGCGTGGTGGCCACCTGGATCAACGGCAGCTACGGACTCTACGCCTCCTGGCACGACCTGCTGGGCACCGACGACGTGCAGGACGCGGGCGCGATGACCGGGCCGACGGTGGGCCGGGCCAGGTTCACGCAGAACGGGGACGGCACGCGGACCACCTTCTTCCGGGGCTCCCACGCGAAGCTCGCCGGACAGGTGACCGTGTGGACTCCCCCGGAGTACAGCGCGCCGGGCGCGGACCGGACCCGTTTCCCGGTCCTGATGCTGCTGCACGGGTATCCGGGCACGCCCCGTACGTGGGTCGACCTCGGCGACATGCCCGGGGCGCTGGCGCAGCTGGTGGAGCTGGGCGCGGCGCACCCCTTCATCGTGGTGATCCCGGAGATCTACCCGGGCGGGGTGAACACCGACTGCAGCAACACGCCGCAGCGCAGGATCGCCGACTGGCTCGCGCTGGACGTGCCGGACCTGGTCGCACGCAACTTCCGTACGCTGCCCGCCCCGGGCGGCTGGGGGCTGATGGGCGTCTCCACCGGCGGGTTCTGCGCGGCCAAGCTGCCGTTGCAGTACCCGAAGGTGTTCCGGGCGGGCGCGGCCCTGGACCCGGACCCGCTGACGGGTGACCCGGAGGTGCTGGCCGACCGGACCCTGCGCGAGCGCAACAGCCCGATGTGGCTGGTGGAGCAGGCGAAGAAGGCGGACGTCGGGCTGTTCCTGGCCACCTCCGCCCAGGACAAGGACAGTCCGCCGCAGCAGCTGGAGGCCTTCGCCAAGGCCGCGGCGGGCAGCGGGGTCCGGGTCAAGACGCTGGTCCGCCCGGCGGGCGGCCACAACTTCCAGACCTGGACCGGAATGTACCCGGACGCGCTGGGCTGGCTGAGCACGGAACTGGCGCCGCCGAGCGCACGCTAGACCCCACCCCTTTGGAGGCACCGCTGTGCGCAGTTCCAGGATCCTCGCCCTCACCTGTCTGAACCTGCTGCTGGGCGCTTCGCTGGTGGGCGGGTGCACCCTCGGACGCGCCGAGAGCGCCGCGAAGGACTGCCCGGCCGGACAGCTCTCGCAGGGCGGCACGTGCCTCCCGGGCGATACGGAGGACTTCACCGCGCGGCAGGTCACCGAAGCCCTCGGGAAGTACAAGCTGACGGCGGCGATGGCCGAGGTGTGGGTCGACGGGGAACGCGTCGCGACGTCCGCGGCCGGGGAGACGATGACGGGCTTCCCCGCGACGACGGACATGCGTTTTCGCATCGGGTCGGTCGCGATCCCGTATCTGACGACCGCGCTGCTCAAACTCGTCGACGAGGGCGAGGTCGCGCTCGACGACAAGATCTCCCGCTGGCGCCCGGACCTTCCCCACGCGGACGAGATCACGCTGAGGATGCTGGCCTCGACCTCCTCCGGGTACGCGGACTACGTCACGGACAAGGGCTTCATCGCCGCGCTCTACGAGAACCCCTTCCGGACCTGGACGGCGGAGGAGCGCGTGAAGATCTCGGTCACCAAGCCCCTGGTGCTGCCTCCCGGTTCGGGTTTCGCCTACTCGCACGCCAACTGGGTGATCCTGGGCGACATCATCGCGAAGGTGCGCCGCAAGCCCCTCGAGGAGGTGATGGTCGAGGACGTCCTCAAGCCGCTCGGCCTGAGCCACACGGCCATCTCCTCCAAGGCGGACATCCCCGAGCCGGTGCTGCACTCCTTCGACAACGAACGGGGCGTGTTCGAGGACGCCACCTACTGGAATCCGTCGTGGACGCTGGCGCCGGGTTCGGTCATGACGGGCACGCTGGAGGACGCCGCGAAGTCCTTCGCCGCGATCGGTGAGGGAAAGCTGCTGACGCCCGAGTCGCACAAGGCCCAGCTCACCGGCGTCGTGAAGATCAAGGGCGACACCTGGTACGCGCTGGGCCTGCCCGTGCAGAACACCTGGATCGTCCAGAACCCGTCCTTCGCCGGCTACGCGGGCACGGTCGCCTACCTGCCGTCCAAGAAGATCGCCATCGCGACGGTGGCGACGCAGGGGCTCGGCAGCACCGTCCAGAACGCCAGCTCCCAGGTGCTGCAGGCGATCGCCGGCCACCTGGCCCCGGAACGGCCCCTCACGCTGGGATGACGGACCGCCGCCCGCCGGGACCGGTCCCGGCGGGCGGCGGACGCATCAGTTCCCGGCCAGGCGGACCGGCAGCGCCTCCACGCTGTTGCCGATGAAGCTGCGCTGGTGCGGGAGTTCGGCCTCCGGGGTGGCGAGGTCGAGGTCGGGGAAGCGGGTGAAGAGCCGCTCCAGGGCGGTCGTGGCCTCCAGGCGGGCGAGCGGGGCGCCCACGCAGTAGTGCGCCCCGTGCCCGAAGGAGAGGGCGCGGGCGGCGGTGGGGCGGGTGATGTCGAAGCGGTCGGCGTCCGGGCCGTGGAAGGCCTCGTCCCGGCCGGCGGCGGTGTAGCCGGCGAGCACCGGGGTGCCCTGCGGGATGACGGTGCCGTCGACGGTCAGGTCGCGCGTGGGGTAGCGGAAGGGGAACCAGCTGACCGGTCCGTCCCAGCGCAGGGTCTCGTCCACCACGTCCGACCAGGTCGCCTTCCCCTCCAGGACGAGGGCGAGCTGGTCGCGGTGGGTGCACAGGGCGCGGACGGCGTTGCTGATGAGGTTGAGGGTGGTCTCGTGGCCCGCGACGAGCATCAGCCGCATGGTGCCGGTGAGTTCGGCCTCGCTGAGCTGGTCGCCGTCGTCCTCTCGGGCGGCGATCAGGGCGCTGGTGAGGTCCTCCCCCGGGGCCTCCCGGCGGGTGGCGGCGATCGTGCCCATCAGCTCGACCAGCTCCCGTACGGCGGCCATCGCCTCGGCGGGGGTGGTGTCGGTGGCGATGATCACCTTGTTGGACAGGTGGTGCAGCCGTCCCCGGTGCTCGGGGTCCACCCCGAGCAGCTCGCAGATGACGCTCATCGGGAGCGGGAGCGCGAAGTGCTCGCGCAGGTCGGCGACCCCGTCGGGGGCCTCGGCCGCGGCCCGGGCCAGGTCGTCGAGGAGCTCGGCGGTCAGCTCCTCGACGCGCGGCCGCAGCCTTTCCACCTGGCGGGCCGTGAAGGCCCTGCCGACGAGGGCGCGGAGCCGGCGGTGGTCCGCGTCGTCGGCGGTGTGCATGCCCTGGGCGTTGGCGAAGGCCCGCAGCGGCCAGTCGCGGGGGATGGTGCCGTCGTGCAGGGCCGGGAAGTGCCGTGCGTCCTTGGCCACTTCGGGGTGACCGAGGAACTCCTTCAGCGCGTCGTGGCCCAGGACGACCGCTCCGGGCACCCCGCCGGGGAGCACGACCTGTGCCACCGGGCCGTGCGCGGCGCGCAGCCGGGCGTTGAGGGCGTGCGGGCAGCCGCCGGCGGGGTCGATGACGTGCGGGGCGTCCGGGGCGGACGGGACGGGTGACATCGGGGACGACAAGCCGGTTCTCCTGACCTGATGAACGAAAACTCGGTCAACAGTGCGGCCTCGGAGGCGGGTTGGACAAGACCGTCCCCCTCCCGTCTCAGAACCAGGTGAGGGTGAGCGCGAAGGCGGTGCCGGCGGTGGCCCCGGTGGAGTCGGTCGCGGTGGCGGTGACCTGGACCGTGCCGCTGCCCCAGGGCTTGCCGGTGATCCGGCCGGAGGCGGCGTCGAGGGTCAGCCCCCAGGGCAGGCCGGTGGCCGCGTACCGGACGGGAGCCTTCCCGCCGGTGGCGGTGAGCTGGATGGTGCAGGACTGGTTGAACTTGCACGTCTGCGGACCGGGGTTGCTGAGCCTCAGGTCACCGGGGGTGGGAGTCGGGGTCGGAGTGGGCGTGGGGGTCGGGGTGGGTGTCGGAGTGGGTGTGGGTGTGGGTGTGGGTGTCGGCGTGGTGCCGCAGCCCGGGGTGGCCTCCGGAGGCAGCGGGACCCGCCAGACCTGGGTGTCGTTCTCCGACCCGACGAGCAGGCTCGTGCAGTCGGCGTACGTCACCGTCTCGCCCTGCGACTGGGCCGGGAGGGCGACGTCCGCGAGCTTGACCCCCGCGGTGTCGTACACGGAGGCCGTGTTGGCGCCCAGCGGTCCGCCGCTGCGCAGGGCGTACGAGGCTCCCGACGGGGAGAACGCGCCGTCGGTGGCGAACACCGGGCCGGGCCGGACCGCCGTGAGGGTGTTGACCTGCCCGGTCACGGGCGGCAGCGGGGCCTGGTACAGCTGGCCGGCGGCTCCGATGACCTTGCTCGCGACGTAGAGCCGGCCGGTCACGGGGTCGGCGAGGAGGGACTCGGCGTCGTGCCTGCCGTCGGCGTAGGAGAAGCGGTACGTCACCGGGGTCACCGTGGCGTTCACCAGCTGGTCGGGCTCCGCGAAACCGTGCACGGTGATCTCCGCGCGGCCGCTGAAGTTGTCGCCGATGTCCCCGACCAGGATCGCCGGGGCGCCCGAGGCGTCCTTGCCGAGGGCGAGGGCCTCCCAGTCGGTGTTGCCGATGCCGGAGAGGGTGAGGGTGGCCAGCAGCCGGCCGGTGGCGGCGTTGCAGTCGACGGCGAAGACCTGGTTGGTGTTCCCGCTGTCGTTGACGGCGTAGAACACGCCGGGGTGTTTGCGGCTCATGGCGAGACCGCTGAATTCGGCCAGGCCGCCGGGAAGGGTGCACTTCTTCTCCGGTGCAAGCGCTCCGGTGCCGGAGACGGCCGGTGTGGCGGAGGGGGCCGGGGAGGCGGTGGCGCTGGCCATCCAGGCGACCGCGGGCAGGATCGTGGCGAGGGCCGCGGTCGCGAGGGCGGCGGCCCGTGGGGGTGTCAGGAGTCGGGACATGCGCACAATGTGAGGGGACATCAGCTGGTGTACCAGGCCCAATTCCCTCCCGTTCGAGCATCGTTCAATGCCGAGGGGGCATGTCCCGTCAGCGCACCGGTTCCCGGACCGGCCCCTTGTGTCCGGCCTGCGCGATGAACGCGCGGGCCGCGCGGCTCAGTGGCCGACGGGCGTGGGCGATACCCACCGGGCGCAGCAGCGGCGGGGTGAAGGAGCGGATCTCGGCCCGGCTCCCGAACGCCCTCAGCACCACGTCGCGGTACCAGATGAGGGAGCCGCGGCCGTCCGTCACACCGGTCACCCAAGCGAGGCGTTCGTCGACCTCCAGGGAGGGGACGGGCCGTACTCCGAGGCAGCTGAACATGGCCTCCATCTCGGTGCGCCGGCCGGTCCCCGGGGTGGGCAGGACCATCGGCAGCCCGTCGAGCATGCGCAGCGGCATCGGGTGGGGCAGCCGGGAGCCGAGCGGGGAGATCAGCACCACCTCGCGCTCCTGGATGAAGTGGGTGGAGAGCTCCTTGTCGACGGGCAGGTCCACCAGGGCCAGCTCCGCGCGCCCCTGGACCAGTTCCTCGACCAGGACCTCCCTGCTGCCGTGCTGCTGGAGCCGGACGTCGACCGTCGGGTGCCGCTCGGTGAAGGCGCCGACCAGGTCAGTGGCCAGATCGAGGGCGAGCGTGGGGGTGGTGACGAGGGTCAGGACGGCCCGGGTGTCCCTGCCGTGCGGGGTCCCGATGTCGTCGATGGCCTCCACCGCGTTGAGCACGGTCCGGGCCAGCCGGACGACCCGGGCCCCCTCCGGCGTGAGGTCCACCCCCCTTCCCCGGCGGGCGAGGAGCTCGACGCCCAGATCGCGCTCCATGGCCTGGACGGCCCGGGACAGGGCGGACTGGGCGACGAAGACCGAGGCGGCCGCGCCGGTGATGGACCGGCAGTCGGCGACGGCGACGAGGTAACGGAGCTGCGCCAGCGTGGGGGTCATGACCGGACGGTAACCTCGCGAGGCCGTACCTGTAAGGGCTCGTCGGGTGAACAACTTCCCGGTGGCCGGTTTGCCTTCATGCCCGGGCGGCGGCAAGGCATGCCGGTGCGGCATGTCCCCGGGGACGCGGCACCCCGTGCCGCGCCGCGGGGTCGGCCGCCGCGGGAGCGGTAACACCGCAGGCCACGGCTCGGCCGGCGCGGTTCGCGGGTCCGTCCGGAGCGGCCCGCGGGTGCCGCGGGAGCGAAACACCGTACTCCGCATGGCTGTTGACAGTGCGCGGAGACCACCGCACGATGCAACGCGGCATGAGGGTGTTTGACCACTGTTCAAGCCTGCCGCACTCCGGCAGACGTGCGAGACCGCCGCACTCCCCTCCTCGCGCTCTGTCGCGTTCCCCGCTCCGCCGCTCTCCGCTCTCCGCTCTCCGTTCTCCGCCCCGCCGTTCTGCCGTTCTTCCGTACCGCCGTCCTGGACTCCGCCATGTCACACAGCACTGGAAGAGGAGCGCCCGTGACCCCCCACTCCCCGCAGTCCGCCGCCCCCCGCGATCTGGTCGTCGCGGTCAGCCCCTTCGAGGAGCCCTGCCCGGCTGTCGTGACCGCCGCCGAACGCGCCGGGTCCCTCGGGCTGCTCGACCTCGGCCGGGATGCGAACGCCGCGCGGAGCGGACTCTCGGAGTCGGGCCGCCGGCTCGGCAGCGGCGGCAGGTACGGAGTGCGGGTGCCCGCGGGGTGCCCGCTCGGACCGGAGGAGCTGCCGGCCGAGGTCGACACCGTGCTGCTCGCCGACCCCGCGTGGCACACACCGGAGCGGGTGGCCGCGTGGACGGCGGCGGCCGGCCGGCCCCGGGTGTGGGCCGAGGTCACGAGCCTGGCGGAAGCCACGACCGCCGTGGCCGCGGGGGCGGGCTCGCTCGTCGCCAAGGGCCACGAGGCCGGCGGCCGGGTGGGCGCGGCCACCACCTTCGTGCTGCTCCAGCAGCTGCTCGGGGATCCCGCCATCCGGGTACCCGTACGGGCCTGCGGCGGGATCGGGCCGCACACGGCGGCCGCGGCCGTCGCGGGCGGCGCCGCCGGGGTGCTGCTCGACGTACAACTGGCCCTGACCGTCGAGGGGGAGGACGCCTTACCGACGGAAGTGGCCACCGCACTGCGGGCGATGGACGGTTCCGAGACCCGGCTCGCCGACGGGCACCGGGTGTTCGCACGGCCCGACCTCACACCGCCCGAGGGTCCGGCCCACCTGCTGCTCGGCGCCCGGGACCTGCGGACCCAGCTGCTGCCCGTCGGGCAGGACGGCGCCTCGGCGGCCCGGCTCGCCGAGCGTCACCGGACCACCGGTGGTGTGCTCCTCGCCGTACGGGCGGCCATCGGCGGGCACTTGGCAGCGGCGGCCCGGAGCGGGCCGCCGGCCGTCGCGCAGGGGCCGATGACCCGGGTGAGCGATCAGGCGGCCTTCGCCGAGGCGGTGGCCGCCGCGGGCGGCGTCCCGTACCTGGCGCTCGCCGTGATGGAGGGCCCGGACGTACGCCGGCTCCTCGCCGAGACGGCCGAACGGCTCGGGGAACGCCCCTGGGGCGTGGGACTGCTCGGCTTCGCCCCGCCCGAGCTGCGGCGGGCACAGCTGGCGGCCGTGACCGAGGCCCGTCCACCGCACGCGATCATCGCCGGGGGCACCCCGGCGCAGGCCGCCCCGCTGGAGGCGGCCGGGATCCGCACCCACCTGCACGTGCCCTCGCCCGGCCTGCTGGAGCGGTACCTCGCCGCGGGGGCGCGGCGGTTCGTCTTCGAGGGGCTGGAATGCGGCGGCCACGTCGGGCCGCGCGCCTCGTTCCCGCTGTGGGAGGAGCAGATCGAGCGGCTGCTGTCCTGCCCCGAACCGGAGGCTCTGGACCTGCTGTTCGCGGGCGGGATCCACGACGAACGGTCCGCCGCGATGGCGGTGGCGGCCGCGGCTCCGCTGGCCGGGCGCGGCGCCCGGATCGGGGTGCTGATGGGCACCGCCTACCTGTTCACCGAGGAGGCCGTGGCGGCGGGCGCGGTCCTGCCGGGCTTCCAGCGGGCGGCGGTGGAGTGCGCGGACACCGTACTGCTGCGCACCGCGCCCGGGCACGCCACCCGCTGTGCGGACACCCCGTACGCCGAGACCTTCGAGGCGACCCGGCGGCGGCTCGCGGAGAGCGGCGCCGAACCGCGCGAGGTCTGGGAGGAGCTGGAACGGCTCAACCTGGGGCGGCTGCGGATCGCCAGCAAGGGCCTGCGGCGCGCGGCGGACCGGCTGGAGGCCGTCGACGAGGAACAGCAGTACGCGGACGGGCTGTTCATGCTCGGCCAGGCCGCGACCCTGCGCACCGCGACCACCACGATCGCCGCACTGCACGCGCAGGTCACCGAGGGGGCCACGGCACTGCTGGAACGCCGGGCCCGGGACTTCGCCGACGAGCCTCCGGAGAGGGCCGACCCCCTCGACATCGCCATCGTCGGCATGGCGTGCGCCTACCCCGGCGCGCCGGACCTCGCCGCCTACTGGGCGATGGTCCTCGCCGGGACGGACGCCGTCACCGAGGTGCCGGCCGAGCGCTGGGACCCGGAGCTCTACTACGACCCCGACCCGGCCCGGGCCGGGGAACGCACGCCTTCCCGCTGGGGCGGCTTCCTCGGCCCGGTGCCCTTCGACGCCCTCGCGCACGGCATCCCGCCCGCCTCCCTCGCCGGGATCGAGCCGGTGCAGCTGCTGGCCCTGGAGATCTCGGCGCGGGCCCTCGGCGACGCCGGCTACGGCCGGGAGCGCGCCTTCGACCGCTCGCGGACCTCGGTGGTCTTCGGCGCGGAGGCCGGCACCGAACTGGCGGGCGCCTACGGGCTGCGCGCCCTCCATCCCGCCTACCTGGGCGAGCTGCCACCCGCCCTGGACGAGCAACTGCCCAGGCTCACCGAGGACTCCTTCCCCGGCATCCTCGCCAACGTCATCGCGGGCCGGGTCGCCAACCGGCTGGACCTGGGCGGCGCGAACTGCACGGTCGACGCCGCCTGCGCCTCCTCCCTCGCCGCCCTGGACCTGGCCTGCCGCCAACTGCGCGACCGGGACAGCGACATGGTGCTGTGCGGCGGCGCCGACGTGCACAACGGGATCAACGACTACCTGATGTTCGCCTCCGTCCGCGCCCTGTCGCCGGGCGGCCGCTGCCGGCCCTTCGACGCGGCCGCCGACGGGATCGCCCTCGGCGAGGGGGTGGGGGCGCTCGTCCTGAAGCGGCTCGCGGACGCCGAACGGGACGGCGACCGGGTGTACGCCGTGATCAAGGCGGTGGGCTCCGCCAGCGACGGCCGGTCCCTCGGCCTGACCGCACCCCGCCCGGAAGGACAGCGCCGGGCCCTGGAACGGGCCTACGCACGGGCCGGCATCGCCCCGGCCGAGGTGGGCCTGATCGAGGCGCACGGCACCGGCACGGTGGTCGGCGACAGCACCGAACTTGCCGTCCTCAGCGACCTGTTCACCGCCTCCGGAGCCCCCGCCGGATCCTGCGCCCTGGGCTCCGTGAAATCCCAGCTCGGCCACACCAAGTGCGCCGCGGGTCTCGCCGGGCTCATCAAGGCCGCACGGGCCGTCCACTCGGGCGTACGGCCCCCGACCCTGCACATCGACACCCCGAACCCGGCCTGGCGGGCGGAGAGCAGCCCCTTCGCCTTCGACGCCGAGGCGCGCCCCTGGGCCGTACCCGTCGAGCGGCGGATCGCCGGGGTGAGCGCCTTCGGCTTCGGCGGCACCAACTACCACGCGGTGCTGGCCGGTTACGGTGGCTCCGAGGAGCCCCGGCACGGCCTGGAGGAGTGGCCGGCCGAGCTGTTCTGCTTCCGCGGCGCGGACCGGAAGGCGGCCGGCCGGGCGATGGCACGGCTCGCGGCCCGCCTGGAGGAGAACGACACGGCCGGCCGCCCCTGGCCGCTGCGCGACCTCGCGGCGGAAACCGCCGGCGGCTCCGACCCGGTCCAGGTGGCGATCGTGGCCGCCGACCTCGACGAACTGGCGGCCCGCCTCGAACAGGCCCGCACCTTCACGCACGGCACGGGCATCCACATCACACACGAGAAGAAGGGCCTGACCGCCTTCCTCTTCCCCGGTCAGGGCAGCCAGCGCCCCGGCATGCTGGGCGAGTTGTTCACGGCCTTCCCCGCCCTGCGCACCCTCCTGGACTCGGCTCCGCCCCCGGTCGTGGCCGCGATGTTCCCACCCGCGGCGTTCACCCCCGAGGGGCGGGCAGCCCAGAGAACGGCGGTCACCGACACCCGCGTGGCCCAGCCCGCCCTGGGACTGGCCGGGGCGGCAGCGCATCTGCTGCTCGGTGAGCTCGGCGTACGGCCGGACTGCGTGGCCGGGCACTCGTACGGGGAGCTCACCGCGCTCTGGGCGGCCGGGGTCTACGACACCGGGAGCCTGCTGCGGCTGAGCGCCGGCCGCGCCGAGGCGATCCTGACGGCCGCCGGCGCGGATCCCGGCGGGATGGCGGCGGTGTCGGCCACGCCGGACGAGGTCGCCGCGCACACCGGCTGCACGATCGCCAACCACAACGCCCCCCGGCAGTGCGTGATCTCGGGCCCCACGCCCACCATCGAGGAAGCGATCTCCGCTCTGCGCGAGGCGGGACTCTCGGCCGAACCCCTCCCGGTGGCCTGCGCCTTCCACAGCGAGGTGGTGTCAGCGGCCTCGAAGGCCCTCGCCTCGGCCCTTGCGGACACACCGATGACAGCCCCGGCCCTCCCCGTCTGGTCGAACACCACAGGACGCCCGTATCCGACATCCCCTGCGGACATCCAGGACCTCCTGGCCCGGCAGGTCGCGGAGCCGGTCCGGTTCGTCGACGAGGTGGAGGCCATGTACGCGGCCGGCGTCCGCACCTTCGTGGAGGCGGGCCCCGGCCGGGTCCTCACCGCCCTCGTCAGCCGGATCCTGGCCGACCGCCCCCACACGGTGGTCCCGCTGGACGTACCCGGCGAGCACGGCCTGGTCCGGCTGGTCACGGCGCTGGCCGAACTGACGGCGGCCGGCGTGCCGGTGGCACCGGAGGCCCTGTTCCGCGGCCGCACCTCCCGCCTCCCCGAACGCGCCCCGCGCCGCCCGGGCTGGCTGGTCGACGGCCACCTGGTCCGCACCGCATCCGGCACCCCGGTCCCCGGCGGCCTCCGCCCCGCGCACCGCGTGGCCGCGCCGACTGAAGCCGTAGAACCGCTCACGACCGCGAATGGAGGCACGGGCATGACCACGAGCCGGACGGCAGGCGCCGAGGAGACGATCCTGGAGTACCTCCGCAGCACCCGCGAACTGGTCGCGGCCCAGCGGGACGTCCTGCTGAGCTACCTGGGGCTGCCCGCCCTGCCCGCGACCGGTTCCACCGGGGCCGGGAGCGTGCCGGTGCGATCCCCGCAGGGCGCCGAACGCAACGAGGCCAGGCCCTCCGACCCCCCGTCACGTTCGGCGTCCGAGGAGACGCCCCGGCGCGCGCCCGGCCCCACCTCTCCGACCGCCCCCGCCGAAGCCCCGGCCCCCGACCGGTCCCCCGAGGCGGTCATGCAGGTCGTCCTGGAGATCGTCCACACCCGGACCGGCTACCCGCTGGACATGCTCGACCCCGGCCTGGACCTGGAGGCCGACCTCTCCATCGACTCCATCAAGCGCGTGGAGATCATCGGCGCCCTGGCCGACCGGATCGGCCTCCCCCAGGACATGAACGACTCCGCCGAGTCCGCGGTCGAGGAGCTGTCCCGGATCAAGACCCTGCGCGGCATAGTCGACTGGATCACCGCACACACCGACCCGCACCCGCACCCGCACCCGCACCCGAACCCGAACCCGGCAGCGAACACCCAGCCCACCACACCCACACCCACACAGGCACCCACACAGGTACTCACCCGCCTCCGAGTGGAAACGGCACCCGCACCCGCACCCGCCCCCACACCCACCCCGGACCCCGAAGCCCTCCACGGCCTGCGGATCGGCGTGGTCGACGACGGCCAGGGCCTCGCCCGAGCGCTCTCCACGGCACTGCGGGCGTACGGGGCCGAGCCGCACCCCCTCACCGAACCCGAGCCCGGCTTCGACGGCATCGTCGACCTGACCGCCCTGCGGACCGGCTCGGAGCCCGTCCTCCCCCAGCTCTTCCCCGCACTGCGCCGCACCCTGACGGGCGGAACCCACCGGCTGCTGCTCGTCACCGCACCCGGGACCCCCGCCGCCGGCCTGCACGGCTTCGCCCGCAGCGCCGCCCTCGAATTCCCCGGCGCACTCGTCCGCGCGGTGGACGTCCACCCCAAGGAGGCACCCGAACAGATCGCCGCGCAACTCCTGGCAGAGCTGAGCTGCGACGCACCCCACTCGTCCGTCGGGTACACGCCCGAGGGCACCCGCACCACCCGCACTCCGGTCCCGGCCCCGCTCGCCGCGGCCGGAGGCGCCGCACAGCTCCTCGGCCCCGACTCCGTCGTCCTGCTCACCGGCGGAGCCCGTGGCATCACCGCCCGTACCGCCCTCGCCCTGGCGCAGGCCACGGGATGCCACATCGAACTCCTGGGCCGCACCCCGGAACCCGCCGCCACCCCCGCCGCCACGGACGCGTTCGCCCAGGCCCAGGACCGCGTCGCCCTCCGCGCCGCGCTGATCGCCGCGGGCCTGCGCAAGCCCGCCGAGATCGAGGCCGAGGCCTCGCGGATCCTCGCCGAGCGCGAGGTGCGCGCCACGCTGGCCGCGCTCACCGCGTCGGCCGCCTCCGTCCGCTACCACTGCGCGGACGTCACCGACGAGCAGGCCGTACGGGCCGTCGTGGCCGGCGTACGGGAGCGCCACGGCCGCCTCGACGGCATCGTGCACGGAGCCGGCGTCCTGCGCGACGGCCTGCTGAGCGACAAGCAACCGGCCGACTTCACCGACGTGTTCACCACGAAGGTGACCGGCGCCCGGCACCTGGCCGCCGCGGCCGCCGAGCACGGTCCGGCGCCCGCCCCCCGCTTCCTGGCCCTGTTCGGGAGCGTGGCCGGGGTCTACGGCAACCGCGGCCAGACCGACTACGCCGCCGCCAACGACGCCCTCGACGGCCTCGCGCACACCTGGGCGGAGTCCTTCCCGGGCCGGGTGCTGTCCGTCGACTGGGGCCCCTGGGCCGCGGAGGCGGGCGGGATGGTCACCCCCGAGCTGGAGCGTGCGTACGCCCGGCGCGGCATCCCGCTCATCGACCCGGCGGCCGGCGCCGCCGCCTTCCTGGCCGAACTGTCGCACGGAACCGACGTACAGGTGGTCCTCATGGCCACGGCCGACACGGCACCGGCCCAGGAGGACGGAGGCCATGAGTAATCGGCGAAACGACACCGGGCCCCGCCCCACCGACGCCGCCATCGTCGGCATGGGCGCCGTCTTCCCGGGCGCCCCCGACCTGGCCGCGTACCGCCGCAACCTCCTCGCCGGCACGGACTCCATCGGCGAGGTCCCGCCGGACCGCTGGGACCCCGAGGTGTACTACGACCCGACCGCCGGGGGACCCGCCGGCGGGCCCGCCGCCGGTGACCGGTTCTACTGCCGCAGGGGCGGGTTCGTCGACGGCCTCGCCTCCTTCGACCCGACCCGTTTCGGGATCATGCCGGCCGCCGTGGAAGGGGCCGAGCCCGATCAGATGCTGGCCCTGCACGCGACGGCGGAGGCGATCGCCGACGCGGGCGGCGAGGACCGGCTGCCGGCCGACCGCTCACGGATCGGGGTGGTGCTGGGGCGCGGCGGTTTCATGGGCGTGGCCACCGCACGCCTCGACCAACGCGTCCGAACCGCCCACCAGTTGGCGCAGACCCTGCGGGAGCTGGCGCCGGAGCTGGGCGAGCGGCGGATCGCGGCGGTGCGCTCGGCCTTCCAGGACGCGCTGGGGCCGGAGCGGCCGGACGCCTCGATCGGGCTGGTGCCGAGCTTCACGGCCGCCCGGACCGCGAACCGGCTGGACTTCCGCGGCCCCGCGTACACCCTCGACGCGGCCTGCGCCTCGTCCCTGCTGGCGGTGGACCAGGCGGTGGGACTGCTGGCCGCGGACCGCTGTGACGCGGTGGTCGCGGGGGCGGTGCACCACTGCCACATCGCCACGCTGTGGAGCGTGTTCACGCAGTTGCGGGCGCTGAGCCCGAGTGAGCGGATCCGGCCCTTCGACCGCCGGGCCGACGGGACCCTGCTGTCCGAGGGGACCGGGGTGGTGCTGCTGAAGCGGCTGGCGGACGCGCAACGGGACGGAGACCGCGTGTACGCGGTGATCCGCGGGACGGGCGTGGCCGGGGACGGCCGGGCGGCGAGCCTGATGAGCCCCCTGGTCGCCGGCCAGGTACGGGCACTGGAGCGGGCCTGGCGGGAGGCCGGACTGGATCCGCGGGCGCCGGGCGCGCTGGGGCTGCTGGAGGCGCACGGGACGGGCACGCCTGTCGGTGACGCTGCCGAACTCGACACCCTGGCCCAGGTGTTCGGCCCGTCCGGGCCGGGCAGCGGGCGCGGCATCGGCTTCGGTTCGGTGAAGTCGATGCTCGGGCACACCATGCAGGCCTCGGGCATGGCCGGCCTGATCAAGGCCGCGCTCGCGGTGCACGAAGGGGTGCTGCCGCCGACGCTGCACCTGGAGGAACCGCACGCGGACCTGGCCCGGACCCGCATGCGGCCGGTGACGGAGGCGGAGCCGTGGGAGCGCGGGCCGGAGCCCCGCCGGGCCGGGGTCAACGCGTTCGGGTTCGGCGGGATCAACGCGCACGTGGTCCTGGAGGAGGCTCCGGCGGCCGCGCGTCCGCCGCTTCCTGTGCGGCGGTTCCTGCCGCTGGGGGCCGCGGCCGCGCCGGTGGGGCCGGCCGCGCGGGCCGACGTACTCCTGATCGGCGCGGACACCCCGGCGGAGCTGTCGGCGCGGCTGGCGTCCGCTTCGAAGGCGTCCGCTCCCCCGGCCTCCGGCGGCGACGGTCCCTGCCGGGTCGCGGTGGTCGGGCCCACGCCGCAGCGTCTCGCGCTCGCCGCGAAGGTGGTGGCGCGGGGCCGGCCGTGGCGGGGGCGCGGGGACGTGTGGTTCACACCGGAGCCACTGGGCGGCCGGGTGGCGTTCCTGTTCCCGGGCCTGGAGCCGGAGTTCGCCCCCGTGGTCGACGACGTGGCGGACCGGCTCGGGCTGGAGCCGCCCCGCCTCACCCGGGGCGCGACCCTAGTGGAACGGGCCCTGGACGCGATCGCGACGGGCCGCTTCTTCGCCCGGGTGCTGCCCGGGCTCGGCATCGGGGCCGATGTGCTGGCGGGCCACAGCCTGGGCGAGTGGGCGGCGATGGTGGCCGCCGGAATGTATCCGCAGGAGGCGGCCGACACCTTCCTGGACTCGCTGCGGCCGGACGATCTGCGGGTCCCGGACCTCGTGTACGCGGCGCTGGGCTGCGGTGCCCGCCGGGCGGAGGCGGCGCTGCACGGCCTGGACGCGGTGGTGGTCAGCCACGACAACTGCCCGCACCAGTCGGTGATCTGCGGGGATCCGGACCAAGTGGCCTCGGTGGTCGAGCGGTTGCGCGCCGACGGGGTGCTCGGCCAGGAACTGCCGTTCCGTTCGGGTTTCCACACGCCCATGTGGGAGCCGTACCTCGGCCAGGTCCGCGCCGCCTTCGGCCGGCTGCCGCTGCGGGCCGGCTCCCTCCCGGTGTGGTCGGCGACCACGTGCGCGCCGTTCCCGTCCGCCCCGCGGGAGGTGCGGGAGCTGGTGGTGCGGCATCTGCTGGAGCCGGTCCGCTTCCGCGAGTTGACGCTGCGGCTGTACGAGGAGGAGGGCGTGCGCACCTTCGTCACGCTGGGGCCGGGCAGCCTGCCGGGCTTCGTCGAGGACACCCTGCGCGAGCGTCCCCACCTCTCGGTCTCCACCTCCTCCCCCCGCCTGGCCGGCCTCGCGGCGCTGAGCCGCACCTGCGCCGCGCTCTGGGCCGAGGGGCACGCACCGCGCTGGGCGCTCCTGGCCGAGGCGGCCCCGGCGGCCGGTTCGACGCTTCGCCCCGGCCCGGCCGCACCGCGGCCGGCGCCCGCCGGACCCGGGCTCCGCATGCCCCTGGACCTCGGGTCCCCGCTGGTCCGCCTGGGCGAGGCGGCCCGCGCCTCGCTGACCGGCCTCCTCACCCCGGCCGCCGCCCCGGCCCCGGCCGCCGCCCCGAGCCCGGCCCCGGCGGCCGCCCCGGCGGCGGGAGCGGTCCGGCCGGTGCTGCTGTCCGCCCTGGACGCGGTGCTGGCCGACGCCGACGCGGCCGCCCGGGCCGTCACCGAGGCCTGGTCGGCCGCCGCCGACGCGCCCGGTGACGGCGGTCCGGGGGCGGGAGGGGCCGCGGGGAAGGAGCTCCTGCGGCTCTCGCTCGCCGCGCTGCCCTCCGTACGCGACCACTGCGTGTACCTCCAGCCCGACGGCTGGCCGGAGGACTCCGACAGGTTCCCCGTCGTGCCCATGACCACCATGCTGGAGCTGGCCGCCGACGCCGCCCGGCGGCACGCCCCGCCCGGTCTCGCCGTCGTCGGCTACGAGGACGTGCGTGCCATGCGGTGGCTCGCCGTCGAGCCGGCCGTCGACGTCGAGGTCCGCGTCCGCGGTGACGGGCCCGGCCGGATGCGCGTCACCCTCGGGGAGTACGCCTCGGTGGTCGTGCTGCTCGGCGAGCGGTACGGACAGCCGCCCGCGCCCGACGACACGCCGCTGCGCGACCCCGGGCCCGCGCCCGTCAGCGCCGCGGCCCTCTACCGGGACCGCTGGATGTTCCACGGGCCGCGCTTCGCCGGGGTCCACGAGGTGCGGACCGTCGGCTCGGACGGCATCCACGGCGTGCTGCGGGCCCTGCCCGACCAGGGGGCGCTCCTCGACGCCGCCGGGCAGCTCTTCGGGCACTGGATGCAGCTGCGGCTCCCGGTGGACCGGCTGGTCTTCCCGGCCACCGTGGACCGCATCCGGTTCTTCGGGCCGCCGCCGGCCCCGCAGGAGCTGGTCACCGCCACCGCCCGGATCCGCGAGGTGCACGACGTCACCGTCCGCGGGGACCTCGAACTGCGCCGGGCCTCCGGCGGGGTGTGGGCCCGGATCGACGGGTGGACGTACCGCCGGTTCGGCGCCGACGAACGGGTCTGGCCGATGAAGTTCACCCCCGAGGTCTGCGGGATCGGCGAGCCCCGGCCCGAGGGCTGGTGCCTGGCCCGGCGCCGCTGGACCGATCCGGCCTCGCAGGAGCTGGTGATGCGCCGCTACCTGGGCGCCGGCGAGCGGGCGGTCTACGAGCGCCTGTCGCCGCGGGCCCGGGCGCCCTGGCTGCTGGGCCGGATCGCCGCCAAGGACGTGCTGCGCGGGCTCCTGTGGGACGGCGGAGCCGGGCCGGTGTTCCCGGCTGAGGTGCCCATCGGCAACGACGCGACCGGCCGGCCGCTCGCCGAGGGCCCCCTCGCCCGGGGATACCGGCTGTCGATCGCCCACAAGGACCGGATCGCGGTCGCCCTCGCCGACCCGGCGCGGGCGGTCGGCATCGACGTGGAGCCCGTGACCGCCGACCCTGACGCGCTGATCCGGATCGCCCTCGGGCCGGACGAACTCCGCCTCGCCGAAGGGCTGGCGGCCCGCGGGGGCACGGCGCTGCCGGCCGCGCTGACCGCCCTGTGGTGCGCCAAGGAGGCCGCCGCCAAGGCGGCCGGCAGCGGGCTGGGCGGCCGGCCGCGGGACTGGCGGGTGGCCGGCGACCCGGATTCCGGCGGCCTGCTCGTGACGTCCCCGGACGGGCACCCGTACCCGGTCCGCACGACACGGATCGGCACGCCGCTCACCGACACTCCGCTCGCGATCCCGCCGGCCGGCCCGCCGCCCGACCACGTCGTCGCCTGGACCGCCCACCCGACCGCGCCCTCCCCCGTCCCCTTCCACCTCACGGAGAACCGTCATGGCAACTGACATCCTCGCCGAGATCACGGGCATGCTCGTGGAGATCGTCGGCGACGAATTCCTTCTCGCGGACGAGGTCACGATGAAGACGACGTTCAACGAGGACCTCGCCCTGGAGAGCATCGAGTTCGTCGCCCTCGCCGAGCTGCTCCACCACCGCTACGGCGCCGAGGTGGACCTGATGGGCTTCCTGGCGGAGAAGGACATGGACGCGATCCTGGCCATGTCCGTGGGTGACCTCGTCACCCACATCGGCCGGATCACGCACACCTCCCTGGCCCGGGTCTCGGCGGGGACCTCGCCGGCGTCGGCCGGCTGAGCCCGCCATGGCCGTCGTCCTCGCCAACTCCCTGCGCTTCCACGTCCAGCGGCTCCCGGCCGCCGACGGAGCCGACGCCCCGGACCGGCCCGTCGTGGTCTTCCTGCACGGGCTGGTCGTCGACAACCTGTCCTCCTTCTACTGTCCCCTGGCCGTGCCGGTGGCCCGGGCCGGGCACGAGGCCGTCCTCTACGACCTGCGCGGTCACGGCCGGACCGAGCGCCCGGCCTCCGGCTACGACAGCCGCACCGCCGTACGGGACCTCTTCGCGCTGCTCGGCGCGCTGGGCCTCGGGCAGCGCCCGGTCCACCTGGTCGGCAACAGCTACGGCGGGACCCTCGCCCTGCACGCCGCCCTGGCCCGGCCCGACCTCGTCGCCGGGCTCACCCTCCTCGAACCCCCGCTCGGCGGGGCGTGGGTGGAGAACATGGTCGACACCCTGTCGGCGGCCGCGCTCAGCCTGGAGGACAGCCCGGTCCCCGCCGAGCTGCTCACCCTGCGCCTGCGCAAGGCCGCCAATCTGACGGCCATCGCCGACGCCCTCCTCAACCGCACCACGCTCATCGACGACATCGCCGCGAGCCGCACCTTCACCCCGGCCGACTACGCCCGGCTGCGCTGCCCGGTCCTGACCGTCTGCGGCGAACACTCCGAACTGGTCCCGGGCGCCCGGGAGCTGGCCCGCCACGCCCCGCAGGGCGCGCTGCGGATCCTGCCCGGCCTGGGGCACGACGTGCTGAAGGAGAGCAGCGGGGTACTGCGGGAGTCCGTGCTGGCCCATCTCGACGCCACGGCCGCGCGTGCCGTGCGGACCACGGGAGCGGCGGCGCGGCCGCGGGCGGGAGCGCTGGTCCCGTGAAGGTGCTGTTCACCGTGCCCCCGCTGGCCGGGCACGTCAATCCGACCGTGGCCGTCGGGGCCGAACTGGCCGCCCGCGGACACGAGATCGCCTGGGCGGGGCCGGCCTCGGCGCTGACCCGGCTGCTGCCGGCGCAGGCCCGGATCCTGCCCGCCGGCGAGGAGGCGGGCGGCGGGTACTCGGCGCTGCACGAGCGCTGGCGCGACCTGCGCGGGGTGGGGGCGCTGCGGTTCCTGTGGGAGGAGGCGCTGGTGCCGCTGGCCCGGGCGATGGTGCCGGGGGTGGAACGGGCCGTCCGCGCCTTCGGGCCGGACGTGCTGGTCGCCGACCAGCAGGCCCTGGCCGGGCCGCTGGTCGCCCGGCGGCTCGGCGTCCCGTGGGCGACCTCCGCCAGCACCTCGGCCGAACTGACCCGGCCCTTCGCGGACTTCCCGAAGGTCGGGGAGTGGGTGGCCGGACAGATCTCCGGCCTGCTCGCGGAGTTCGGTGACGCGGCTCCGGATTCGGGGGGCTGGGACCCGCGGTTCTCGGAACGGCTGGTCCTGGTCTTCTCCACTCCCGAACTCGTCGGAACGGCCGGTGACTTCCCTTCGCACCACGCCTACGTCGGGCCGGCCTTCGGGGCCCGGCCGGCGTCGCCCGGATTCCCCTGGCAGCGGCTGGACCCGGCGCGGCGGCGGGTGCTGGTGTCGCTGGGCACCCTCAACCAGGAGGCCGGCGCCCGTTTCTACGGTGCGGTGCTGGGCGCTGCCGAACGGCTCGCCGAGGAGGTCCAGTTCGTGCTGGCGGCGCCCTCCGCGCTGATCGGGCCGGTGCCCGGCCACGTACTGCTCCAGGAGAGCGTCCCGCAGCCGTCACTGCTGCCGCACCTGGACGCGGTGATCTGCCACGCCGGTCACAACACCGTCTGCGAGGCCCTGGCCCACGGGCTGCCGCTGGTCGTCGCCCCGATCCGGGACGACCAGCCGATCGTGGCCCGGCAGGTGGTCGAGGCCGGAGCCGGCATCCGGGTGCGGTTCGGCAGGACCCGGGCCGAGGAACTGCGCGACGCGCTCACGGCCGTGCTGGACGATCCCGGCCCCCGCCGGGCCGCCCGGCGCATCCAGGCCTCATTCGCCGCGGCGGGCGGGGCTGCCGCCGCGGCCGACCGGTTGGAGAAACTGCTATGACGCCACCCCCGTTCTCCCGGGTCCGGTGGACCTCCGCGGCATTAGTGGCCGCGCTCGCCGCCGGCACCGTACGCGCCGGGCGCCGCCTGCGGGCCATCCCGGTGCTGCCCGTGACCCCGCCCGCGGCGGCCGGGGTACCGCGGCCCGCCGGGTGGCGGCTGCTCACCGCCCGCGGTGTCGAGCCCGACGCGGCCACCTTCCTCGCCGCCTGCGCGCACGCCGAAGCGGAGGGTCTGCGGGTGCTGGACCTGCTGCCCGCGGACCTGCCCGCCGAGCGGGCACTGGGGCTGCTGCGGCTGGTCGACCCCGCCCGGTACCGGTGGGACCGGCTCGGCGACGGGCGCGGGGCCGGCTTCGCCGTGCTCGTCGCCGAGGAGGTGTTGGCGCGGGCCGAGGTGGACCCGGTCGGGCCGCGCCCCTCCCCGGCGGAACTGCTCGCGCTGACCCGCCGGTTGAAGGAGTACGCCGCCGACGCGACGGGCCTGGCCATCGCCCCCGGCCTGAGCTGCGGCGGACCCGCGGAGCCCGGGGGGCCCGCGCGGGTCGCCGAGCTGCGGGCCCAGGGGCTGCCGCCGGGGGCGCTGGCCGCCGCGCAGCTCGGCGGGCTGGCGCTGCTGGCGGGTGCCGCGCTGCGCCAGGGGCGGTGGGGGGCGGCCGCGGCCGGGCTGTACTGGCTCCAGCCGTACCTCGTCCTGGGCGGTCCGGGCTCCCCGCTGCGGCCCGCCGGTCTGGCCCGGGCCACCGCGGCCCGGCCGTTGCGCTCCCTCGGCGCCGCCCTGCGTACGGCCGCCGCGGCCGGCGGGGGCGGATCGGACGAGGACCGCGCGCGGGACACCGCCCGGGCCGCCGCCTATCAGGCCGAACTGGCCCCGGGCACCGTACGGTTCCTCGAACCGCGCCGCCCGGACTGCCCGTGGTGCGGCTCCGACCGCCTCGCCGTCCGGGTCCGGGTGCCCGACCTGCTCCAGGGCAAGCCCGGCCTGTTCACGCTGGAGCAGTGCGGGGAGTGCGGGCACGTCTTCCAGAACCCCCGACTGACTCTGGAGGGACTGGAGTTCTACTACCGCGACTTCTACGACGGGCGCGGCGGCGAGGGCGCGGGCACGGTCTTCGGGAGGCTGGGCGCCGCGTACCGGGGGCGCGCCGAGATGCTCCTCCCGCACGCCGATCCGGGGTCCTGGCTGGATGTCGGCACCGGGCACGGGCACTTCTGCAACGCTGCGCGGGCCGTCTGGCCGCGGACCCGGTTCGACGGGCTCGACATGGGCGACGGGGTCCGCGAGGCGGAGCGCCGCGGCTGGGTGGAGACCGGGTACCAGGGGCAGTTCCCGGAGTTCGCGTCGAAGCTGGCGGGCCAGTACGAGGTGGTCAGCATGTACCACTACCTGGAGCACACCCGGGACCCGCTCGCCGAACTGGACGCGGCGGCCGCCGTGCTGGCCCCCGGCGGGTTCCTGGCCATCGAGCTGCCCGACCCGGAGTCACGGATGGCCCGGCTGCTCGGCCCGGTGTGGCTGCCCTGGTTCCAGCCGCAGCACCAGCACCTGATGCCCGCCGCGAACCTGCGCGAGGCGCTGGCCGACCGGGGGTTCACCGTCCTCGCCGAGGAGCACGGACCGGCCCACCAGGGCAACGACTTCTTCGGCGCGGTGGCGCTCGCGGCGACCGGGCTGGCCCCGGACCCGGACCGCCCGTGGGGTCCCCCGGCGACGGCCCGTGCGCGGGCCCTCGCCCACGCCGTTCGGCTGGCCGCCCTGCCGGCCTTCGCGGGCGCGGCGGTACTCGACGCCCTGCGCACGGCCGCGGCCCACCGCACGGACGGCGGCAACGCCTACCGGATGCTCGCCCGCAAGGACGTCCCGTGAAGGGCACGGAAGCCGCGGGCTCTCGCTCCACGGCGGGCGACCCGGGCACCGGGCACGTCACGGACCGGGCCGGAGGGGAATCCGTCGGCCCCGTTGGAGGGGACCTGGCTCGGCGGGCCACCGCCGATCCGCTGTTCCGGCTCGTCGCCTACGCCCTGGAGGCCGCGCACGGACGGCCGCCCACCGCCGTGTGGAGCGCGCCGTACGCCTTCCACCTGGGCTCCCCCGGGCTGGTCGCGGCGGCCGGCTGGCCCACGGCGGCCGCCGCGGCCCCGCGCTCCGACGGCCTGGTGCGGCTCAGCTCCCTCGCCCACCCCGCGGACAGCTGCGATCTGCCGCTGACACTGTCCGGGCCGCCGCCCGCCGTCCCCGACTGGGCCGTGCGGCCGTACGCGGTGCTGCGGGCGCTGGCCCGCGCCGGCTACGGCCGCGGCGGGTCGGACCTGCACGTGCAGGGCTCGCTCACGGGGGCCGCCGGGCTGGCCACGGCGGAGCCCGCCGAGTGCGCGGTGGCGCTGGCGGTGGCCGACGTCCACACGGCGGCGGGTGCGCGGCCGGACCGCGCGGAACTGGCCGGGCTGCTGGCCGGTGCGCTGCCGGACGGGGACGACGGGCTGCGCCGGGCGGTGCTCTTCGCCCGGCCCGGCCGGGCCCTGCTGGTGGGTCCGGAGCCCCGGCGGCGGCAGCGGTACGTGACCTTCGATCCGGCGGCCTCGGGAGACCGGCTGGTGCTGGTGGCCGTGCGCGGCGAGGCCGCGGACCGGCCGGCGGAACTGGCCCGGGCCGTGACCTGCGCCCGGCGGGCGGGTGCGCTCAGCGCGTGGCAGCCCGGGCCGCGGCCGGGGCGGAGCGTGCTGGTGCTGCTGCCCCGGGCACGACTCACGGCGGTACGGGCCGCGGTCGCGCAGGACTTCCGCGACCGCGGGGTGCCCGTACCGCGCTTCCTGAACATCGCCGTGGCCGGTGCGGCCCGGCGCGAGGAATGACACCGGGTCGCAGGACCCACGACAGGGAGGAAACCCCATGCCCACCCCCTCACCCTCACCCAGGGCCGAGCTGAGACGCCGGGCCCGCTGGTCGGCGCTCGTGGCCGGGCTCGGCGCGCTCGGCCTGCTGGGCGCCTTCACCGTGGCCAACTCGCAGGCTGCGGAGAGTGGTTCGGCCGCCCCGGCGGCGGCCGCGGCCGCGCTGCCGACCTACGACCACGTGGTGGTCGTCGTGTACGAGAACAAGCAGTACGGGGAGATCATCGGCAGCGCGAACGCCCCGTACGTCAACCAGCTGGCCAACGGCGGCGCGAGCCTGACCGGCATGAAGGCGCTGACCCACCCCAGCCAGCCGAACTACTTCAACCTCTTCTCCGGTGCCACGCAGGGCATCACGGGCGACGGCTGCTACACCCCGCAGTCGATGACGGCGCCGAACCTCGGCCAGGAGCTGATCGCCGCTGGCAAGACCTTCGCGACGTACAACGAGGACCTGCCGAGCGAGGGGTCCACGGCCTGCACGAACGGCCAGTACGCGCAGAAGCACAACCCGTGGTTCGCCTTCAAGAACGTGCCGTTGAACACCGGGAAGACCTGGACGCAGTTCCCGCAGAACAACTTCGCGGCGCTGCCGAACCTCTCCTTCGTGGTCCCCAACCAGTGCAACGACATGCACTCGTGCTCCGTGAACACCGGAGACACCTGGACGCGGAACAACATCGACGCCTACGCGCAGTGGGCGAAGGCCAACAACAGTCTGCTGGTGCTCACTTGGGACGAGGACAACTACCTCGGCTCGAACCAGATCGCCACCGTCTTCCACGGCGCGAAGGTCAAGACAGGCAAGTACGCCACGGCCTTCAACCACCACCACCTGCTCCGCACCTTCGAGGACCTCTTCGGCACGGCGACGCACGCGGGCAACGCGGCCAACGTCCAGCCGATCAGCGAGGTGTTCGACACCTCGACGGAGCCCACCCCGACCCCGACCCCGACCCCGACACCCACGCCGACCCCCACTCCGGGTGATCTGAAGCTGGCCAACCCCGGTCCGCAGACCTGCAAGTTCAACCAGTCCTGCACCATCCAGCTCACCGCCACCGGCGGCAAGCCCGCCTACCGGTACGCGGCCACCGGCCTGCCCTGGGGCCTGTCCGTCGACGCCGGCTCGGGACGTGTCTCCGGCAAGCCCTGGGGCAGCGGCACGGTCCAGATCACGGCGACGGCCACCGACTCCACCGGCTCCACCGTGACCGCCGCTTTCCCGCTCACCGTCAACTGGTTCTAGGCCGGAAGAAACGGCCAGGCCGCTCCCGAGGAGGCATGCGTGTACCTGTCGACCAGCCGGGCCGCGGACATCGCCGGGGACACCCCGGCCCCCAAGGGCCCCCTGCGGGCCGTCCCCGGCACGGTGTTCGCGCTCGGACTGGTCAGCCTCGTCACGGACGTCTCCGCGGAGATGGTCACCGCCGTCCTGCCGCTCTACCTGATGGCCGGGCTCGGCATGTCACCGCTCGCGTTCGGCGCCCTGGACGGGCTCCACCAGGGCGCCACCGCGCTGCTGCGACTCGCGGGCGGCCGGATCGCCGACCGCACCCACCGCCGCAAGCTCGTCGCGGGCACCGGCTACGCGCTCTCCGCCGTGTGCAAGGCGGCCCTGCTCGCCGTCACCACCCCCTGGTCGGTCGCGGCGGTGCTGGCCGCCGACCGGACCGGCAAGGGATTGCGCACCGCCCCGCGCGACGCGCTGATCTCGCTGTCCGTGCCACCGGAGGAGCAGGGCCGCGCCTTCGGGGTGCACCGCGCGCTGGACACGGCGGGCGCGCTGCTGGGACCGCTGGCCGCGTTCGGGGTGCTGTGGGTGGCGGTGGACGGGTACGAGGCCGTGTTCACCGTGAGCTGCTGCATCGCCGTGCTGGGGGTGGTGATGCTGGCGCTCTTCGTCCGGGAGGCCCCCTCGCCCGCGCCCGTCCCGGCCGCGGCATCGCCACGGGCCCCGCTGCCCCCCGTACGCACCCTCCTACGCCTCCCCGGCCTGCGGCGGCTGTGCCTGACCGCCGCCGTGCTCGGCCTGTTCACCGTCGGCGACGCCTTCCTCTACCTGCTGCTCCAGCGCCGGCTCGACCTGTCCGCCGCGTACTTCCCGCTGCTGCCCGTGGGCACGGCGGCCGTGTTCCTGCTGGCCGCGCTGCCGGTGGGCCGACTCGCCGACCGGCTGGGCCGCCGCCGGGTCTTCCTCGGCGGGCACGCGCTGCTGTTCGGCGCCTGCCTGCTGCTCCTGGCCCCCGTACCGGCCGGGGCGCCGCTGGCAGCCGGCGTGCTCGCCCTGCTCGGCCTGTTCTACGCGGCCACCGACGGGGTGCTGATGGCCGCAGCCGGGCCGCTGCTCCCGGCCGAGCTGCGCACCACCGGGCTCGCGGCGCTGCAGACCGCGCAGGCGCTGGCCCGGTTCGCGGGTTCCCTGCTCTTCGGGGCGGCCTGGACCCTGTGGGGGCCGGGACAGGCCCTGGGCCTTGCGGCGGGCGGACTGCTGCTGTCCCTGGCGGCGGTCGCCGTGTCCGGCGGGCGCAGGACGGGGCGGTCGTCGTAGGGTCGGTCCATGCCTGAAACACAGCGGACTCTCGAAGGCAGGGTGGCCCTCGTGGCCGGGGCGACGCGGGGCGCGGGCCGCGGCATCGCGGTCCAACTGGGCGCGCGCGGCGCGACGGTGTACGTGTCCGGGCGCAGCACCCGCGGCAAGCGCTCGGAGTACGACAGGCCCGAGACCATCGAGGAGACCGCCGAGCTGGTGACCGCGGCGGGCGGCCGCGGGATCGCGGTGGTCGCCGACCATCTGGTGCCGGCCGAGGTCGAGGCGCTGGTGGGGCGGATCGACGCCGAGCAGGGGCGTCTCGACGTCCTGGTCAACGACATCTGGGGCGGGGAGCTCCTCTTCGAGTGGGACAGCACGGTCTGGGAGCACGACCTGGACAAGGGGCTGCGACTGATGCGCCTCGCGGTGGAGACCCATGCCGTCACCAGCCATTTCGCGCTGCCGCTCATGCTGCGGGAACCGGGCGGGCTGGTGGTGGAGATGACGGACGGCACCGCCGAGTACAACGCGTCCAACTACCGGGTCTCCTTCTTCTACGACATCGCCAAGTCCGCGGTCCTGCGCATGGCGTTCGCCCTGGGACACGAGCTGGGGCCGCGCGGGGCCACGGCGGTGGCGCTGACCCCGGGCTGGCTGCGCTCGGAGATGATGCTCGACAACTTCGGGGTGACGGAGGAGAACTGGCGGGACGCGCTGGACAAGGTCCCGCACTTC
Source organism: Streptomyces sp. NPDC048424 (assembly GCF_040651555.1). Taxonomy (NCBI): domain Bacteria; kingdom Bacillati; phylum Actinomycetota; class Actinomycetes; order Kitasatosporales; family Streptomycetaceae; genus Streptomyces; species Streptomyces sp. NPDC048424. The sequence continues at coordinate 450,374 of NZ_JBEZKE010000003.1, read as the reverse complement.
GCCATCTCCGAGACCCCCTCGTACGTGGGCCGGGCGGTCGCGGCGCTCGCCGCGGACCCGGACGTCGCGCGGTGGAACGGGCAGTCCCTGTCCGGCGGACAGCTCGCGCAGGTCTACGGCTTCACGGACCTGGACGGCAGCCGCCCGGACTGCTGGCGCTACATGGTCGAGGTCCAGGACCCGGGCCGCCCGGCGGACACCACCGGCTACCGCTAGTGCTCCGTTGCCACCGTTGTCAGACCCTCTTGTTACCGTCGCGAACCTCGTGAACCCGAAATGATCGAGGGCGGTCTTGATGAGCGACAACGACGTGCGGCAGTTCGGCATCCACACCTACGACCAGTGGACGGCGATGTGGAACGGTGATCTGGGCCTTGCCGAGAAGATCATGGCGCCGGAATTCGTGCTGCGTTATGCCCAGGCGGGCACCGAGGCCTTCGACGACGTCCGCACTCCGCGGCAGCTCGCCGACATCATCGCGGCCTGGCATCGAGAGCGCCGTGGTCTTCGCTTCGCCGCAGAGGGCGAGGCAGTCGTGGACCTCGCGCTGGTCGATGGCGCACCGGCCGGCATGGTCGCCCGCCCCTATCGCGCTTCCGTCACGGACGAAGACGCCCGGACCGTCGCCAGGAGCGGGACGGACACCCTGAGGATCACCAACGGTCTGATCAGCGAGGTGTGGTCCGTTTCCTCCGGATCCGGCGGCCGGACCTTCTACCGATAGCGGATCGGCACCTCGCCGCACAGCCGCCGGCCGAGCCGGCGCCCCGGCCGGGCCATGGCGTCGGGGCACACGGCCCCGCAGCTCACTATGGTGGTCGTGCCCATGGGATGTCGGGCCGTGCGTCTCTAGCGTTCCGGCCATGACGAGCCAATCTCACGCAGCTCCCGGATCCTTCGCGCACAGCGGCGGCGTGGACCTTTCGGGGCGCACCGCCATGGTGACCGGTGGCGGCAGCGGTATCGGACGGGCCTGCGCGCGGGCGCTGGCGGACGCCGGCGCCCTGGTGCACGTGGTGGACCTCGACTCCGAGGCGGCCGGAGCCGTGGCCGAGTCGGTCGGCGGCCGTGCGCACACCGTGGACCTCGCCGACGCCGAGGCGGTGCGTGCGCTCCCGGGCGAGGTCGACATCCTGGTCAACAGCGCCGGGCTGCAGCACGTGGCAGCCCTCGAGGACTTCCCGCCGGCCCGGTTCGAACTGATCCAGAAGGTGATGGTCACCGCGCCGTTCCTGCTGATCCGGCAGTGCCTGCCGTACATGTACGGGGCCGGCTGGGGCCGCGTGGTGAACATCTCCAGCGTGCACGGCCTGCGGGCCAGCCCGTTCAAGTCCGCCTACGTCGCGGCCAAGCACGGCCTGGAAGGGCTGAGCAAGGTCGCCGCCCTCGAAGGCGCCCCCCACGGGGTGACCAGCAACTGTGTCAACCCCGGCTACGTACGCACCCCTCTGGTCGAGCACCAGATCACCTCGCAGGCCGCCGCCCACGGGATCGCACCCGAGGACGTGGTCACGGACGTACTGCTGGAACGTACCGCGATCAAGCGGCTGATCGAGCCGGAGGAGGTCGCCGCGGTGGCGGTGTGGCTCTGCGGTCCCTTCACCGGCTACATCACCGGCGCGTCGATCCCCGTCGACGGCGGCTGGGGCGCGCGCTGAGCATCCGCCCTCGCGCACCGTCTATAACAAATCTTGACCGTCCAGTAACGAACAGAATGTCTGGTTTGTCAAAAAGCGCGGGTGCTTTAATGATCTAGCTGTCATGAAGCGAAATCGCTTCTGCCGATTGACCGTCGGCACGGGGGGCAGCGAAGAATACCGCGCTATTCAGGGGGAGTTCGGACCTCGGTCCGAAGACTTTGGGGTGACGTGTTTCGCCATGCCGCTTGAGCGGCCGTCTTGGCGGAACATGTCCGACGCTTTTTTGTGCTGCGTCCATTCCTCTCGGTCCATCACGGCTTCGACTTCCACTGAATGCGTCCAGGGGGCAGTTCAGTGACGGCTCAAACGCGGATGCTTTCCGCTTCGTGCATCGCGCCCCCTTCTTGGAGGCTCCCCGACACGGGTCGAGACCACTCAACGAACATTCGGGGGCCCCTCTCTTGAGACACGCAAGACGAACACGCTCATCCCTGGCGGCCGTCGTGACCTGCGCCGCCCTGACCGGCGGACTGATCCAGGCCACGCCCGCGATCGCCGCGCCGAAACCCAAACCCGGCTCCACCGCACCACCGGCGGCTCCCGGACCGGTCGAGGATCCGGGCAAGAAGCTCGGCGGCGACTGGAACACCAGCCCCGACCGGGCGGTGACCGCCGCCGCGGACACCGACGGCTTACGCATCCTCGTCGCCGACAGCAGCCAGGCGTACGCGTGGAAGACCGTGGCCACCCTGTCCGAACCGGGCATGCCGGCGGACTCGTGGATCGGCAACCAGTGCGTGATGGACCGCGAGCACGCCGCCGTCGTCTACGCGCCCCGCGGCTTCACGAACAAGCCCGACCTGATGCAGGGCGGTGCGTTCACCGCCATCGTCAACCTGGCCACGGGGCAGGTGACGAAGCTGCCGTTCACCGCGTCGCTGGCCTACTTCGACCCGTCCTGCAACACGACGACGCACACGGCCGCGTTCACCGCCTTCCGGGACATGAACGACCCCGAGAGCACCCGTACGCGCGTGCTCACCGTGGACACCGCCGGGAAGACCACGAGCACCGCCGCTGCGAAGGGACAGATAACCAGCGCCGTCCCGGTGCAGGACGGTACGGTCGCCGCACTCGGCAGCCACCTGGTCCACCTCGACGGCTCGGGCACGGTGAAGAACCTCGCCGACGCGGACAGCGTCCCGTTCGACATCCGGCCCGCCGCCGACGGGAAGATCGCCTTCGTCGACCGCAAGGACGACTCCACGCTGAACGCCAAGGTGTTCACCGGTCAGGGCAAGCCCGCCGCCATCGCCTCGGGCAAGCTCGGCGACCTCGACCTCATGCAGGGCGAGGCGGGCCGGGTGTTCCTCACCGGACACCCCACCGACGTGCCCGTCACGGCGGGAACCGGGGTCACCCGCGTCGACGCCCCGGCCGACACCGATGTGTCCTCCCACGGCCGGCTGGCCGTCGAGCCGGTGCTGACCGCCGGCATCCGTGCCGGCCTGGACCGCGTCAAGAACGCGGGCAAGGACTTCACCAAGGCAGAAGAACCCGTTCCACAATCCGCCGCGACCGCCGGTGACCAGCCGGTGACGGTCACCAGTACCGCGACCGCCACCGGGACGAAGCTCACGCAGAGCGTGCGGCAGGATGCCGCCGACGGTTCCGGGACCACGTCCTCCCCGTCCCTCGGCCCGGCCGCCGGGACACCGGCCAAGGCCCCGGCGTCCCCCGATACCGCCGGCGGCCCGCAGAGCCAGTCGATGCGCGGTGCCGCGGCCGCGGCAGGGGGAGCGAACGACCCCACGGACGGCGACCGTTGGTGCTCCGTCTCCCGCAACGACGTCAAGGTGCAGGCGCTGCAGCCGACCCCGAACCAGGTCGAGTGGGCCGTCGACATGGCCGTGCGCGGCAACCTGCGCTCCAACTACATCCGGCAGGGCGGCTACCGCAACCAGGCCGGTCTGCTCACCGTCGACCCGCAGGGCCTGTTCCCGCCGCCGGCACTGAACGGCGGGGGCAAGATCCCCGCGAACGTGCTGCTGGGCATCATGGCCCAGGAGTCGAACCTGTGGCAGGCCGAGTCGGGTGCGATCCCCGGCCAGATGGGCAGTCCGCTGGCCGCCGTGGACGGCTACTACGGCCACAAGGCCGACCCCAACAACGCGGCCGCCTACTGGCAGATCCACTGGGACAAGTCCGACTGTGGCTACGGCGTCGGGCAGGTCACCGACGGCATGCGGCTGGCCGACCACAAGAAGGACGAGGAGACCGCCAGCCTCTCCCCCGCCCTCCAGAAGCTCGTCGCGGTCGACTACGCCTCGAACATCGCCGCCTCCATGAAGATCCTCGCCGACAAGTGGAACGAGGTCCACACGGACGGACAGCGGGTCACCGTCAACAACGACGACCCGTCCCTGGTGGAGAACTGGTTCACCGCCGTGTGGAACTACAACCTCGGCTTCAACCCGCCGTCGGAGGCCTCGAAGCACGGCGGGCACTGGGGCCTCGGCTGGTACAACAACCCGGCCAACCCGCTCTACAAGAAGAGCTGGGGCCACCCGTTCATGAACACCGACGTGGACGGCACGGAGGCGAACAAGGACGCGGCGCACCCGCAGGACTGGCCGTACGAGGCGAAGGTGATGGGCTGGGCCGCCTGGTCCGTCGACACCGGCTTCTCCTACGCCACCTCGGGCCGTCAGGACTGGCCCGGCGAGTCCGGGTTCTCCTCGGCCGGATTCCGGCCGGCCTGGTGGAACACCATCGCCGACCGCGCCGCCGTCTCGCCGCCGCTCGACACCTTCTGCAACAGCAAGAACAACTGCAACCCGAAGACCCCGCCGAACTGCCCGGACGCGGAGTGCTACGCGCAGTACTGGTGGAACCAGCCCAACACGACGTGGAAGGACAACTGCGCCAGCAGCTGCGGCCACGAGTCCATCAAGTACCAGACACTGATCTCGGAACCGGGACGGGGCTACCGTCTCAAGTCCGGCCAGCCGGTCTGCGACCAGGCGCCGTCCGGATCCAAGATCGTCGCATCCGTCCCCGACGGCACCGAATCATGGGGTGACTGCGGAAAGATCTCCTCGGCGGGCAGCTTCCAGTTCGGGTTCAACCCCGGCGCGGAGGGCCGCTACCAGGCGAAGGCGGACCTGCACCAGGTGGGCGGCGGCTACGGCGGCCACTACTGGTACACCCACACCCGCGACGCGGCTCATTTCGGCGGCCCCGGCGGCTCCATGACCATCAACGGCACATGGACCCTCGGCCAGAGCCTCAACTGGGCGCGCGTCCTGGTCCACCTGCCCGACACCGGCGCCCAGACCCGGCAGGCCACCTACACCGTGCAGGGCTCGGACAGCACCAGCAAGCAACGGGTCGTGCTCCAGCGCGCCGGCGGATGGGTCAGCCTCGGCGCGTTCCATTTCGTCGGCACCCCGCAGGTCGAACTGTCGAACACGACGTCGGACGGCAAGGCCGACGAGGACATCGCCTGGGGCGCGGTCGCCTTCCAGCCGCTCGCGGGCAAGCCGGCCAACTCCGTCACCGCGATGGGCGACTCCTACTCCTCGGGTGAAGGGGCCACCGCGCCGGGCGGCGCGGACCTGTACCCGGAGACCGACCGCTTCGACAAGCTGAACGAGAACGGCATCGACAAGTGCCACCGGTCCAAGCTGGCATGGTCGAGGCAGGCGAAGCTGCCGGGCTACTCCACCTCGATCGGGGCCATGGCCGACGGCCTCGACCCGCAGATGGACTACCACTTCGTGGCCTGCTCCGGAGCACGCACCTTCGACATGCTCTCCAACGGCCAGTCCAGCGAGGTCGCACAGATCAACGCCGGATACCTGGACCAGAACACCAGCCTGGTGACCCTCAGCATCGGTGGCAACGACGCCCGCTTCGTCGACATCATGAAGAAGTGCATCGACATCCCGATCCCGGCTCTGTCCACGTGCCCGGCCGCTGAACTGGAGAACATCAATCCCGCCACCGGAGTCAAGTCCGGTGGTTCCACCGGCGCCTTGAGGGACTGGGCGCCGAAGTGGCTGCACGACGCGGTGCGGCCGCAGATCGTCAAGACGCTGAACGCCATTCACACCAAGGCGCCGTACGCGAAGGTCGTCCTCATGGGCTACCCGCGCCTGGTGGAGAAGGACCACAGCTGCCTTCCCAATGCCTACGAGGACGGCGAAGCCGAATGGATCCGCACAGTGGCCGACACTCTCGCCACCGAGATGAAGGGAGCGACTCAGGACGCCGGAGCGTGGGCGGTCTTCTCCGACCCGCGGAAGAACTTCGACACCAAGGCCATCTGCGGTAACCCCGAGAGCATTCACGGCATCGTGATGACCCACCGGGAGCACGCGGACGCCGAGCTCCCCGACCCGTCCATGCAGTCCTTCCACCCCAAGCCCGCGGGGGCTCGTATCTACGCGGACACCCTGGAACAGACCCTCAATGGAAAGTGACACGTAACTGATGCGGGGGCCTGAGTACGCGTACTCAGGCCCCCGGCCATCCGTGCGGAAAGGCTGTCGGCATGAGCACACACACCACGGAGCCCCGGCCCGTCGTACCGGGAGCGTCCGGAGCGGCCGTCACCGGTGCGGTTCTGTCCTACGGCGCCGTGCACTTCTTCTCCTGGGTCGAGCAGCAGAACGCCCGGGCGTGCGAGACGACGGACGGCCTCTGCTGGACCTGGTGGGACTGGGCCGCCGTCCCCCTCGCCCTGACCACCGCCCTGATCGTCCTGATGACCGTCTACAAGCGGCTGGGCATCGGGCCCCGGGCCGCCGTCGTCCTGCCGACGGTCCTGCTCGCGGTGTTCCCCCTGGCCGCCGCACGGACGGACTTCGGCTGGTGGGCCGCCGCCCTCGCGGGCGGAGCCTGGGCGGGCTGCCTCGCACTGGCCGCGTGGGACCGCTACCGGGTCCCCGGGCTCTCGGCCGCGGCCCTGCTCCTCCTCGCCTCGCTCGTCGTCCTGTACCGCTGACCCCCACGGCGGCGGCGCGGCCTCAGCCTCCCGCCGTGGGATGCGGACAGCCCGGCAGCTCCGGCCGGTCCTTCGTGCGTACGACCGGGAGCCAGGCCGTGGGCGGTGTGGACCCGCGCGGGAGGCGGACGCGGAACCAGCGGGTCGACTGCAGGTCCTCCTCGTTGATGACGGGCTGCCCGTCGGTCAACTGGCACTCGGCGGCGAGGACGTCGCCGTGCCACACCCGGGTCGGTACGACGTTGTCCGCGGCGTACGGCCGCAGGGGATCGACCGCCAGCCCCAGACTGCACTGCGGGTCGCGGTCGACCCGCTCCTGGCAGCCCCGCTCCGCGTTGAACACCCGCACCGTGCCCGCCGTCGCGCCCGCCCGGCCGAGCAGGCCGGACGGACCCGCCCGTACCGCGTCCGACCACAGGGTCGCGCCGGCGATCCCGCACAGCGCGGTGGCGAGGACGACGGCGCGGGCCCGGCGACCCCGCGGCCGCCGCCGCGCCCCCGCCCCGCGCGTGCCCTGTTCGGCGGCGATGCGGGCGAGCAGGCTCTCGGCGGTGTGCGGGGCGCGCGCCGCGTGGGTCGGGGCGAGGCAGTCGGCGGCCAGCGCGCGCCAGAACGGCGGCACGGCGTGGTCCATGCGCAGCGGCGCGCGCCCCTCGCCGTACGCCTGGACGGCGGCGCCCCGCGCCATGGGGGTGGCCCCGTGGAACGGGGAGGCACCGGACGCGAAGACCTCGTGGATGACGATGCCCAGGGCCCAGATGTCGGCGGTCGGCCGGACCTGTACGCCGAGTTCCCCGAGCGGCGCCCGCCAGCGCTCGGGCGGGAGGTAGTCCAGGGTGCCCATGGGCGGCGCGTACCCGTGCGTCCCCGTCATCTCGGTGGCGAGCCCGAAGTCCGAGAGCTTCACGGAGCGGTCGGTGCCCAGCAGGACGTTCTCCGGCTTGAGATCGGCGTGGACCCAGCCCGACCGGTGGAGATGGGCGAGTCCCTCGCAGATGCCGGTGATGAGCCGGGCACGGTCGGCCTCGGCCACCCCCGCGTCGAGGAGTTCCCGCAGGCTGCCCGAGGCCCGCTCCATGACCAGCACCATGGCGCCGTCCAGGGAGGGGCGGTCCGGTGCGGCGAGGACGAAGGAGTCCAGGAGGCCGATCAGCCGGGGATGGCCGGCCCTGCGCCCGAGTTCGACCTCGCGGCGGGCCGATTCCACGATCCTGCGTGCCTGGCGCGGTGCGAACCCGGCGGTGGGCATGATCTTGAGCGCGACCTCGGCGGGTCCCGCAGGCCGGCCCGCGGGGGCCCCGCCGCTGCGGTCCGGGTGGCCGCCGGCCGGCCGTGCCGCGTAGACCGTGGACCAGCCTCCGGCCCCGATCGCGTCGGTGATCGTCCAGTCCCGCACCCGGTACCCGGGCGGGAGCAGCTCCCCGCGTTCGCAGTCCGTGGTGCCGCGCAGGCCGTGCGGCGGCGTCATCGCGCGGTCTGCCGCTCCCGCCCGCCGGCCCCCGTCAGGGGCGGCAGCAGCGTGAGGTGCTCCTCCCGTACGAGCCCGAACCGCAGCGCGAGCCCGACGATCTCCTCCCGCTTGCCGTTGCGGCGCTCGCTCCTGCCGGGTTCGCGGAGGTCCGGGACGCCGATGCGCAGCTTCTCCTCGGCGAGGTAGTCGATGTGCGAGCTGATCGCACGCGCGGTCAGCGTGCCGCCGGTGACGTGCCCCCTCAGCCGCTCGACGATCTGGGGAGTCGTGGGCACCGCGACGCGGGACTGGTCGCGCAGGCGCGGTTCGCAGAGCGCGACCAGGACGAGGAAGTACGCGGCCGTCTCGTCCAGGGAGTACGCGGTGACCGTGAGGCGGCCCCAGGGGGCGCCCGTGGCGTCCGGGTCCAGGTAGACGTGGTCGGGCGCGAACACCTGGAAGGACACGGTGACGTCGCCGCGGGTGGGCAGCACCACGCGCGAGAACTCGAACGGGACCGGTGCCCCGACCCGTCGCGGCGCGACCCTCAGGTACTCCCCGGCCCCCTCCGGGTTCTCCACCAGGTAGCTGTGGGTGGCGCTGTGGTTCGTCAGCTGCCAGTGGTCGTCGGTCACGAGGATCTCCCCGGCGAGCCGGGAAATGGCGGCGTCGGCGAGGCGGAGCTCGACGGGGACCGTCGCGGAGCCCCGGCCGAAGCGGGCGACCTCGCCCGGTCCGAGCCGTAACGTCACCGCGTCACCGTACGGTTCGCCGCCGTCGGTGCCACCACTTCCCTGCGGGAGATGGACGACTACGCCGCTCACCGCGCCCCCTGTTCCACGCGTCGTACCGGTCCGACGAGTGGAACAATACTCATCTCCCGAGGGAGTTCAGGGGCGCACTTCGGCCACTTCGGGCGGGGTCACCGCCGGGGGCCGGCCACCCGCCGCGGCTGCCCCGGAAGGCTCCCGAAAGCCCCCTTCCCGGAAGGTTCCCCGGGCGCTTACGCCCCCTCCCCGGCCCGGGCGGGGTGGGGAACGTCACCGTGCCCGGCGTGATCACGGCTCCGCCGGAGTGCCCGTTGACCCCTTTCACCTGGCTTTCACTCGGCTTTCACTTGGCGAGATCCGCACTCCGCGCTCAGAGGGCGGGACTGCCCGACACCACGGGTGCGACCGTGCGGTCGCCGAAGGACGTCCACGGCCGCCACCCGCCGCTCGGCCGGTCCTGGACGCGGGTGCGCACGCGGCCTTCGGTGGTGACGGCGAAGACGTGCGTCCGCCCGGTGGAGTCGAGCGCGGCCGTGGGGGTGGCGGCGAGCCTGATGCCGGGCTCGCCGAACTCCCCGCCGGGCGCCCAGCTTCCGCCCGGGGTGGTCTGCCAGCGGTGGCCGAGCCGGGCGCCGCCCGGCGCCAGGGAGAACGCCTCCAGGCGGCCGTCGGCGTTGGCGGCGAACGCCGGGGCGGCGGCGCTCCAGCCGGACAGGGGCAGCCACTCGTCCCAGCCGCCGCTCGGTACCGACTGCCGCCGGGAGAAGGTCCCCACGCCCGACGGTCCGATGGCGGCGACGGTGAGCCGGCCGCTGCCGTCCGCGGCCACCCGAGGTGCGGCGCCGGCCGCGGTACGAAGCGCTGCCAGGCAGTGGTCCAGGCGCCGCCCGGGGCCTCCTGCCACCGGTGGTGGATCCCCGCGCCGCCCGGCGAGAGGACGAACACCTCCAGGCGCCCGTCGGCGTTGGCCGCGACCACCGGTGGCGCGCCCGCGGCCCCGCCGAAGCCGGGCTCCCACGGGTCCCAGGCCAGGGATCCGGGTGACCCCTGCCGACGCCGGGCGAGGGAGGCGCCGCCGGGGCTCAGGGCGAACGCCTCCAGCCGGCCGGCCGCGTCGCGGGCGACGGCAGGGGCCGCGCCGGCCGGGCCGCCGAACTCCTCCCACTCGTACCAGCCGCCGTCCGGCCGCTGCACCCGGTGGTGCAGGTTGGCGCCCTCCGGGGCGAGCGAGAACACCTCCAGCCTGCCGCCCGTGTTGCGGCCGATCGCGGGCACCGCACCGGCCGGCCCTCCGAAGGACTCCCACGGCGACCAGGTGTCGGTGTCCGGGTCGAGCTGGACGCGCCGCAGCATCGAGCGGTCGGCGGCGTCGAGCGCGAACACCGTGAGACGGCCGCCCACGTCGAGTCCGGCCACCGGGTTGTCCGGGCTCTGCCACGGCGGTGGGGTGTCCCGCCAGTACAGGGGCGCCACGTGCAGCCCGTTGCGGAACCAGCCGGCCGCGCTGGCGTACCACTCCTCCCCGTCGGCGACCACTTCCACGGCGTGACCGGCCACGTGGCCCGCGTAGCCGGCGAGGTCGAAGCGGAACGGGTCCCGGGACGCCAGCACGTCCGTGCCCTCGTAGCCGCCCCGGGGCCCGATGAACAGGTAGTACCAGCCGTCCCGTTCGACGACGTACGGCGACTCGGTGACCGAGACGGTCGTGTCCGTCGTCGCGTCGGTGAAGGCGGTGCCCGGCTCGCTCCAGTGCAGCAGGTCGGCGGAGCGTCGGTGGGCCACGACGTGGTGGCCGCCCGTGCCCGACAGTTCCGTGTAGTACATGACCCACTCGCCGCCGACCCGCAGCACCATCGGGTCGCGCGCCGCGAGCCCCCGGAACAGCGGGCCGGACGGCTCGCGCGTCCAGGTGAACAGGTCGGCCGACGTGGCCAGACTGATCGCGGCGCCGGTACGGCCGCCCCCGGCGTAGAACATCCAGAACCTGCCGCCCGCCTCGACGACGTGGGGCGCCCACAGGTGTTCCTCGCCGAAGTAGGACGGGTCGAGGGTGAGCGCGTCGGCATGGGTGGTCCACGGCCCGTTCGGGCTCGGCGCGGAGGCGTGGGCGAAGGCGATCTCCCCCGTGCTGTCCGGGGATTCGCCGCGCGGTGCGCTGTCCCCGACGATGCTGAACAGGTGCCAGCGGCCCCGGGCCTTGATCAGGGTGTGGTCGTTGAGGTAGCGCGGGCCGCCCGCGGTCGACGGGTCGTAGACGTACGCGAAGGTGCCCGCGCCGACCCACCGGGCGGGCGCCGTCGCGTCGGCGGCGCCGGCCGCGGCCCGGCCGGCGCCCAGGAGCGGGAGCGCGCCCGCCCCGGCGGCGGCCTTCAGCAGGTTCCGTCGGCTGATCGGAAGCATGGGTCTTCTCCAGAGGGGCCGCGTCGCCGGCCGTGCCCGTGCGGGCACGGCCGACCACGGGTCGGGTGCGGGGCGGTCGGGAGGCGGGTCAGTCGAGGCCGGGGCCGGCGGTGTCGCTCAGCCAGCTCCACTCGGACCAGGTGGAGAAGCCGGTCTGCCACTTGTGGTGGACGCCGGCGCGGCTCGTGCCGAAGGTCTCGATCCGTCCGTCGGCGTTGGCGGCCGCGGTGACCTCGGTTCCGCCGCCGCCGAAGGCGGACCACTCGCCGTAGGGCGCGTTGACGGCGCGCTGCCAGGTGTGCATCGCCGTAGTCCCGTTGATGGCGAAGACCTCGACCCGGCCGTCCGGGGTGTGCTCGCTGGTGAGCTGCGCGTCCGCGGGCCCTCCTGTCGGTTCCCACTCGGACCAACTGCTGGGACTGGTCTGGTACTTGTGGAACACACCGGCCGGGCCGGAGGCGAAGACCTCCAGGCGGCCGTCGGCGTTGTGAGCGGCGGTGAGGTCGCGGCCGCCACCGCCGAAGGTGTCCCACGGGGACCAGCCGCCGTTGGGTTCCGTCTGGTACTTGTGCTGGAAGCCGTCGCGGCCCAGGGCGAAGACCTCCAGACGTCCGTCAGGCGATTTCTCCATCTCCACGCGGCTGTCGGCGGGGCCGCCGCCGGTGGGTTCCCATTCCGACCACCCGCCGCTGGGGGCGGTCTGGTACCGGTGGAAGAGACCGGCCGGGCCGGAGGCGTACACCTCGATGCGGCCGTCGGCGTTGACACCGGCCGCGGTGTCGCGCCCGCCGCCGCCGAAGTCCTCCCAGTTCGACCAGGCGCCGGAGGGGGAGAGCTGCCAACGGTGCCGGAAGGTGGCGCCGCTCAGGGCGAACATCTCCAGACGGCCGTCGGCATTGGGGGCGATCGCCAGTTCGGCGTTGCCCGGCCCGCCGAGCGGTTCCCAGGCCGACCAGTTGCCGTTCACTTCCTGCTGCCAGGCGTGGTGCACGCCGTCGGCGCCGGCGGCGAACACCTCGAGCCGTCCGTCCGCCGACCGCGCCGACACCACCCGGCCCGACTCCGCCGGATACACCAGCGGCTTGGGCCGCGGACCACTGCCCGGGACGCAGGGCAGCACGACGCCGCGCTCCGCGAGATAGGCCTCGGGGTCGATGCCGTACGAGGTGGACTGGTCCCCCCAGATCCGCAGATGGAGGTGCGGGCCGGTGGAGTTGCCCTCGGCGCCCATGAGGGCGATCTGCTGGCCGGCCGCGACGTGGTCGCCGACGAAGACGTCACGCCGGGACATGTGCCCGTATTCGGAGATCCTGCCGTCGGGGTGCAGGACGCGGATCCACTGGCCGTAGTCGCCGGTGTACCCGGAGATCGTCACTTCGCCGTCGCCGACGGCGTAGATCGGCGTACCGACGTCGTTGGCGATGTCCACGCCGTTGTGGCCGCTGTGGAAGTGCTGCGACACGATGCCGCCGGCCGGGCACGCGGCGGCCGCGAAGGCGGTGGTGGTGGTCCGGGCCCCGGCCGGTATCGGGGCCACCAGCGACGAGACCAGGGCGGCCGTGGCGGCGAGAACGCAGGTCAGTGCGCGTCGGGAGAGTCCGGGAAGCACGCCGGTCACGCCTTGCGCAGCCGGTCGACGATGCCGTCGATGTCGCGCTGCATCATGTCGTGGCGGATGAAGTGCCCGCCGGGCAGCTCGTACCACTCGTGCGGGATGCCCGCATTGCCGAGGAGGGAGCGGAACTCCCGTTGCCCCGCGAGCACCTGGGTCTCGTTGGCCGTGTCGAACCAGTTGATCGGATCGGGGCTGGTGCCGGCGACGAGGAAGACCCGCTTGTTGCGGTAGCTCTCGATGCGCTGCACCGGGTTGTCCGCGTTCACCCGGGCCTCGTCCCACAGCGGAGCCCCGTAGACGGTGCCGCCGTTCAGGTCCAGGAGCGCGGAGGACGCGTTGGCCCAGTGGACCACGAGGCCGTTGTCGCGGCGCAGGCTCGCCGGGCCGGAGTGGGCGCTGACCGAGGCGAAGTGGCCCCAGTACTTGGCGGCGTACTTCAGTGCGCCGAAGCCGCCCATCGAGAATCCGGACACGGCCCGGCCGTCGTACTCCGCGTACGTGCGGAAGTTCGCGTCGACCCACGGGATCAGCTGCTCGATGTGGAAGTGCTCCCAGTTCCGCGGGCCGGCATTGGAGTTCACGGGGTTGGAGTACCAGCCCGCGTGGCCGCCGTCGGGCATCACCACGATGAGCGGCTTGCCCGCCGTCCAGGCGCGGATCCCCTCGCGGTCGAAGGTGATGAAGTCCTGGTCCGTGCCTCCCCCGTGGAAGAGGTAGAGCACGGGGTACGTGCGTCCGCTCCAGTGGTAGTCGTCGGGCAGGAGCACGTTGACGGCGGGGTTCCAGCCGATCGCCCCCGTCTGGAACCGGTAGTACCACATGCGGGCGTCGACCTCGCCGCGCTCGACGATGTGCAGGCCGAAGCCGTCACCGACGGCGGAGGCGGTCGACGCGGCGGCGAGGACTCCGGCGCCGCCCATGGCCAGCGCGGCCGAGAGGCCTCCGGCGGTCTTGAGGATGCTCCTGCGGCTGGGGTGCTGCGCGCTCAATGTGACCTCCTGGTCGGGAGTCTGACGATGCGTCCGGTCTCCGGGCCGGCCGGCCGCTCCGGCCGACACCGTCGCCACGTTAGGGCGGAGCCCACCGGGCGGGGCATCCGGAACGATCCGGAGTGACATGCCGATTCCGTCGTCCTTTCATCGAGGTGCTTCACGACAGAAGGGAAGACAATGGCGTTGGATGGTTTACGTCGCGTGTTCGCCAGACCGGCCTTCGTGGCCGGTGTCTGGGCGTTGGTGATCGCAATGACCGCCCCGGTCGCCTTCGCCGAGCCCGCGCCGGTTCCGGGCCCGGGCGATGACCGGTTCGGCGTCTCCCGGTACTTCAGCGGCCCGCAGGGCCTCGCCATTCCGACCGTGCCGTGTGATCCGGCCGGCCCGTCGGCCGCCGACGGCATCATGGCCGACCAGCTCAACCCGCAGTTGCACGCGAAGATGGCCGGCTACATGAACGCGTACAAGGTGTCCTGCGCGCGGATGGTCACCCAGGCGGTGAAGGACCGGGGGCTCAACCAGAGGGCGGCGGCCATCGCCATCGCCACGGTCATCGTGGAGACCAGCATCAACAACTACTCCCAGGCCGTCGACCACACCAGCCTCGGGCTGTTCCAGCAGCAGGACTGGTGGGGCACCCGGGAGGAGCGGCTGAACCCGGCCTACGCCACCAACGCCTTCTTCGACCGGGTGGACCAGCTGTATCCGGGCGGCTCGTGGAACAACGAGGCGATCGGCGAGGTGTGCTGGCACGTTCAGCAGCCGAGGGAGGACCTGCGCGGTCTGTACGCGGTCGAGGCGGACGACGCGATGGTCATCGCCAACGCGCTGTGGTCCGGTACGGGCGGCGGTCCCAGGCATCCGTACGGCTCGGGCCGGGTGGTGTCGGGGCGGTCCGCGGACGGGCGGCTGGAGGCCTTCGCCGCCGGCGCCGAGGGCGTGTACCACGCGTGGCAGACCGCGGTGAACGGCGCCTGGTCGCAGTGGCGGTTCGAGGGCGGCCCGCGTGACGCGCAGCTGGCCGTGGCGTCCAATGCGGACGGCCGGCTGGAGGTGTTCGCGCTGTCGGGCGCCACCTTCGACCACATGTGGCAGACCGCGCCCGCCGGGGGCTGGTCCGCCTGGGCGAACTTCGGTGGCGGTGGGTACCGGCTGGCCGCGGGCAACAACGCCGACGGTCGCATCGAGGTGTTCGCCTCCAACGCCAACGGCGTCTTCCACCGCTGGCAGACCGCGCCCAGCGGCGGTTGGGCCGAGTGGGAAGGGGCCGGCGGCGGCCCGGCCAACGCACGGCTCGCCATGGAGAGCGCACCCGACGGGCGCCTGGAGGTGTTCGCGCTCTCGGACGCGACGTTCGAGCACCTGTACCAGACCGGGGTCAACGGCAGCTGGTCCGCCTGGGAGAACTTCGGCGGCGGCGGACGCGACCTGGCCACCAGCCACAACCAGGACGGCAGGCTGGAGGTGTTCGCCTCCAGCGCCACCGGCGTCTTCCACCGCTGGCAGACCAGCCCGAGCTCGTGGTCGGAATGGGCCGGCACGGGCGGGATCCCCAACGCCGAGCTGACCGTCTCGCGGTCGGCCGACGGCCGGGTCGAGGTGTTCGCGATCAACGCCGCCACCGCGAGCCACACGTGGCAGACCCGTCCGAACGCGTCGTACTCGGAGTGGGAGACCTTCGGTGGCGGCGGCACCGAGATCGGGGCGAGCACCAACGCCGACGGCCGCATCGAGGTGTTCGCCACCAGCCACGCCGGCGTCTACCACCGGTGGCAGACCGGGTTCGCCACCTGGTCGGAGTGGAGCTGGCTGAACGACTCCGGCCCCGCGGTCAACTAGGCGGTCCGAGCATGTGACCAATGATCCAGATTGCCGATGCAATGAATCGAGCGAACGGGTCGAACGGTGGGGCCCGGAAGGCGCACACCCTTCAGGGCCCCCCACGGAAAGGCAACATGGGCGGATTTTGACCGATTCGATGCGGTTGAAAGTTGATGTGATCCCTTCCGCCGTAAGTGTCGGGTAAGTGACGGGGGTCACTCCGGATCGGAATTTGGATCTTTTAATTTGCTGTCGGGAAGGCATTTTCTGTGCGCTGCGCCCGTCTGCGCGGGGTCGGGGGGGCCGTCATGCGCACAGTCTGGAGCGGCGGCCTGAGCACCACATGAGTACCCGTACTCA
The DNA here is from genome assembly GCF_040651555.1 of Streptomyces sp. NPDC048424. NCBI lineage: Bacteria > Bacillati > Actinomycetota > Actinomycetes > Kitasatosporales > Streptomycetaceae > Streptomyces > Streptomyces sp. NPDC048424. The sequence goes on along the minus strand of NZ_JBEZKE010000003.1, from coordinate 434,318 downwards.
TGTGGTGCTCGGGCGTTCGGCGGCTGCAGCGGACTTCACGGGAGCAAGCGCGGCGCCGCCGTGTCCGCGTCGGACGTGCCTTGTGAAGGTGATCAACAGGCGTCTACTGTCCGCAGCGATCACCAGCCAAGAACCAACACGACGGGGGGACTTGTGCGCAAAATCGCGCTTCCTGCCATTGCCGCGCTGTCACTGACACTGCTTCTGCCGCAGACGTCCGTGGCGGTCGCGACCGCCCGGCAACCGGCGGCCGTGGCGGCCGAGATAGCCGAACAGCCGCAGGCCCAGGGCACGCTGTCCACGATCGGCCCCGGTCAGTACTCGACCGAGGACAAGACCTTCCAGGTCGCCGAGAACGACGTGGACGCGGCCCTCATAGGTCGCCGCCACACCGTCGCCGCGCAGCCCGACGGCGGACTCGCCAAGCCCGAGTCCGCGCCCGACACCCGCCCCGAGATGGGCGTCTTCGGCCCCAGCTGGGAAGCCGAGTTCGTCGGCGGCCAGCTCAACCGGAAGCTGGAACAGAAGGGCGACAGCGTCGTCGTCACCGACCTCGGCGTCGACGAGAAGATCACGTACGCGCTGAAGTCGAGCATCGACTACCCCGACGGGGGTGGCGTGAAGAAGTACGCGACCACCGACGGGTCCCAGGTCACGGCGACCTCCAAGTGGAACGACGCCACCGGCACCCTGGTGACGTCCATCGTCGAGGTCCTCGGTGTGGACCTCTCCGCGATCGCCTCGGGCGACGACGCGTTCACCGACGCCGCCGGCAAGCCGATCCCGGCAGGGGACCTCAAGCCCACGTACAAGTGGCAGCAGGCCGCGACCGGCACCGACAAGTGGCGGGTCACCAGCGTCGGCAACAACGTCTACGCCACCACGGTGCAGTACGACGCCCAGGGCCGGGTGTTCAAGATCTCGAACCCCGCCGCCGGCGAGCGGCTCGCGACGTCCACCTCGGTCGCCTACGCGGCCTCGACCACCGCGGCCGGCACCTCGTTCGGCGACTACGCGGGCCGCGTCAAGCAGATCACCGTCACCGAGGGCGCCACCACGCAGACCCTCGCCCGGTACGCCTACGACTCCTCCGGTCTGCTGCGCACCGTGACCAACCCGAGCGAGGCCGCCGAGCCGCAGGCCACCTACGCCTACGACGCGACCCGGCGCCTGTCCGACATCAGCTCGCCCACCAACGGCAGTTGGGACCTGAGCTTCGCGGCCGACTCCGCGGCCCCGACCGCCACCCTCGACGGCGAGGCCGTCCCGACCCCGGGCCTGCCCGTCGAGGGCGACGCCGACGGCACCGGCGTCACCACCCCGCCGCCCGCATCGGACTTCCCCGGCGGCGAGATCACCGACCCGACGTCGTACCCGTCGAAGTGCAGCTGGGCGCGGCACTGGATGTACTACTGGAAGACCGGCTGCACCGCCAAGGTGGCGCACTACGGCTGGCACTCGCCCAGGTGGGAGCAGACCAAGACCGGCTACTGGGTCCGGGGCATCGACCACGACCACTGCACCACCGCGCCCGACAAGCCGCTCGGCTACAACTTCGTCCCCGCCTGCGACATGCACGACTACGGCTACGGCCTGATCGGCAACTCGTACAAGGGCTACAAGTACTACCTGTCGCGCAACAAGGGGCTGGCCGTGGACGCCGTGTTCTACAGCACGCTCTACAGCAAGACCTGCCCCGGCTACTTCTGGAAGAGCACCTGCCGCTCCCTCGCCAACACGTACTACGGCGCGGTGACGATCTTCGGGCGGGCCAAGAACGGCGCGAACGCCACCTGATGACGGGCGCGGACTCCTGATGTTCCCTCGCACGACCTCCTGAGGTTCACGCCTTCGGGAGGGACCGGGCCGGGTGGCGCCGAAGCAGCGCCGCCCGGCCCGTTCGCACCCCCTCTTCCCCCATGTCCACGGGTCCGGCCGTGCCCGCCCGTCCACGGGCCGCGCCAGGCCCCCTGCTCCCCGAGGCACCATGAAGAAGAAGATCTGGGCCACGGTCGTCGCCGTCGCGATGACCACGACCCTCGGCGCGATACCGGCCCGGGCCGCCGCGCCGACGAGCGTCCCCGACGCCGTCAAGGCCGCGCTGCCGGGCGGGGTCGTCGACCCGCCGTTGTACGCGCGCGCCGCCGACACCGGCACCATCCGCGTCAACGTGCTCACCAAGAGCCGTACGGACCTCCCCGAGGCGGCCGCCGCGGGCGAGACGAAGCAGGACTTCGAGTCGCTGCCGGTGGTCACGCTCAAGGTGGACAAGACGGGCCTGGACCGGCTCGCCGCCCAGCCGGGCGTGGTCTCCGTCACCGAGGACAAGCCGGAGCCGGCGAACCTGGACGAGAGCGTCCCGCTCATCGGCGGTGACGCGGCGGCCAAGTCGGGGAAGACCGGTGCGGGCACCGCGATCGCCGTTCTGGACACCGGTGTCGCCACCCAGCACCCGTTCCTGAAGGGCCGGGTCAAGGCCGAGGCCTGCTTCTCGCCGATCGATCCGGATCTGGGCGCCACCAGCCTCTGCCCGGACGGTGCCGCCGAGCAGGAGGGTCCCGGATCCGCCGACACCGACTCCGGGCCGTGCGCGACCCTGACCGCCTGCGACCACGGGACCCATGTGGCCGGCATCGCCGCCGGCAAGGGCACGGGCGCCACCGGGGCCCCGAAGACGGGTGTCGCCCCCGGCGCCGACATCATCGCGATCCAGGTCTTCTCGCAGTTCAACACGGCCGATTCCTGCGCCGGCGAAGTGCCCTGTGTCGCCAGCTTCCCCAGCGCCCAACTGGCCGGGCTGGAAAAGGTGTTGAAGATCAAGCAGGCGGGGACGCCGGTCATCGCGGCGAACCTGAGCCTGGGCGGCGGCCACTACACGGCCGCCTGTGACGCCGACCCGCGCAAGGCCGCCGTCGACAACCTGCTCGCGGCCGGCGTCGCCACCGTGATCGCGGCCGGCAACAACGGCTATGCCGACGCGGTGAGCGTCCCCGGCTGCATCTCCTCCGCCGTCACGGTCGGCTCCACCACCGACGACGACGAGCTGTCCGGCTTCACCAATCGGGGCCCGCTGCTCGACCTCTTCGCCCCGGGGACGAGCATCGTCTCCTCGGTGCCCGGAGGCAACTACGCCTCCAAGAGCGGCACGTCGATGGCGACCCCGCACGTGGCCGGCGCCTTCGCCGTGCTCAAGCAGGCCTACCCCGCCAAGAGCGTCGCGGACCTCACGGCCCTGCTGCAGAACAGCGGCCGGCCCGTCATCTACACGGGTGCCACCACGTCCCGGATCGACCTCGGCGCGGCCCTCGGCGGCGGAGGCAACACCCCCAAGCCTGTCGGCCTGACCGACTTCAACGGTGACGGCGCCGAGGACATCGCGATCTCCGACACCCAGGCCACCGTCGGCACGAACGCCAACGCCGGGCTGATCCGGGTCGTGTACGGCGCCGGCAAGGGCACCGCGGAGCTCAGCCAGGACCTGGACTGGGTGCCGGGCGGATCCGAGAAGGACGACTACTTCGGCGAGAGCCTCGCCACCATCGACTGGAACAAGGACGGCTTCACCGACCTGGTGGTCGGCACTCCGAGCGAGGACGTCGGTACGGCCTCGAACGCGGGCTTCGTCGACATCCTGTACGGCTCCGCAGGCGGCCTGGGCGCGGGCACCCTCAAGGCCACGCACTTCGAGCAGGGCGCGGGCACCGGCGCGATCGCCGCGTCGACGGCCGAGGCGGGCGACCGGATGGGGCAGTCGCTCGCGGCGGCCGTCAACGACGCCGGCCGGCCGTACCTGCTGATCGGCTCGCCCGGCGAGGCCATCGGCACGCTCACCGGCGCGGGCACCGCCTTCTACGTGTACGGCAACACCAGCCTGACGATCAGCCAGGAGAAGCCCGGGGTCCCCGGTGACCCCGAGAAGGACGACAACTTCGGCCTCGCCCTGACCGCGGACGCCAACTACATCGCCATCGCCTCCCCCAACGAGGCGATCGGCACCAAGGCGAAGGCGGGCGGTGTCGTCATCTTCGACGCCAACGCGTTCGACGCCGACGGACGCCCGGCCCCGCTGGCCGGCCTCGACCAGGACAGCGCCGCCATCTCCGGTGACGCCGAGGCGGGCGACCAGTTCGGCTACGCGGTGGCCATCGCACCGTTCCGGCCCACGGGCTCCCCGGCCCCGACCGAATCGATCCTCGCGATCGGTTCGCCCGGTGAGGGCGTGGTCGTGGGCACCGAGAACCGGCTCAACGCGGGCCGCGTGGTGCTGATCCGGATCAAGGCCGACGGGAGCTGGAGCTACCTGCGCGAGCTCAAGCAGGGCACCGCGGACGACGACGTCTCCGGAACCTCCGAGACCGGTGACCGCATGGGCGAGACGCTGACCGCCGTCAACACCGCCCCGGGCTCGGTGAGCACCGTGGCCTCCATGCGGCTCGCGGTCGGCACGCCCGGCGAGGCGCTGGGAACCGCGACCAAGGCGGGCGCGATCCACACGTTCTCCATGGCCGGCTCGGCCGGACCGAACGACCGCTGGATCGAGGCGGGCGACGGCGACGGGATCCCCGGGACTCCCGGGACCAACCAGCAGCTCGGCAAGAACATCCACTTCACCGCGACCAGCCTGTACGTGGGGATGCCCTTCGGCCCGAACGCGGCCGGTGCGCTGTACGCGCTGCCGATGTCCAACGTCACCCAGGGCGGGAAGATCGCTCCCGTGACCACGTACAAGCCCGGCTCGGGCGGCCTGCCGGCCAACGGTGTGGCCTTCGGTTACTCCGCTCGCTAGTCCTGTGACGGGAAGGTCCACCGCCGGTGGGCCTTCCCGTCGCCTGCCCCGTTCACCCGCTCGGACGCGCAACGCTCGCGTCCGCCCGCTCCGTGCGGTCCGCTGCAAGGTGAACCCCTATGGGCAGGAGAGGACGCGTCATGACGGACGAAGGTGCCACCGCCCCCGGCGGGGAACCCGCACGCGAGCCGGGCACGGACGCGGAACGCTCGGAACTCCGACAGCTGCGCTCCCGGGTGGCGGCCCTGGAGGCCGACAAGGCCGCCCGGGAGCCCCGGCACCGGTGGCGGTCGTTCTTCGCCGCCCTGCTCATCGTCATCGGCTGTGTCCTCGCCCCGCTCGCAGCCGTCGCGGCGTGGGCGTCGAGCGAGGTCGGCGACACGGACCGCTACGTACAGACGGTCGCCCCGCTCGCGTCCGACCCGGACATCCAGGCGGCAGCGGCCAACCGGGTCACCAACGCGGTGATGGAACACATCGACCTCCCGGCCCTGCTGGAAGGCGTGGCGCCGGACGACCGGCCGCGCCTGGAGAAGGCGCTCGGCAAGCTCGGCAACTCGCTCGAAGGCGCCGTCCGCAGCTTCGTCCACGACAAGGCGGAGGACGTCATCGCCTCCGACACCTTCGAGCGGATCTGGACCGAGGCCAACCGCCGCATCCACACCGCGGTGGACAAGGCCCTCACGGGCAGCGGCGGAGGCGCCGTGAAGATCAACAACGACTCGGTCACCGTCGACCTCGGCCCGGTCGTCGACCAGGTGAAACAGCGCCTCGTCGACGAAGGAATGACCGTGGCCGCGAAGATCCCCGAGGTGCACACCGACTTCACCGTCCTGCAGGCGGACAACATCGGGAAGGTCAAGACCTACTTCCGCCTCCTGCAGATCGCCGGCAACTGGCTTCCGGTGCTCTCGGTGCTCCTGATCGCCGCCGGCGTGCTCCTCTCGCGCCACCGCCGCCGCGTTCTCGTGGCCGCCGCACTCGCCTTCGCCTTCGCCACGCTCATGCTCGGCGTCGCTCTGACCGTCTTCCGCGTCGTGTACCTGAACGCGCTGCCGGACACCGTCTCGCAGCCCGCCGCCGGAAGCATCTACGACGCGATGACGCACTTCCTCCGTACGACGGTCCGGATGGCCGTGGTGCTCGGCGTGGTCGTCGCGCTGGCCGCCTGGCTGACCGGCCGCGGCCGCTCGGCGACCTTCGTACAGCAGATGTGGCACTCGGGCATCGGGGCCCTGCGTTCCACGGCGGACCACGCGGGCATGCGGACCGGCCCGGTGGGCCCGTTCGTCCGCCGCCACCGCGGCTGGATCACCTGGATCCTGGTCGCCGCGGCGGTGCTGACCGTCTTCCTGTGGAGCTACCCGACCGGCTGGGTCATCCTCGGCATCGCACTCGTGCTCCTCTTCGCACTGGCCGTGGCGGAATTCCTCGCGGGGAACGGGGCCGGCCGAAGCACGGCGCAGGCAGGAGGGCACGAGCCGCCACCCCGGTGACAGGGAGGGAAGAGCCGGCCGCCGCGGCCCACGCCGACGGGCCGGCCGGCCGGCGGGGGTCGCCGGGTCTCAGCGGTCCCCGTGAGCTGATTTCCCTGTGGTACGTGGAGGCCGGCAAGTACGGGGTGCTCCCGATCGACGGAAGCGCACTGGCGCGGATGTCGACGGAACGTCCGCAGATCGGCAAGGCACGGACCAGCTACGTTCCGGCCCGGCACCCAGTCGCTGCCGCCCTCCGTCGCCCCCAGGGTGCTCAACCGTCCGCACAGCATCACCGCCGATGTGGAGATCCCCGCCGACGGCGCCGAAGGCGTGCTCATGAGCCAGGGTTCGATGGCCGGCGGCTGGAGCTTCTACATCAAGGACGGCAGGCTGACGTACGTCCACAACTACGTCTCGCGGGCCCTGTACACGGTGTCGCGGTGGCCGAGTTCCCGGTGACCACCCCCGTCATGTTCAACCCCGGCGGGATGACCTGCGGCGCCAACCCCGGCCAGCCGGTGACCCCCGACTACCGGCCACCCTTCCGGTTCACCGGCGCACTCCACACCGTGACCATCGACCTGTCGGGCGAACTCATCACCGACGCGGACAGCGAGATGCGCATGCACATGGCCCGGCAGTGACCATCAGGTCGACACGAGGTCCCGGGGCCGCGGTCCCGGGACCTCCTCTTCCCGTGTCCGGTGGCGGGGTCAGGGGCCGCCCACCGGGACGATGTCGGGGGCTCCCAGGCGCACCGCGTCGGCGGTGCGGTCGTCCGGCTGGAGCTGGGCCTCGCGTTCGGCGGCCACGCGCTTCTCGTAGTGGTCGACCTCGCGGTCCTGGTGTGCCCGGTCCCAGCCCAGGTGGGGCGCCATCAGTTCGGCGACGGTCCGCGCCGCGTCGACCCCGCGGTCCCAGGACTCGATGGAGATCCGCGTGCGTCGGGCGAGGACGTCCTCGAGGTGCCGGGCCCCCTCGTGGGTGACCGCGTAGACGGCTTCGACCCGGAGGTAGTCGTCGGAGCTCGGGAGGGGTTCTCCGAGCGAGGCATCGTCCGCGACCAGGGCGAGCAGTTCGTGGATCAGGGAGCCGTACCGGTTCAGCAGGTGCTCGATCCGGGCGACGTGCAGTCCGGAGTCCGCGGCCAGCCGGTGCCGGGAGTTCCAGAGGGCGGAGTAACCGTCGGCGCCGACCAGCGGGACGCGTTCCGTGGCGCACTCCGGGACCTTCTCGTCCAGGCCCCGGGCCGCCTCGTCGACCGCGTCCTTGGCCATCACCCGGTAGGTGGTGTACTTGCCGCCGGCCACCACGACCAGCCCGGGGACCGGGTGGGCGACGAGGTGTTCCCGGGAGAGTTTGCTGGTCTCGGCGGCCTCCCCCGACAGGAGCGGGCGCAGGCCCGCGTAGACCCCCTCGACGTCCTCGGGGGCGAGGGGCGTGGTCAGCACCGCGTTGACGTGTTCCAGGAGGTAGGCGACGTCCTCCGAGCTGAGGGCCGGGTGCGCCTTGTCGAGGGTCCAGTCGGTGTCGGTGGTCCCGATGATCCAGTGCCGTCCCCAGGGGATCACGAACAGGACGCTCTTCTCGGTGCGCAGGATCAGCCCCGTGCGGGAGTTGATCCGGTCGCGGGGAACCAGCAGGTGGACGCCCTTGGAGGCGCGGACGTGGAACTGTCCCCGGGTGCCGGCCATCGCCTGCGTCTCGTCGGTCCACACACCGGTGGCGTTGATGACCTGGCGGGCGCGGACCTCGGTCTCATCGCCGGTCTCCAGGTCGGTGACGACGGCGCCGACGACGCGTTCGCCCTGGCGCAGGAAGCGGTCGACGCGGGTTCGGTTGGCCGCCAGGGCTCCGTAGGAGACTGCGGTACGAACGAGGGACATGGTGTGGCGGGCGTCGTCGACCTGGGCGTCCCAGTACTGGACGGCGCCGACGAGGGCGTCGGAGCGCAGTGCGGGCGCTTCGCGCAGGGCCTGCCGTTTCAGCAGGTGGCGGTGGTGGGGCAGGCCTCCGGTGGTGCCGGAGGCGGCGGCCATGGCGTCGTACATCAGCACGCCCGCGCCGACGTACGGCCGCTCCCAGATCCGGTGCGTGAGGGGGTAGAGGAACGGCACCGGGCGGACCAGGTGCGGGGCGAGGTAGCGCAGGAGGAGTCCGCGTTCGCCGAGGGCTTCGGCGACGAGGCGGAAGTCGAGCATCTCCAGGTAGCGCAGGCCTCCGTGGATGAGCTTGCTGGAGCGGCTGGACGTGCCGGAGGCCCAGTCGCGGGCTTCGACGATGCCGACGGCCAGTCCCCGGGTCGCGGCGTCCAGGGCCGCTCCGCCGCCCACGACGCCGCCTCCGACGACCAGGACGTCGAGTTCGTCCTCTCCCATGGCCACGAGGGCCCGCGCCCGCGCTCCGGGCGACAGGGCCGCCGTACCCCCCGTACCCCCTGTGGTCGCCGTGGTCGCCATGGTCTCCTCCTCGTGCCGCGGGCCGCAGGGGACGGCCCGATGCGGTGCGGCCGACGCCGCCGGCCGCACCGCTCGTGCTGAACTGCTCGTGCTGGACTATTCGACCGTGGCCCAGTCGAGCGTGCGCTCCACCGCCTTCTTCCAGCCCGCGTATCCCTCCTCGCGCTGTTCTTCGGACCATTCGGGCTGCCAGCGCTTGGACTCCTGCCAGTGCGTGCGCAGTTCGTCCGTGTCGCGCCAGAAGCCGGTGGCCAGTCCGGCGGCGTACGCGGCGCCGAGCGCGGTCGTCTCGGCGACGACGGGGCGGCTGACCGGTACGCCGAGGACGTCGGCCTGGATCTGCATGCACAGGTCGTTGGCGGTCACGCCGCCGTCCACCTTGAGGACGTCGAGGTGGACGCCCGAGTCCCGTTCCATGGCGTCCACCACGTCGCGGCTCTGGTAGCAGATGGCTTCCAGGGCGGCCCGTGCCAGGTGGCCGCTGTCGTGGTAGCGGGCGAGCCCGACGATCGCGCCGCGGGCGTCGGAGCGCCAGTACGGTGCGAAGAGGCCGGAGAAGGCGGGTACGAAGTAGATGCCTCCGCTGTCCTCGACGGTGCGGGCGAGGCGTTCGCTCTCGGACGCATCCTTGATGATCTTGAGTTGGTCCCGCAGCCACTGGATCGCCGAGCCGGTGACGGCGATGGATCCCTCCAGTGCGTAGACGGCCGGGCTGTCCCCGAACTGGTAGGCCACGGTGGTGAGGAGGCCGTGTTGGGAACGGACCAGTTCGGTGCCGGTGTTGAGCACCAGGAAGTTGCCGGTGCCGTAGGTGTTCTTGGCTTCGCCGGGTGCGTAACAGACCTGCCCGACGGTGGCCGCCTGCTGGTCGCCGAGGACTCCGGTGATGGGGATGGCCTCGCGCAGCGGACGGGAGGTACGGGTCCGTCCGAACGCCTCCGGGTGGGAGGACGGGTTGATGGTGGGGAGCATGGACCGGGGAACGCCGAAGAACCCGAGGAGTTCGTCGTCCCAGTCGAGGGTCTCCAGGTCCATGAGCATGGTGCGGCTGGCGTTGGTCACGTCGGTGGCGTGGACGCCGCCGTCGGGTCCGCCGGTGAGGTTCCACAGCACCCAGCAGTCGGTGTTGCCGAAGAGGGCGTGGCCCTGTTCGGCCGCCTCGCGCACCCCGTCGACGTTCTCCAGGATCCACTGGATCTTGCCGCCGGAGAAGTAGGTGGCCGGTGGGAGGCCCGCCTTGCGGCGGATGACGTCGCCCTGGCCCGAGCGCTCCAGCGCCGCCGCGATGGAGTCGGTGCGGGTGTCCTGCCAGACGATGGCGTTGTAGTAGGGGCGACCGGTGCGCGGGTCCCATACGACCGTCGTCTCGCGCTGGTTGGTGATGCCGATGGCCGCCAGGTCGGCGGCGGACAGGTTGCCGTGCCGGAGCGCGTTCTGCATCACCGAGTTCGTGCGTTCCCAGATCTCCACGGGGTCGTGCTCGACCCAGCCCGAGCGGGGCAGGATCTGGGAGTGTTCCAACTGGTGCCTCGCCACCTCGTTGCCTGCGTGGTCGAAGATCATGAATCGGGTGCTGGTGGTCCCCTGGTCCACCGCGCCGACGAAGTCAGCCATGGCGTGCCGCCTCTCTAGGCGATTGGGGCCCGTACGGGCTGTGGTGCGGGGGCGGGCCGTCTCCGGCCCGCCCCGGCGGTCCGGTCAGCTCTCGTCCGGGGCGGGGACCCGTCCCGCGGGCTCCGGTTCGGCGGTGGGCAGGTACCTGCCGATGAAGGTCTTGTAGATGACCGCGCCCAGCAGGCCACCGATGAACGGGCCGATGATGGGCACCCAGAAGTAGAAGTGCCCGTACTGATCACGCCACGCCCCGCCGTAGCCGGTGAGGAAGCTCGCCAGGCGGGGTCCGAAGTCACGGGCGGGGTTGATCGCGTATCCGGCGTTGGTGCCGAAGGCCATGCCGATGGCCACGACGATCAGGCCGACGATGAACGGGGCCAGGTTGGCGCCGGGGGGCGTGCCCAGCAGGTCGGTGACCGCGAGGATCAGCAGGAGCAGGAGCGCCGTGCCGATGATCTGGTCCCGCAGGGCGCCCCATTCGGTGACCGGCAGGTTGGGGTTGCCGTTGGCCGGGAGCGTGGAGAAGACGCCCTGCGTCTTGATGGTGTGACCGGGGTCGGCCTTGGCCAGTGCCTCGGAGTAGTTCCACCGGATGATGAGGGCCGCGACGAAGGCGCCGGCCACCTGGGCCACCATGTAGGGAGCCACCCTGCGCCACGGGAAGCCCTTGAAGGCCGCCAGTGCGAGGGTGACCGCCGGATTGAGGTGGGCACCGCTGAGTCGTGCCGCGACGTAGACGCCCAGGGTCACGGCGAGACCCCAGGCCCAGGCGATGCTGTCGTGGTTTCCGAGGCCGCCCGCGGGGTCCGTCAAGGCCCCGCCGGCGACCACCTGGGCCACCACGCCACAACCGAAGAGAATGAGGATCATGGTGCCGGCGAATTCGGCGGAGAGCTCGCCGACCAGACCATGTCCCTTGAGGCGCTCAGTCATGGGTTCCGCTTCCCGCCGGCACGACGGCCGACTTCGACTGCCCCGAGTCCTCTGAAGGTACGTTGCACGGTGCGCCCGCGCTCGACGGGCCGCCGGTCCAGTATTGGGATCTTTCCCGCTGACCGCAGCTCGTAACTCTTCCGGGGCCGGGAACGGAAGTCCTGGCGGATGTGCCCTGCCCGGAAGGACGGCACACTGGGGGTGGGGCGTGCGCGGTGCAGGGCGTGCGCTCACCGCACGCGCCCGCCCGTCCGGGGCCGCGGGACCGTACGGGGTCGTAGGGCCATCCGGGGTCGTAGGGCCGTCCGGGGCCGTGGGGCCCGTCCGGGCCACGGGGGCGCTTGGCCACTCGTCCGCCTGTCGTATCCGGGAGGCACCCGATGAACATGCTGATCAACAGTCCGCAGACCGTGGTCGCCGACGCCCTGCGCGGGCTGGCCGCCGCCCATCCCGACCTGGACGTGGACGTGGAGGGGCGGGTCGTCGTACGGCGTGACGCGCGCGAGGGCGGGCGGGTCGGCCTGGTGTCCGGCGGAGGCTCCGGGCACGAACCCCTGCACGCCGGATTCGTCGGGTACGGGATGCTGTCCGCCGCCTGCCCGGGCGAGGTGTTCACCTCCCCCGTGCCCGACCAGATGCTGCGGGCGGCCAAGGCCGTCGCCTCCGGGCAGGGTGTGCTGTTCGTCGTCAAGAACTACACCGGGGACGTCCTCAACTTCGACATGGCCGCCGAGCTCGCCGAGGAGGACGGGATCCAGATCGAGAGCGTCCTGGTCAACGACGACGTCGCCGTGACCGACAGCCTGTACACGGCCGGGCGGCGCGGCACGGGGGCCACGCTCTTCGTCGAGAAGATCGCCGGGGCCGCGGCGGAGGAGGGCGCCCCGCTGGAGCGGGTCGCCGCGCTCGCGCGGCAGGTCAACGAGGCCTCGCGCAGCTTCGGCGTGGCACTGGGCGCCTGCACCACACCCGCCAAGGGCACGCCCACCTTCGACCTGCCGGACGGCGAGTTGGAGCTGGGGATCGGCATCCACGGCGAGCCCGGCCGGGAGCGCCGCGCCATGATGACGGCGCGGGAGATCGCGGAGTTCTCGGTGGGGGCCGTACTGGAGGACATGGCCGCGGTGGCCCCCGCCGACGGTCCGGTCCTGGCCCTGGTCAACGGGATGGGCGCGACGCCGCTGCTGGAGCTGTACGGGTTCCACGCCGAGGTGGCGCGGGTCCTGGAGGCGAGGGGTGTGCCGGTGGCCCGGACACTGGTGGGCAACTACGTCACCTCGCTGGACATGCCCGGGTGCTCGGTGACGCTGTGCCGGGCCGACGAGGAACTGCTCCGGCTGTGGGACGCGCCCGTGCAGACGGCGGCCCTGCGCTGGGGCCGCTGATCGCGGACCGGCCCGGGCCCGACGGCGTGGGCGGCGGGCGGACGAGACCCGGTACGTGACGCGGACTTCTTCGAGAGCTGGACCGCGTCCACCGCGCCCGCGACCCTCCCCCGCCGCCGCCGGGACCGGGCGGCCGCTCACAGGCCCGCCGGGCTCCGTACCCGGACGCTGCGCGAGGGCGGAGCAACGGCTCGGTCCACGGCTTCACCGGAGGCCACTGGTTTCGCCGTCTGCCGGTGGACTGCCTTTACCTCGATCAGGTCAGCTGGGGAACAGTCGAGGATCCCGCACAGGGCAGCGAGCTGTAGCTCCACCGCAGTCCCCCGGTCAGGGTGCAGCCCGGACCGACCTCCGGCGCCTGGACCGCCTCCGCGATCAAGACCTCGGCGCGGGTGTTGCAGCCGTCGGAGGGGTTCGCGCCGGTGTTCCAGTGCCGGAAGCTGGAGCGCTGGTACCCGGTCCGGTCCCCGGTGGCGCGCGTGAGCGCGGAGACCGCGACCCCGATCGGCAACACCTGCGGCACAGCGGCCGCGGCCGGCACGGCGGGTTGTTCGGCCGCGTGCGCGGCAGCGGGCAGAGACAGGGTCAGGGCAAGAGCGGCAGCGCGACAGCGGACCGCATCATGATCATCATGTGCCGGTCGTATCCGCTGCAACGCGGCCAAGGACAGCCCTGCAGAGGCGGGTTCACCCTCCCGGAGCGCCCGATTCACCGGCGAAACGCCACTGCACACCCGCCGCCCGTCCCCGCCTCCGGAGCACACCCCGCCCGTGGAAGCCCCCACCCCAAGCGCCGAAGGCGCGCCTCGGTCCGGCACGAGCACCTCCCGCGCCCCCTCAACCGGTGGTTTCACCGCGTGAGGACCATGAAGGCCGTGGCGGCGCCCCTAGCTTCGTTGTGCCGACGGCCCGGGGAGGCCGCCGGCACCACCACAGAGGGGAAGAACTGCACATGCCCATGAGCAAGAAGACCCGCGCAGCCGTGTGGACCAGCGTCGCCCTCGGACTCCTCGCCGGCGGAAGCTGGGCGGGAACAGCGGTGGCCGCACCCCCGGGCTCCGCGAAGGTGACCGCCCCCTACGCGCAGGCCGCGGCCGTGGTCAACGCCAACGGCAGCGTCAACCGGTCCAAGGGCATCGAAGCCGTCACCAAGCCCGCGGCGGGCCACTACTGCGTCGAGCTGGAGGACAAGGACCTCGACATCCGCAAGCTCGTCCCCACCGCCACCCTGCAGTACATCAGCTTCGAATACGACATCCGGATCTCGATGTGGCCGCACCCCTCGTGCGGGACCCGCACCGACACCTTCCTCGTCATCACCGGCAAGCCCGGCGTCTACGAAGACGCCTCCTTCTCCATCGTCGTCCCCTAACCCCCTCCCCAGGACTGCGGACGGGCACCGCAGGTTCCCCCGCGCAGTGCCGGCCCGCGGCCCGTACCCCGCATCGAAAACGAAGGCCAGGGGCTGTCCAGCCGCCAGCCCCAACCGGCTCCGCGGCCGCTCACCCGGCGGCCGCGACCGGGCCCTCGCCGAACCGGGGTACGTCCTCGAGCCCGACGTCCAGGCGCAGCCGCTGAAACCGGAGCGGGTGGCGGTAGACGCCGCCGCGGTCGATGGCGCGATCGGCGCCGACCTCGGCGACCAGAGCGGGGTGGACGAGGGTGGTGTCCAGGATGTCGCGGCTCCCCCGCGTCGCGGAGAAGCGCACGCCCTCCCACGGGTGCCCGGGCGCGGAACTGTACGACCTGTTGAGAAAGAACGGCGGGCCCAGGGCCGCGCCCCTGGCAGGGCCGTTGGGGCGGCGAGCGGCGGCGGCCTCAGGCCTGCGCGTGCAGGAGTTCGGCGAGCAGGCCGCGGACGCGCTGCTCGTCTCGTCGCGGATCGGGCGCACGGCCTCGACGCCCTGGCCGGCGGGGTCGTCGAGTTTCCAGTCGAGGTACCTCTTACCGGGGAAGACGGGGCAGGTGTCGCCGCAGCCCATGGTGATCACGACGGTGGTTGCCTGCACGGCCTCCACGGTGAGGACCTTCGGGGTCTGGGCGGACAGGCCGATGCCCACTTCGGCCTTGCTCCCGGAAAGGGTCGCTTCCGGGAGTCGGACGGCACGCGCCATCCCCACGTATTGTGACCGCACGACTGCGGAGTATGCAGCTTGGCCGCATGGCTGCTGACACCACCCGCCGATTGATCCTGCTGCGTCGCGGACACCCTTGCGGGCGACTCCGAGGGCGACGCGCAGGCGCGGATCAGCCGCAGGGGGTTCCCAACCGCCTCGATCGCGGTCCTGACCGTCCAAGGGTCCTGGAAGGCAGTTGAGCTCGGCAGCGCCTGCCTGGTCGATTTCTGGTCCCCTGAACGCGCTGAGCAACGGGCCGAAGTGACGTCCATCGGGCGTGATCAGCATCGCCGCTGCCCGGCACAGGCAGCGGCGATCTTGTTCTCAGAAGAGTGCCGCTGCGGGCTCCTCCGATGGGGGTGTCTTCGGCCGGCGGGTCAAGGACAACGATCGCCCGTTCAGGGGACGGCCTGGACCGGTGGCGTTGCCGAGGATCCCCTCCACGCCCGACACGTCCGTCCAAGACTGAAGTCGCTCCCTCGCCTCGGCAGGTCCGTCGTCTGCGGGCAGAGCGTCCATGGGGCCGTGAGGGCGTGCTCGGTGAACAGGTTCTCCAGCAGTGCGCGCCGCTCTGCGTACGGGCGGGTGAGGAGCTCTTGGCCGTCGTGCTGCAAGAGGTCGAAGGCGGAAGCGGACGGGTTCCTGGATTCTTGACGTCGAACATTCAGGAACCCGGGCGCAGCTGTTCCTTCTCTGCCCGCATCCCTGTCGGGTTCGCGGCCGTTTCGAGCCTTCGGCACCGCGATCGTCCCCGCCGAAACAGGGGTCTCCGATCCGCACCCTGCTCGGCACGGTCGACGGCCGCGTCGGGTTGTCGACTTCAGCGACCCGCTCGCCCTGGACAGCGTCCGCATCAAGGCCGCGATCGGCGAGCACGCCGCAGCTCCGCTCGTGATCGTGGAGGGCACCTTCGCGCTCGCCCTGCCCGAGCTCATCGCCGTTGCCACGCTGACCGCGTATGTCGGCCTCGGGGTGCGGACTCCGCCGAGCTCGCACCCCGTCCCGGTCAAGTCGTGTTCGACGGCGCCGGACGCGCTCAGCCGAAGCGGTTGATCTTGGGGAACTTCGCGGTGGTGTCGACGTAGTACTTGCGGACCAGCGGGCCGAAGCCGCCCTCCTCGTCGCCGAGGATCATCGACTTGACGACCTCCAGGCTCTTCGCCGCGGTGAACTCCTCCGGCTTCGTCTCGGGCTCCCCCGCGACCAGTGCCTTCCACGCCGCACGGGACTCCGTCGTGGCGCTGACGTCCGGGTCGAGGCCGAGGTAGTAGACGCGGTCGTCGGCGTCCTTCCCGACGGCCAGGAAGACGATCACGTGGAATCCGCTGGTGAACTTGCTCTTGGCCCCGCCCACGTGCTCGGCCGGGCCGTTGACGTACACGGCGCGCTCGGCCTTCAGGGCCGTGTCGATGCCGGTCCACGCGGCCGAGGCACTGAGCACCGACCCGAGGTCGGCGGGCGTGAAGAGCCCGTCCTTCCCGGGGCTCAGCAGAGCGCCGACCGCCTTGGCGCGCCCCTGGCAGTTGCTGTCCATCATCTTCCCGAACGCGGAATCGACCGGCATCTGCAGCCAGCACGCGAGGCGCTTGAGGCCGGTGCTGCCCTCCGTCGCGTCCACCGCCTTCGCGATCCGGTCCCTGATGTCCTTGAGCGCCGGCGTGGGCTTGTCGCCGGCCTTAACGTACGCCTGCTCGATCACGAAGCATCCCCCCGAGTCCGGGCTCCACTTGGACCCCACCATGACGCACGGAGCGTACCCACGAAGGAGCGGAGCGTGAAGGCCCCGGGGCGCCCAACACCGCGTCACAGGCGGCCGAAACCACAAGGCGTGGCCCACGACACTCCAGGGGCACGGTCAGCCGGGACCCGATCCGGATGCCTCCTTGGAGGCGACCGTGCCGGGGACGGCGTCTGGGAGCCCGAGCGGATCCCCGTCAGGCCGACTCGGCATCGTGCAGCAGGATCGCGTCTTCGCCCGGACGCGCGAAGTAGCAGTCCAACGCGGTGCCACGGCACGATGTCGTAGTACTCGCACAGCTCGATCACAGGGTTGACCAGCTGGCTGATCGACGACGACATCAACCCCGCCGCGTCCCGCGCCCGCTGGTACCGCGCCAGCGTGTCGAAGAAGTACGACCGCTCGCCTGCCTGCCCGGAACTGCTTCGGTAGGTAACGACAACCGGCCCGCCTCGGTGTCCCAGACGACCAGTTCGCCATCGAGGACCAGGCCGGGCTCGCTGCCTTCTCCTGTCCGAGCGGTTCGAGTGGCCCCGCGTCACCGTGTTCAGCGCAGACGCGCAAACCCACCCACTCCTGACAGTGCTCATCAGCGTCCGCCACGACCCCATCCCCCGGAGCCGCCCGTCTGAAAGGCAGGTGTGGGCGGGGGTGCTCGCGTGTGGCTGCCGCAGGTCAGTGGGTGGCGGGTTCCCGGTCGTCGGTGTGGGTGCCGGGGTAGGCGTCGGCCATGGCGGAGTGGCCGGTGGTGAGGAAGTCGTGGATCGCGGCCAGGTAGACGGACCGTTCCACGGTGCCGTCGCCGTCGGTGTCGAAGGCGGTGAACGCGGCATCCGCGCCCTCGGCGCTGTTGCCTGTCGCTGCGCGCAGCCGGGTGAACTCGCCACGGGTCACACGTCCGTCACCGTCGTGGTCGGCGAGGTCGAAGAGGGAGCCGAGGGCGGGCCGGCAGGACTCCTCGAAGGCCTCGTGCCCGGCCCAGGCGCGATACTCGTCGAAGGTGACACCGCCGTCAGCGTCTGCGTCCATCTGCCGGAAGACTTCCCTGTGGGCCGCGCGGGCCACAGCGACCAGGGGGTGATCGGGGTCGCGGTTGCAGGCGGTGGCTGCCCGTTCGACCCGGGCGAGGTATTCGGCCTCGGTGATCACACCGTCACCGTCGACATCCAGCATCGCGAAGATGCGCCGCTTCGCTGCGTCCGACATTCCGTCACCTTCCATTCGTAACGCGCCAATTTCGCTCACCGGAAACCCTATCGACCGGGCGTCTGCCCCCTGGGCCGGACACGACTGGCTGTTCGGCGGACGCGACAGCGGACCGCTTCGTGATCATCATGGGCCGGTTCTACCGGCCCCACACCGTCAGCAACAGCCCGTGTCGGCCGGGTTCACCCGCCCGAGCACGCCGGTTCACCGGCGAAACGCCACTGCACACCAGGCCCTGGCTGTGAACGCGAAAACGGCCAGCGCCGACCAGCAGCGCGTGAAAGGCACCGGGGAAACGGAAGGCGGGTGCCCCTGGGCCGAGACGTGAGACCCGGGACACCCGCCGATGTGGCGCAGGCTGGTCCAGGCGGACCGGTGCCTGGCTCCTACTGGGGGGAGACCTCGGTCTTCGGCTTGCCGAAGTGCCACTCGTAGACCACGAACTTGAAGGTCTTGAGGTCGCCGTTCATGTCGAAGGACAGGTCGCCGGTCGGGGTGCGGAAGGTGCCGTTGTGGATCTCCTCGGCGACCTTGTCGGTGTCCGGGTTACCGGCCTTCTTGATGGCTTCGGCGATCAGCTGGACCGCGGAGTAGGAGAGGAAGACGTAGGGGCCGCTGGGGTCCTTACCGTCACCCTTGATCGCGTCGACGATGGCCTTGTTCGCGGGGTCCATGTGGAACGCCTTGGGGGCGGTGACCAGCAGGCCCTCGGCCGCGCCCTGGGCGATCTGGGAGACCGAGTCGTTGGCGCAGGCCTCGGCGGCCATGAAGCGGGCCTTCAAGCCCTTCTCCTGGGCCTGGCGCAGGAGAAGGCCGAGCTCGGGGTGGAAGCCTCCCCAGTACACGAAGTCGACGTTGTTCTGCTTCAGCTTCTGGATGATCGAGGTGAAGTCCTTGTCGCCGGCGTTCAGGCCCTCGAAGACGGCCACCTGCACGCCCTTGCCCTCCAGCGTCTGCTTGACCGCGGTGGCCACGCCTTCGCCGTACTGCCGCTTGTCATGGAGAACGGCGACGACCTTCGGCTTCACGTGCTCGGCGATGTAGTTGCCGGCCGCCGGGCCCTGGGCGCTGTCGAGGCCGAGGGTGCGGAAGATCAGCTTGTAGCCACGGGCGGTGATCTCGGGCGAGGTGGCGGCGGGCGTGATCATGACGATGCCCTCGTCCTCGTAGATGTCCGATGCCGGCTGGGCGCAGTCCGAGGTGGGGTGTCCGATGACGAACTTCACGCCGTCGTTGACGACCTTGTTGGCGACGGCGACTGCCTGCTTCGGGTCGGCGGCGTCGTCGTATTCCTTGGCTTCCAGCATCTTGCCGTCGACGCCACCCTTGGCGTTGATGTCCTTGATGGCCTGCTTGGCGCCGGTGAACTGAATGTCGCCGTACTGGGTCACCGGGCCGGTCTTCGGACCGACGATTGCGATCTTGATCGTGTCAGCCACTGCGTCTCCCACTCGAACGGATGGTCAGCCCGCCAACCGGGCGTCGGGCGGTGGCTTCCGCGCAGGACGGTCGCCTGACCCGGCCGCAGTCCACCGTCACGCCCGGCCGACAGCCCGGCGCCATGCCGCAAGCACGCCGCATTCACTCGAACGAGCAAGTGAAAGCCGGACTGGGGAACGGTGAAGGGTGGCGGTAGACGCCGCCGTGGTCGATGGTGCGGTCGGCGCTGACCTCGGCGACCAGGTCGGGGTGGACGAGGGTGGTGTCGAGGACGTCGCGGCTCCCCCACGTAGTGGCCAGGAAGGCTGAGCTGCCGCCGTTGCTGGGCCGATGAACGGGGAAGGCAGGGGTGGGGCCGAGCCCAGACCCACCCCCAGTAAGGTGCGGGACCTACTCGGGTCGGACCTGCGCGGCCTGCATCCCCTTCTGGCCCCGTTCAGCGACGAAGGAGACGATTGCTGCCCGCGCCCAGGTGCGGGCCTACACATTTCACCCATCCGGTGACACTCAGAAGGCGCATCTGACCTGCTTGATCAACCTTCGATGCTCCCGCAGATCCGCGGGGGCGAAGCCCAGCAGCGCCCGGTCCGCGGCACGTGCCAGGAGGGGCAGAAGATCATCACCATCGCCGCCCTGCACCCGCCTCACCGGCCGCCGGCCCCGTTCCCCAACCGGAGCAGCGACCCGGCCCCCACCAAGGCGCGGCAGCGGACCGCCCCCACAGCGGTGAACGCCGGCACACCGCGCCCGCGCACCGCCGCACGACCGGGCTGCGAACGGCACCCCGCCGGACCGCCGCCCCGAAGCGGGCCCCGCAGGCCGGGCTCCGGCACCAGTGAGGTAGCAATCGTGAAGGGTCTCGAACCGGTCCAACGTCTCATCGTCAACCTGCCCGAGGAGCGCTGTCAGGGGCGTGCCAGGACTCGCCGCAAATCGTCTCGGTCGAACGCGTGGCCAGAGACCAGCAGAGTTCGGGTGTAAGAGTCCAGAGCAGAGATGAGATCCTCCGAAAATCCTGCTACGGCGGGTAGATCCCACACACCAGTGAGCAGGGCGTCGAGGCGACTGGGATCCGCTGGCAGGTGGATGTAGATCTCCCACGGCGGGACGTCTTTGAGTCTGGCCCGTTCGGAGCGTGGGAACATCCGGTTTCCCGCTCGCTCCAGAGCCCGCAGCACTGCCAGTTCCGGTGCCGCTGTCATGTCCAGTGCCGCCGCCATCGCACTCCAGTCCATTCGTTCGAGTGCAGCCTCAGCAGCGCTCACGCCAGTGCACCGCCGACCCGGTCGATCCCGGCCTGACGCTAGGCGGTGAGCAGGGCGGGCAGGGCGCGTTGCGCGAAACTTTGACTCGATCGTGGAGGGTGATGTTGCCTTCTGTGGGGTGGAGCGGGCCGGAACGCCGGCTGGCCCAGCGGCGCTGCGGCGCGCATATGGGCCCAGCAGCAAGCACCTTGCACGGCCGATACAGGCCGGCAAGCCGGCCCTGCCAGCCAGTACCCACCGATACGCTCCCGCTTGGAACCGCGATCAAGTGGGGGGAGCATGAGCGCCGAGCTGGACATCCTGGATGGTTTCGTGCGTGACGCCATGTTTATGGATGAAAGCTTCAAAGAGACATCGACGCTGCGGCACCCCACCGATCAGGGCAATGAACGCGAATACGCGGTGAGGTCGGTGGTCGGCAAGTACATCCAAAGACAGGCGACGATCTACAAGCGCGCCGGCGTCGAGGACTCCAGCACGGGCGCTTGGTTCCGCCAGCAGGACGTCGTTCTGGCAGACCCCCGCGTCGAGCCCCACCGGACACTCAAGGACGACGGACGGGTCTACATCGATCCGTCAGCGGTCCACACCGCGATTGAGGTGAAGAGCGTGCTGAACGGCGGAGTCCTGGACGCCGCCATGCAGTCCATCGCGGACGTCCAGACTGCCCCGCGACGTCGTCGGGCCGAAGTCCATCACCTTCGGTTCCCCGCCAGCACCGGGCAGGTCGACCACGTCCCGACCTCAGGTGGGGTGTTCGCCTATAGCTCGACGTCGAAGCGGGTGAAGACAGTGACCAGCTGGATCGAGGACTGGTGCCGAAATCGCCCGCCAGAGGAGTGGCCCAAGTTCGTCACCATCGCCGACCTGGGCCACTTCATGTGGTGCGCCCCGGAGTCGGGGAGCTGTGTTCCCTGGCCCACTACCGGAACCGAGGTGCTCATGTGCTTTCAAGCGACGCGGGCGCATCATCCGCTGGTCGCGCTGGCCACACATCTGAACCACCTTGCCCGCCTCTGGTGGGTGCCCGGCACAGAGTTCCGCCTCGGGGGAGTCGCCGACATCCCCCACGGCCTGCGTGTGGGCGACCCTGTCTACCCAGCCGGAGTCACGGCGCCACGAGACACTTGCGATCACCCGTGTGTGGACTGTCAGCGTTTCGGCTCGCCCTGACGCCCGTCACCGGCCTGGGCCACCCCAGGGGCGAAACGGTTCTGCGCCCCGAGGTGGAACCGCTTCAGCGAGCTCGCCGAGCAATGGGAGAGTGCCGGCCGCCTGGTGCCAGGCCGCGCGGACGAAGAGTGGACGATCCCTACCATCAGGAGACGAAGAACATGCTGGTCAGCTACTCCCCAAAGAAGCTCGGCTTCTTTTAGGCGCATGACGGCGCCTGACCTGGGCTTTCGCCCGTCAGGCGCCGTCGGCGCGACCTGCTCGACACGGGTGTCCATTCTTCTGGTTCCTCCCGGTTCCTCCCGCTCCTCTCCCGCTCCAGACCGGCTGCTCCGGACCAGTCGCGGACCGGGCCCGGCTCACCAGGCGGGTGGCACGCCCTCGCTGCCCCGGTCTCGCGAACCCGGTCGCGGACGGTCGAAGTACGCGTCAGCTGACCCGAAGACCGACCGCCAGCGTCAGCTCGAGGACCCGGTGTGGCGATGCGAGATCCGGGAACAGCTCCCGCAGCTGCGTCATCCGGTACCGGACGGTCTGGGGATGGACGAACAACGCCGCCGCCACATCGTCCCGCCTGCCCTGGTGAAGCAGCCACGCCCGCAACGTCTCCTCCAGCCGCCGTGCGGTCGTGACAGGCAAGGTCCGCAACGGTGCGAGGGCTCGGGCCCGCAGGTCTGCGAACGCGTCCACGTCGGCACTCAGCACCAGCTCGGGCAGGTGGTCCTCGGTATCGCGGATATCGGAGGAGAGGGAGCGCGCGCGTGCGGCTCGTGCGTACGAGGCGGATGCACGAGTCCATGGCCGGGCCGGGCCGACCACGGCGGTGCGGTCGGTCAGCTGCCGCAAGAGATGTGGCCGGTCGGCATCGGGGACGAGCAGCACGCCGAAGGCGTCCGGCAGATCGTCGAGGACGAGGGTGCTCGGGTCGAGCGCGCGGTAGGCAGGCCGGGCCTGGGCGGCGGGCAGCAAGACGGCGGTCAGCGAAACCGGAGGCTGCCACCCGGCCCGTTGAACAGAGGCCAGCAGGACGTCCGGGGTCGCGCCGGCGAGGAGGTCGCGGGCCAGGTGTTCCAGGTGGCGCTCGTGGTCACGGCCCCGGGCGGCCAGTTCGTCGGCGTGGCCCGCGGCGCTCGCGGCGGAGAGCTCGTCGATGTAGGCGAAGGTCAGCTCGGCGAACTTGGCGACCTCGGCGGCGGGCAGACCTGCGGGTACGGCACCCGCCGCCAGGCATCGCCAGGCCACGCGGGCGCCGACGCGGTAGGCGCTGAGCAGGGCGTCCATCGAACGCCCGTCGCGCACCTCGCCGCGGCCCAGCTCGTAGGCCGCGTCACCGGCGTCGCCGCCCGTGGCGTTCCCGCTCGCGAGGTCCAGGTAGTGCCCCAGGGCGGTGCGGACGGCTCGGCGGATGGTGACGCCCATGCGGCCCGAAAGGGCGTTGGCGTAGGGAGGGACCTCGTCGATGATCGCCTGGACGACCTCGTCGGCGGTGGTCTTCAGCGCGGCCCGAAGTGCGGTGACCGTTGTCTGATCCAGGGCCAGTTCGGTGACCCTCCGGATTGGATGGCTCATATTTTGTTCCCTGCGAACAATTCGTCCGACTAAATTTACGTCTTGCGGTCAGGACTTTACGCCTTGAGGCGTATCAAGCTGGGGTCATGACGAGTGCAGCCCTCCGCAGTAGGGCGTGGAAACTGCTGGAGATGATCACGACGCCGCTGCTGCCGTCGGACTACCTCGACCTGGTCAGCCCGCTGCGCGCGGGCGCTGACCTGCGTGGGCGCCTCGAGGCCGTGCACCCCGAGACGGGTGACGCCGCGACCATCGTGATCAGGCCGGGAAGGGGCTGGCGCCGTCACACGGCCGGTCAGTACGTGCGGATCGGCGTCGACGTCGACGGGAGGCGCCTGTGGCGTGCCTACTCCATCACCTCGCCGACAGACCGCCAGGACGGCCGCGTCACGATCACCGTGAAGGCGATCCCGGACGGCAAGGTCAGCAACCATCTGGTCCGCAGGGCGAAACCGGGCACGCTGGTGCAGCTCGACCAGCCGACCGGTGACTTCGTACTGCCGAAGGCCAAGCCCGCCAAGGTGCTCTACTTGACGGCCGGCAGCGGCATCACGCCCGTGATGGGCATGCTGCGCGACAGCGAGTTCGACGACGTCGTCATGGTCCACTGCGCGCCACGGCCGCAAGACGTGATCTTCCGCAACGAGCTGCACGACCTGGTCGCGGCCGAGAAGCTGCGGCTCACCGAGGTGCACACCGACACGGACGGCATGCTCGACATCGCCCGACTCGACGAACTGGTACCGGACTGGGCCGAGCGCGAGACCTGGGCCTGCGGGCCCGCGGGCCTGCTCGACGCCGCCGAGGAGTTCTGGAGCGGCCACGGCGTCGCAGAGCGCCTGCACACCGAACGCTTCCGCCCCGGCATCGTCGTCGCCGGTGACGGCGGCGAGGTCACGTTCAGCGCCACCGGCAAGACCGTCGACGCGGACGGCGCCACGCCGTTGTTGGACGTCGGCGAGGAGGCCGGCGTGCTCATGCCGTCCGGGTGCCGCATGGGCATCTGCTTCGGCTGCGTCACACCGCTCAAGGCGGGCGCCGTCCGCGACCTGCGCACCGGCGAGATCACCGAGGCCGAGCCGGGCGTCCTCATCCAGACCTGCGTGTCCGCCGCGGCGGGCCCCTGCGATATCGAACGGTAGGAGCACCTTGACCGCCATCGACCCCACCGCCCACCTGACCGCGGAGCAGATCGAGGAGCTCGGCCGCGAGCTGGACGCGATCCGCGATGAGGTCATCGCCAGCCGCGGCGAGAAGGACGCCGCCTACATCCGGAAGGTCATCTCGGCGCAGCGCAAGCTCGAGCTGGTCAGCAGGGGCGTGCTGCTGTTCTCGTTCTTCCCGCCCGCTTGGCTGATCGGCACCGCCGGGCTGTCCGTGGCGAAGATCATGGACAACATGGAGATCGGCCACAACGTCCTGCACGGCCAGTGGGACTGGATGCGGGACCCGAAGATCCATTCCACCACCTGGGAGTGGGATCACGTCTCGCCGTCCGATCAGTGGAGGCATTCGCACAACGAGCTGCACCACACGTACACCAACGTGATCGGCAAGGACAACGACCTCGGCTACGGCATCATGCGCGTCGACGAGGACCAGCGGTGGCACCCGTTCCACCTCGGCCAGCCGCTGTGGAACTTCATCAACGCCTGCTTCTTCGAGTACGGCATCGCGGCGTACGACCTGGAGCTCGGCAAGAACCTGCACAAGCGGCGCCGCAAGAACCCGGAGTTCCGCGCGCGGGCCAAGGCCGTGGGCCGCAAGATCCGCAAGCAGGTGCTCAAGGACTACGTGATCCACCCGCTGCTGTCGGGCCCGTCGTTCCTCACCACGCTCGCCGCCACGTTCACCGCGAACCTGGTCCGCAACATCTGGTCCCACTCGGTGATCATGTGCGGGCACTTCCCCGAGGGCGTGCAGGTCTTCGAGCGCCGGTCGATCAAGGGCGAGACGCGCGGCCAGTGGTACCTGCGCCAGATGATGGGCTCGGCGAACATCAGCGGCAGCAGGGCCATGCACTTCATGACCGGCAACCTGTCGCACCAGATCGAGCACCACCTGTTCCCGGACCTGCCGAGCAACCGGTACGCCGAGGTCGCGGTGAGGGTGCGCGCGCTGTTCGAGAAGTACGAGCTGGAGTACGTCACCGGGCCGCTGCCCAAGCAGGTGTTCTCCGCGTGGCACAAGGTCTTCCGGCTCTCGCTGCCGAACAAGAAGCCCAAGGTCGATGCGCCGGACCGCGAGCAGGAGCTCGTCGCTGCCTGATTCCCAGTATCGGACGGCTGCGACCCGAACGGTCGGCCCTTCTCGCTCTGCACGCCGACCCGCCCACCGGACCTCGGAAGGACCGGGCGGTCCGGGCGGTCCCGGCGGTCCGGGCCGTCCGGGCCGCGCAACCCGCGTGAGATTCGGACACGGGATGTGGCGGTCCGACCGGTGGGCGTGCTGGACTGCCCGATCCCTGCCGCCCGGGCCGGAACGTACCAAGATCCGGACCCTTCCCGGGCCAGCCCCTGGCAGAAGGCCTCACCGACTACCGTTCCAGCAGGTCAGGGTGAGTGCAGCTGCTGTACCGCCAGCAGACCAAGGACCTCATGGCAGGTGCGGACCCGACGACTGTGGGCCGACTTCCCATCACGAGTGGCACCTCGCGCTCGTGGAGGTTCATCCGCTCCGCTCGTCACCGGCCCCCGCAGCGGACGGGCGCAACTCCGCAATTCCGACATATGCCGCTGACCTGGGGACTTCTACGTTGTGCGACACCGATCGACACCGATCGTCTCCGCAGACCCCCTGGAAGTGGTGTTCATGGCCTCCCCCGAGACCGCTCCCCCGACCGCCGGATCCATCAAGAGAATCGTCGCCGCCAGTCTCGTCGGGACCACCATCGAGTGGTACGACAACTCATTCGATCGGGGCTAGGAGCTGCGGTTCTCGCATGATCCCGGACATCGGAGTCAGCACGGAACCAGCACGAGGTCGGTGGCGTACTGACTCGGAGCTCGCCGACGTGCTTCACGTGCGCCCTACCGCACGCAAGAGCATCTGAGCGCGGATACTCAGCGCTGCCGAATGAGCATGTGCGCGATGCGCGTTTGCGCAGATCATGATGCTCTTCCGGGACACGAGCCGAGCACATCGGCCAGGTCCGCAGCGAGCAGCCGTCCCGGAGCACACCCGTGCGGCTCTGTCTCACGGCCCAAGCTGCTCTGCAGTACCCCTACGGAACCCCCTGCGGCAACCCCGGCCGTCCAGCGGTGCCTGTTCGACGACATCCCCGAAACCCCTGGCCCGCCGCAGCGGTCGCACCGTGGGCGAGGCAAAGAAAACTGCCGGCCGGACAAAGAGTCACCTACCTCCTCTCAGGACTGTCAGTCCAGGTGGAACACCTCCGTCAGCGGTGCCATCGCCTGGTCAGCCGGCGTGCCGTCCAGGTACTGGAAGTAGCGGGACATCTCGGCCTGCCAGCGGGCGTTGACCTCGGTGGCGGACATCGCCTCGCGGGCGCGATCGAAGTCCTCGGTCTCCAGGTAGCCGACGAGCAGGCCGTCCGGGCGCAGGAACAGGGAGTAGTTGGTCCAGCCGGCGGCCCGGAGGGCATCGAGCATCTCCGGCCACACCTGGGCGTGGCGCTCGCGGTACTCGTCGCCGAGTTCGGCCTTCACCTGGAGCAGGAAGCAGATCCGGTGCTTCGTCATGAGACACCGATCCCCGCCAGCTGCATGTAGTACACGCCGAACTGGTCGGCGGTGAGCGTGGTGCCGGTGACCTTCACGTACCGGGCGGTGGTGGCGGCGAACGCGAAGGAAAGGCCGCCGGCTCCGGGGCGCGGGTACGAACTCCTCGACACCACGGTGGTCCAGTTCGTGCCGTCGGTCGAGAGCTGGACGGTGAAGGCCGACGGGAAGCCGCGCCCGGTGTTCGGGATGTCGTCGCGGGGGTACAACGTGACCTGGCTGATCCGCGACGGGCCGCCGAGGTCCACCCGCGCCCACTGCGTGGTGTTCGGGGAGCCGGCCCCGGTGCTGCTCCAGCCCGAGGAGTTCCACAGGTCGGTGTGATGGGTCCCGTTGGTGAGGTTGGCCGTCAGCCAGCCCTCCTTGGGGTACTCGACCGAGCTGGAGGTGGTCGCCGTGCGGCCCGGTGCCACATCTCCGCCGACAGCCTCGACCTCCGCGAACTGCATGTGGAAATTGCCGAACTGATCTCTGCTCAGGTTGGTCCCCGTCACCTTGATGTAGCGCGCGTTGACCGTCTCGAATGGGAAGGTCTGCGCCGTGGCGCCGGGCCTCGCGTACCCGGTCCGGGTGCTGACCGTGGTCCAGTTCGTGCCGTCGGTGGAGGTCTGGATGGTGAAGTCGACCGGGAAGCCCTGACCGGCGTTGGCCCCGTCGCTGCGCGGGTAGAGGTCCACCCGGCTCACCGGCCGGGTCGAGCCCAGGTCCAGCCGCACCCACTCGGTGTGGTTGGTGGCGATACTGCCGAAACTGCTCCACCCCGCGGCGTTCGGCGCCGACGGCCGCTGCCCGTCGACCGCCGAACGGATACCCCAGCCGTCGGCCTCGTACGAGCTGGAGGCGGTGACGGCGGCGCTCTCGGCCGGGGCGACAGAGGTCGGCATGATCCGGGCATTCCAGAAGTTCGCGCTGGCGCCGCCGGTGACCAGACCCACGTCACCTGCGGTGAACGCCGCGTCGGTGACGGTCAGCACCGGCGCCTGCCCGGTCCCGGAGTACACCTTCAGGACGTTCCCGCGCGCCACCACGCGCAGCCGGGTGCGCTGCCCCGCCACGTAGCCGGGCACGGACGCCGAACCGATCCCTGTGCCGCTGCGGTACACGAACACCTGGCCGTTGTCCCGCTGGGCGACCAGGTAGCCGGAGTCCAGGTCCGTACCGTTGGCCGAACGCACCATGAGACCGGCCCAGTTGGTGCTTCCGCCGGACGAGCTCACTCCGGTGATCTGCAGGTCCACGCCGACCGAGACGTCGGTGTAGCCCCGCCCGCGCAGGTAGGAGACGTCCCCCCAGTTCGCCGACGCGTCGGACTGCGTGTACCGGGCGCCGCTGGTCGACCAGGCCCCCCGGGTGTGGGTCCAGAAGTGGTCGCCGCCGCTGAAGTCGTCCGTGAACGGCAGCGCCAGGTCACCGGATGCCGCGGCCAGTTCGTCGAGGAGCTGCTTGTGCCGGCCCTCGACGTTCCACCCGGAGAGGTCGTACGCCGTCGGATTGGTGATCACCGTCTCGGCCAGGGTGCGTGCCGCCTGCGGCTTGACCGCGGCCAGCTGCTGCAGCAGTTCGAAGTCCTGCAGGCCCGCGGTCTGAGCTTCGCTGCGGAGGCTGTCGTGGATGCCGTAGGAGGCCTTGTTCGGATAGACCAGCCAGTGGTCGCCGGTCTGCGGGGTGTTGAAGGTGTCGGCGGCCGGGTACGGCTCGCTGAAGCCGTCGTGCCAGTAGTTCCAGCCCCAGTGCAGGTAGCCGTCGCCGCCGATCTTCCAGGTCAGCCAGGGGAGGAGCCTGGTCCCGCTGAGGTGGTTGCTGGTGAAGCGGTTCATGTACGAGCCCTGCGGGAGGATGCAGCTGTACAGCCACAGGTCCTTCCCGCTGATCCGGTAGCCCTGATAGAGCGCGACGTTCGCGTCGTAGTTCGACGAGAGCGGGGTCTGCGTCGACAGGTGAGCCGCGTCCCCGGTGAAGGTGGTCAGCTGCGCCTCGTTGGTACGCGGGTTCGGGAAGTACTGCTCGTAGAGGGTGTAGAGCCAGTTGGCTGCCGTGGCCTGTTGCGTGGTGGTGGGCTCGTCCAGGGCGCTCATGTAGAAGTTGTCCGTCCAGCCCTTGGCATCCAGGTGCGCCTTCAGCGCCGGGAAGAGCTGTTTCAACCAGTTGTTGGTGTCCGGGCAGCCGTTGGCCGGAGCGGAGTTGGGCCGGCAGAGCGCGTGCTTGACCGCGCCACTGACGCCGTTGGCCGGCACCAGGGTGTCGAGGTACGGTCCGGAGGCGGGCTGCTCCAGCAGGGTCGGGGTGTAGAGGTACTGCATGGCACCGGCGCTGACGAAGAGGTTGACGAACCGGTCGAAGGTGGACCAGCCGAAGGTGAAGTGGCCCGCGGCGTCGACAGTGGTGTCCGGGATCAGCAGGGCCACCGCGTCGGCGTAGATCACGTTGTTCCGGTGCCGCGCCATGTTCGCCGCGATGTTGGCCTCGACGGTCCACCAGTTGGCGTCGTACATCTGCACGCCGTACACGTTCGGGATCGACGCCTCAGTGCCCTCGTAGTCCCAGCCCGCCGAGGAGAACCAGTTGTTCATCTTGAACGTGGACTGCGAGGTCGGCGGGATCGTGGCGCTGTACACGGTCACCGACACCGGAACCGTGACGGCGCCCAGGCTGCTGTTCACCGTGGCGCTGCCGATGTAGGCGCCCGGCACCTGACCGGCCGGCACGTAGACCTGGTAGTAGGCGGCGTACGTGGTGTCCGCCGCCACCGACTGCGGACTGTTGTCCATCAGCGCGTCGTAGTAGGCGGTCCCACCGTCGGGCGGGTTCTGGACGTTGCCGACCTTCTGGATGTTCGGGTGGTTGTACTCGTAGCGCGTGGTGATGTTCGCGGCGGGAATGATCGCGCCGCCGGGGCCGGTCAGTGCCCCGGGGGTGACGGACACCCCGGTCTGCGCCGAACCGGACCGCACCAGGATCTGCGCCCCCTCGTAGGCGTTGCGGGCCGCGTACAGCTCGATCCCGGCCGGCGCCCAGCCCGGCGGGGTGGTCGAGGTGAAGGGCCGGTCGGTGGCGTCCAGGATCCACACGGTCGGCCCGCCGGCTGCGCCGGCCTGAGGCGCGGCGAGGACGGACGGCGGCACTGCGCACAGTGACAGTGCCAGGCACACCAGGAGACGCAGGGATCTGCGGCGACGCGTGCGCATGGAAACCCTCCGAACTCTGAGAAATGGCTTCGAAAGCCGGACAGGCCTTTTCTCCGCACCTGTTCGGGCCGCTCACAATTGATTTGCGGCGCGACTTTGGGTGGACGCGGGGCCTCGCTGTTCGGGGTCCTGATGACGGCGCGCGGGCAGCTCACAGCGATGACAGCGAGATCGGGGATGACACGAAGGGCGGCCGCTGGTCGCGCGATCGCATCGGGGATATGCGCACCCGGCCACCTGACGGCCAGCACGTTGCCCTTCGGTAAATGGAGTATTTCCAGAATTGCGATCCACAACCATTCGAGCTTGAGCAATATTTGACTGATCGTCACAGTTGGGACGACGGGCGGTGACACCGCGTCCATGCCGTGCGGCTCAAGTCAGGCGAGCCCCACACGGGCGGCGGCGGCGTCCCACGCACGGACGTCTCCCGCGGGCTCGTAGCGACGCAGTCGCTGGGTGCGGGCGACCAGGCGACGCATGGCGCCGCGGTCCTCGACCAGGCCGCGGGTGCGGGCCTGGACGAGGATGTTGCCGATGGCGGTGGCCTCGGCGGGGCCGGCGATGACGGGCAGGCCGGTGGCGTCGGCGGTGAGCCGGCAGAGCAGGGCGTTGCGGCTGCCGCCGCCGACGAGGTGCACGGCGCGGATCTCGCGGCCGGTCAAATGAACCGCCTGGGCCAGGGTGTGACGGTACGCCAGGGCCAGGCTCTCCAGGATGCAGCGGACGACGGCGCCCTGATCCTCGGGCAGGTTCTGGCCGGTGCGGGCGCAGTGCTCGGCGAGGCGGGCCGGCAGGTCGCCGGGGGCGAGGAACTCGGGGGCGCCGGTGTCGACGAGCGCCGCGAACGGGCGCGCGGCGGTGGCGCGTGCGAGCAGCTCGGGCAGGTGGTGTCCCTCGCCACGGGCGCGCCAGGTGCGCTGGCTCTCGCTGAGCAGCCACAGGCCCATGACGTTGCGCAGGTAGCGGACGGTGCCGTCGATACCGAGTTCGTTGGTGAAGTTGGCGGCGCGGGAGGCGTCGGTGAGGACGGGCGCGTCGAGTTCGAGACCGACGAGCGACCAGGTGCCGCAGGAGATGTAGGCGAAGTCCTCGGTGCCGGCGGGGACGGCGGCGATCGCGGAGGCGGTGTCGTGGGAGGCGACCGCGACCACGGGGGTGTCGGGGCGCAGGCCGGTGGCGGCGGCGACGTGCGAAAGGACGGTGCCGGCGTGGTCGCCGGGACGGCGCAGTGCGGGCAGGAGGGCCGGGTCCAGGTTGAGCGCGGCGAGGACCGGGGCGGACCAGGCGCCGGTGCGGGCGTCATACAGGCCCGTGGTGGAGGCGTTGGTGACCTCTGCGCCGACGGTGCCGGTGAGCCAGTGGGTGATCAGGTCGGGCAGCAGGAGCAGGGTGCGGGCGCGGTCGAGGTGCTTCTCGGCGGCGAGCTGGAAGATCGTGTTGAACGGCATGTGCTGAAGGCCGGTGATCCGGTACAGCTCACGCGCCGGGAGGCGGCACCAGACCGCCTGGACGGCGGCGGCGCTGCGCGGGTCGCGGTAGTGGAACGGGTTGCCGAGGAGCGCACCGTCGGCGTCGAGGAGCCCGTAGTCGACGGCCCAGCTGTCGATGCCGACGGAGGCGAGGTCCCAGCGCGCGGCGGCCTCGCGGAAGCCGTCCAGGACGCCTTGGTACAGGCCGAGGGCGTTCCAGTGCAGCCCGTCCGGGAGTTGGACGGGCGTGTTGTCGAAGCGGTGGGTCTCGGTGAGGTCGAGGCGGTCACGGCCGACCCGGCCGACGAGCACCCGCCCGCTGGTGGCGCCGAGGTCCGCCGCGGCGAAGGCGGCCGGGGTGTGCGGGGTGCGGGGCGTCACGGCCGCCTCAGCGCAGGAAGGCCGCGGCGACGCCGGCGTCGACGGGGATGTGGAGGCCGGTGGTGTGGGTGAGGTCGCCGCCGGTGAGGGCGAAGACGGCGGCGGCGACGTGCTCGGGCAGCACCTCGCGCTTGAGGAGGGTGCGCTGGGCGTAGAACGCGCCGAGCTGCTCCTCCGCGATGCCGTAGGTGGCGGCGCGCTGGGCGCCCCAGCCGCCGGCGAAGATGCCCGAGCCGCGGACCACGCCGTCCGGGTTGACGCCGTTGACGCGGATCCCGTGTTCGCCCAACTCGGTGGCGAGTAGCCGAACTTGGTGGGCCTGGTCGGCCTTGGTGGCGGAGTACGCGATGTTGCTGGGGCCGGCGAAGACCGCGTTCTTCGAGGCGATGTAGACGAGGTCGCCGCCCAGGCCCTGCCGGATCATGGTGCGGGCGGCCTCCCGGGAGACGAGGAAGGAGCCGCGGGCCATGATGGCGTGCTGCCGGTCCCAGTCGTCGGCGGTGGTCTCCAGCAGCGGCTTGGAAATGGAGATGCCCGCGTTGTTGACCACCAGGTCGACACCGCCGAAGGCGAGGACCGCGGTGCGGAACGCCTCGGCGATCTGCTCCTCGGAGGTGACGTCGACGGTGACGGCCACGGCCCGGTCCGGGCCGCCGAGTTCCTCGGCGACGGCCCTGGCGGTGGCGGCGTTGACGTCGGCGACGACGACGCAGGCGCCCTCGGCGGCCAGGCGGTGCGCGATGGCCTTGCCGATGCCGGAGCCGGCGCCGGTGACCAGGGCGACGCGGGAGTCCAGCGGTTTGGGCGCGGGCATCCGCCGCAGCTTCGCCTCTTCCAGTGCCCAGTACTCGATGGCGAACCTTTCGCGCTCCTCGATCGGGGCGTACTCGGAGACCGCCTCCGCGCCGCGCATCACGTTGATCGCATTGAGGTAGAACTCGCCGGCCACGCGGGCGGTCTGCTTGTCCCTGCCGAAGGAGAACATGCCGACGCCCGGGACCAGGACGATCGCCGGGTCGGCACCGCGCATGGGGGGCGAGTCAGCGGTGGCGTACCGCTCGTAGTAGGCCCGGTAGCCGGCCCGAAAGTCGGTGTGCAGCTCCCGCAGGCGGACGATCGTCTCGTCCAGGGGCGCGGTGGCGGGCAGGTCGAGGACCAGCGGGGCGACCTTGGTGCGCAGGAAGTGGTCGGGGCAGGAAGTGCCGAGGGCGGCCAGGCGGGGATGCTCGGCGCGGGCGAGGAAGTCCAACACGGGCGCGGCGTCGGTGAAGTGGCCGACCTGCGGGAGGTCGGTGGAGGCCAGACCGCGGATGGCGGGGGCGAGCGAGGCGGCGCGCCGGCGGCGTTCGGCCTCTGGCAGGGCTTGGTAGCCGTCGAGCTGCGGGCCGAACGGCTCGGCCTTGCCGTGTCGGGCCAGGAAGGCCTCGGCGGTGCGGATGATGTGCAGGGCGTTGGCCTCGCACTCCTCGCTGGTGGCGCCCCAGGCGGTGATGCCGTGACCGCCCAGGACGCAGCCGACGGCCTGCGGGTGGGTCCGATTGATCTCGGCGATGTCCAGGCCGAGCTGGAAGCCGGGACGGCGCCAGGGCAGCCACGGCACGGTGTCGCCGAAGCAGGCGGCGGTGAGCCTTTCGCCGTCGGCGGCGGTGGCGAGCGCGATGCCGGAGTCGGGGTGCAGGTGGTCGACGTGCGCGGCGTCGACCAGACCGTGCATGGCGGTGTCGATGGACGGAGCCGCGCCGCCCTTGCCGTGCAGGCAGTACTCGAACGCGGCGACCATCTCGTCCTCCCGTTCCACTCCCGGGTAGGTGTCGGCGAGGGCGCGCAGGCGGTCCAGTCGCAACACGGCCAAGCCCGCCTCGGCGAGGGTGCCGAGGTCGCCGCCGGAGCCCTTCACCCACATCAGGTCGACGGGCTGCCCGGTGACGGGGTCGGTGGCCGCGCCCTTGGCAGAGGTGTTGCCGCCTGCGTAGTTGGTGTTGCGCGGATCCGATCCGAGCCGGTGGGAGCGGGCGAGGAGGGCGACGACGACGGGGTGCTGGGCCATGGCGGGAGCGGCTTCCTTGTCCGGTGGCGGTGGCGCTCTCGTGGGGGGTGCACGAGGAGGGAGCGGGCCGGCCCGTGGGTACGAGGTGGTGCGGGCCGGCACGCGCGGCGGACGGGTCAGGCCCCCCATCCGGCCTGGGCGCCGCCGACCCGCTCGGCGACGATCTTCTCGGCCCAGCCGCCGGCCCGGTAGGCCGCGACCGGGTTCGGGTCCCGCCCGGCCTCGGCGCGGACCTCGGCCAGCAGCGGACGGACGTCGGTGGCGTAGGCGTCCATCAGCACCTCGTTCGCGCCGAGTACGTCGCCCGCGTTCTGAGCGGCCGTCAGGGCAGAGCGGTCGACCAGCAGGGCCTTGGCCGTGGCCTCCTGGACGTTCATCACCGAGCGGATGATCGCAGGGATCTTCGCCTCGATGTTGTGACACTGGTCGAGCATGAACGCGACGCCGGCCTCGGGGGCGAAGCCGCCGTTCCCGGTGACCTCGTGCAGGATCCGGAACAGCTGGAACGGATCGGCGGCGCCGACCATCAGGTCGTCGTCCGCGTAGAAGCGGGAGTTGAAGTCGAAGCCGCCGAGCTTCCCCTCGCGCAGCAGGAACGCGACGATGAATTCGATGTTCGTGCCGGGGGCGTGGTGCCCGGTGTCGACGACGACCGCGGCTCTGGGCCCGAGCCGCAGGCAGTGCGCGTACGCGGTGCCCCAGTCCGGGACGTCCGTGGCGTAGAACGCGGGCTCGAACAGCTTGTACTCCAGCAGGATCCGCTGGTCGTCGCCGAGCCGCCCGTACACCTCTGACAGGGCGTCGGAGAGGCGTTGCTGGCGGGCCAAGATGTCGTCCTGGCCGGGGTAGTTGGTGCCGTCGGAGAACCACAGCTTGAGGTCGCGCGAGCCGGTGGCGTCCATGATGTCGACGCATTCCAGCAGGTGGTCGAGAGCCTTGCGGCGCACCCGCGGGTTCGGATGCGTGACGGAGCCGAGCTTGTAGTCCTCGTCCTGGAAGACGTTCGCGTTGATCGCGCCGATCTCCAGCCCGAGCTCGCGGGCGTGGGCGGACAGCGCGCCGTAATCCTCGACCCGGTCCCAGGGAATGTGCAGCGAGACCTTCGGGGCGACGCCGGTGGCGGCGTGCACCTGGGCCGCGTCGGCGAGCTTCTCGAACGGGTCACGCGGCACGCCGGGTTGGGCGAAGACTTTGAAGCGGGTTCCCGAGTTCCCGTAGCCCCACGAGGGCGTCTCGATGCGCTGGGCCCGAAGGGCGTCCTTCACGGCGGATCGGTCGGCCACCGGAGCACCTCCCACGATCTGAATCGTTTCATCCCGACGGTAGGCAGGACCGCGGGAAGCGTCAAGGCACCGGCGGGGGGTCGTCGGTGTGATGTCGTAGCCTGACCTCCGGGTCGGCCGTCGGAGCCGGTGAAACATTTCAATGGTGGGACATGGGCGGCGCGGCGAGCATCAAGGACGTGGCACGGGCGGCCGGTGTGTCGGTCGGCACGGTCTCCAACGTGATCAACCGGCCGGAGACGGTCGGCGAGGAGACCAGGGCCAGGGTCCGGGCCGCGATCGACCGGCTCGGCTACGTACGCAGCGAGTCGGCTCGCCAGCTGCGCTCGGGCAGCAGCCGGATCATCGGTCTACTGGTCCTCGACCTGGGCAACCCGTTCTTCGTCTCCGTGGCGCGCGGGGCCGAACAGGCGGCGCGCGCGGCGGGCCTGGGCGTGATGGTCTGCAACAGCGCTCAGCGGCTGGCCGACGAGGCGGACTATCTCGCCCTCTTCGCGGAGCAGCGGGTGCGCGGGGTCCTGCTGACCCCGGCCGACGCGGAGGGGTCGGGAGCGGCGACGCTCCGTCGCGGCGGCGTGCCCTTCGTGCTGGTGGACCGGCTCGCCCCGGGGCTGGATGCCTGCTCGGTGTCGGTGGACGACGTCGGGGGCGGCGCCCTGGCGGCGGGGCACCTGCTGGCGAGCGGCCACGGGCGGATCGCGTTCGCGGGCGGCCGCCACCGGCTGCAGCAGGTCGCCGACCGTCGCAGCGGCGCGCTGCAGGCGCTGGCCGGCCGCGACGCCGTCCTGCTGGACCTGGAGGTGGACGGGCTGGACGTGGCCGCGGGCCGCGACGCCGGAGCCCGCCTGCTGGGGATGCTGCCGAGACCGACCGCGGTGTTCTGCGCGAACGATCTGCTGGCCCTCGGGATGCTGCAGGCCGCGTTCGCCGCGGGCCTGCGGGTACCCGAGGACCTCGCGATCGTCGGCTACGACGACATCGAGTTCGCCGCGGCGGCCGCGGTGCCGCTGACCTCGGTGCGCCAGCCCGCGGAGGCGATGGGGCGGACGGCGGCCGAGATGCTCGCCGAGGAGACCGGCCCGGGCGGCGCGGCCCACCGGCACCGACAGGTCGTGTTCGAACCGGAGCTGGTGGTACGGCGTTCGACGCTGGTCGTGCCGCTGCCCGGCTGAGCGTGGCGTTGCCGTGCCCGCACGCCTGCCGTCAGTGCGGCTGCGCACGGCAGGGTCTCCCCACCCTCTCGTGGAGGGAGCCGAAGGGATCGGTCCGGGCCATGTGGTGGTGCGGCACACTCACGTGGCGTTGATTGTGATGGCCCGCCACATATGCCGCTGACCTGGGGACTTCTACGTTGTGCGACACCGATCGACACCGATCGTCTCCGCAGACCCCCTGGAAGTGGTGTTCATGGCCTCCCCCGAGACCGCTCCCCCGGCCACCGGATCCATCAAGAGAATCGTCGCCGCCAGTCTCGTCGGGACCACCATCGAGTGGTACGACTTCTTCCTCTACGGCTCGGCCGCCGCGCTGGTGTTCAACACGCTCTTCTTCCCCTCCAGTGACCCGCTGGTGGGAACCCTGCTGGCCTTCCTGACGTACGCGGTCGGCTTCGCGGCCCGGCCGCTGGGCGGTGTCGTCTTCGGCCACTTCGGCGACCGGATCGGCCGCAAGAAGCTGCTGGTGATCAGCCTGCTGATGATGGGCGGGGCGACCTTCGCGATGGGTCTGCTGCCGACCCATGCCTCCATCGGCGTCGGCGCTCCCGTCCTGCTGACCGTGCTGCGGCTGGTCCAGGGCTTCGCCCTGGGCGGCGAATGGGGCGGCGCCGTCCTGCTGGTGTCCGAGCACGGCGGCGACGAGAGCCGCGGCTTCTGGGCCTCCTGGCCGCAGGCCGGCGCTCCCGGCGGCAACCTGCTCGCCACCGGTGTGCTGGCGCTGCTCGCCGCGGTCCAGTCCGACGAGGCCTTCCTCGCCTGGGGCTGGCGCGTCCCGTTCCTGCTCTCCGGTGTCCTGGTCGTCATCGGCCTGTGGATCCGCATCTCGGTCACCGAGTCCCCGGTCTTCCTCGAAGCCCGCGAGAAGGCCGCCGAGCAGGCGGCGGCCGGCGCCAGGGCCGAGGCCCCTGTCGTCGAGGTGTTCCGCAGGAGTTGGCGCGAGGTGCTCACCGCGATGGGCACGCGCTTCGGCGAGAACATCTCGTACTACGTCCTCACGGCGTTCCTGCTGGTCTACGTCACCGTCCACCTCCAGCTCCCGAAGAGCGAGGCCCTCAACGCGGTGCTGATCGGCTCCGCCGTCCACTTCGTCACCATCCCGATGTGGGGCGCGCTCTCGGACCGGCTCGGCCGCCGCCCGGTGACCCTGATCGGCGCGCTCGGCATGGCCGGCTGGGCGTTCGCCTTCTTCGCCCTGCTGGACTCCCGGTCCTTCCCCGCCATCGCCTTCGCGGTCACCGTCGGCCTGCTGTTCCACGGCGCGATGTACGGCCCGCAGGCCGCCTTCATCTCCGAGATGTTCGACACCAGGGTCCGCTACTCCGGCGCCTCGATGGGCTCCCAGCTCGCCTCCATCGTCGGCGGCGCGCTCGCCCCGATCATCGCGGTGGAGCTGCTGAAGGAGTACGGGACCTCCACCCCGGTCTCCCTCTACCTCTGCCTCGCGGCGCTCGTCACCGCCGTGACCGTCTGGGCGGCCAGGGAGACCCGTGGCCGCGACCTGGCCGTGGACGGGAATCCGTCGTCCGCCGCGGAACCGGGCCACAGGCTGCGGGACTCCGAGCCGATCGGCAGCT
Source organism: Streptomyces sp. NPDC048424 (assembly GCF_040651555.1). NCBI lineage: Bacteria > Bacillati > Actinomycetota > Actinomycetes > Kitasatosporales > Streptomycetaceae > Streptomyces > Streptomyces sp. NPDC048424. The sequence goes on along the minus strand of NZ_JBEZKE010000003.1, from coordinate 396,257 downwards.
GATCCCCGTATGCTCCCCGCCGTGACAGCACCAGGCACCCAGCACTCCCACACCGCCGTACGCCGGCTGCTCGACCTGCTGGCCGAGGGCGCGCCGGCCGAGGACTACGCCCGTCCCGCCGCCGAGGCCCGGGATGCCGGTGCCCCGGCGGGCGAGCTGGCCGAGATAGCGGAGGCCACCGGCGTGGCCTTGCGGATCCGGCGGACCCTCGGTCAGCACCGCCGGCGCGAGGCCGAGCTGACGGCGTTGTTCGACACGGCGAGCGACCTGGCCGCGCTGCGCGAACTGGACGCGGTGCTGCGTGCGATCGTCCACCGGGCGAAGCTGCTGCTCGGCACCGACGTCACCTATCTCTCCCTCAATGACGAAGCCGCAGGCGATACGTACATGAGGGTCACGGACGGCTCGGTCGCCGCCGCGTTCCAGCAGGTGAGGCTCGGCATGGGCGAGGGTCTCGGCGGCCTGGTGGCCCAGACCGCCCGTCCGTACGCCACGGGCGACTACCAGGCCGACGCCCGCTTCCACCACACGTCCGCCATCGACGGGGCGGTCGGGCAGGAGGGGCTGCGGGCGATCCTCGGCGTGCCCCTGCGCGTCGGCGCGCGGGTCATCGGCGTGCTGTACGCGGCGGACCGCGCTCCGCGGGAGTTCTCCCCGGAGGAGGTGGCGCTGCTGTCCTCGCTGGCCGACCACGCCGCCATCGCGATCGACGGCGCCCGGCTGCTGGAGGAGACCCGGGCCGCCCTGGCCGATCTGAACTCCGCCTCCGAGACCATCCGGGCCCACAGCGAGGACGTGCGCCGGGCGGAGCGGGCCCACGACCAGCTCACCGACCTCGTCCTGCGCGGTGGCGGAGCCGACGAGGTGGCCGCCGCCATCGCCGCCATCCTGGACGGCGCCCTCGTCATCCACGACTCCCACGGAGCCGAGCTCGCCCGGGCCGGAACCGGGCCCGTGCCCCCACCCGCCCGGGCCGTGGAGGCCTCCCGGGCCAGCGGCCGGGCCGTCCCGCAGGACGGGACCTGGGTGTGCGCGGTACTGGCCGGACCGGAACTGCTCGGCAGCCTCGCCCTGGCCGGGCGCCCCGGCCTGTCGGACACCGACCGGCTGCTGTTCGAGCGCGCGAGCGTCGTCACCGCGCTGCTGTTGTTGCTGCGCCGGTCCGTGGCGGAGACCGAGGACCGGGTGCGCGGAGAGCTCCTCACCGACCTCCTCGCCCTGTCCACGGACCCGAGTGCCCTGGCGGCCAGGGCACGGCGCCTCGGTGTGGACCTGTCCCGGTCGCACTGCGTCTTCGTCATGCACGGCGACGCGGCCTCGCGCCACCGCCTCCTCGCGGCGGCCGCCCGCAGCGGTCCGGCGCGCGGCGCCCTCGCCGGGATCCACCACGACCACGTGGTGCTCGTCGCGCCGGTCGGGGCGCCCGGCCCGACCGCCAAGGCGCTGGCGGCGGAGCTGAGTCAGGCCGTGGGCTCCCCGGTCACCGTCGGCGCCGCGGGCCCGGCCACGGGACCGGCGGGGCTGTCCGCCGCGCACGGTGAGGCGCACCGCTGCCTGTCCGCCCTGCGCGCCCTGGGCCACACCGGGCGGGGCGGGGCCGTGTCGGAGCTCGGTTTCGTCGGCGTACTCCTCGGCGATCAGGCGGATCTGGTCGGGTACGTACGCAACACGCTCGGCCCGCTGCTCGACTACGACGCCCGGCGCGGCACGGACCTGGTCCGCACCCTGGACGCGTACTTCGCGCAGGGCACGAGCCTGACCAGGACGAGGGAGGCGCTGCACGTCCACGTCAACACCGTCGTGCAGCGCCTGGACCGGGTGGGCCGGCTCCTCGGCGAGGACTGGAACTCCCCGGCGCGCACCCTCGAGATACAGCTCGCGCTGCGGTTGCACCGCCTCGCGCACGGGCTCTGAAGAGCCCACGAAGAGGCCACGGGGTGGCTACGCGGTGGCTACGGTGCGGCTTCCGGGCCGGGCCGGGAGTCGATCAGGCGGGCCAGTCCGTCCAGGACGCACTGGAGTCCGAAGGCCCAGATCGTCTCCGGGTGGTATCCGCCGACCTCGCTGCCGACGCGGCCGGCGAGCGGGTAGCGCTCCGGGTCGAGGGCCCGCTCCAGCAGCGGTGCGCTGACGGCCCACCAGTCCTCCTGGCTCTGGCGGCTGTTGTGGGCCGCGTCGTCGGCGGCGGCCAGGGCGTTGGCGTGGACGAAGCCGAGGAGGTGGGTGAGGGCGGCGTCCATCTCGACATCGGTGAGCCCGATGCCCTCGAAGGCCGCGAGCTCGTACTCGTACTTCCCGATCACTCCGGGGCCCAGCGGCGGGCGGGTGACCGCGAGGTCGGCGATCCAGGGGTGGCGGGCGAGCAGGTCCCGGTTGTCGTCGGCGACGCGGGCGACCCGTGACCGCCAGGGCTCGCCCGGGTCCGTCTTCCGCCGGTCCATGTGGTGGTAGGCCTCGTCCAGCATGAGGTCGAGCAGTTCGGCCTTGCCGGGGACGTAGGTGTAGAGGGTCATCGGTGTCACGCCGAGGCGCCGGGCCAGCGCCCTCATGGTCAGCGCGGCCAGCCCCTCCTCGTCGGCGAGGGTGGTCGCGGCGGCGACCACGGCGTCCACGCTGAGGCCCTGCCGCGGGCCGCGGCGCACGGGCTGCGCCGGCCGTCCGGGCTCGCGCCACAACAGTTCCAGCGTGCGGACGGGGTCGCCCGCTCCGCTCCGGTCCTTCGCCATGCCCGGTCCTCCGCACGCTCGCCCGCTGGGCCAATAACTCACTACGCCGTATAGAGTACAGTGTAGAGAGTTAGCTCGTGACGCCGCCACCCGAGGAGTTCCGTGCAGAACGCCGCCGACAGTCACCAGGTCATCCAGGTCCGCGGAGCGCGGGAGAACAACCTGGCGGACATATCCCTCGACATCCCCAAGCGCCGCCTCACCGTCTTCACCGGCGTCTCCGGCTCGGGGAAGTCCTCGCTCGTCTTCGGCACCATCGCCGCCGAGTCACAGCGGATGATCAACGAGACGTACACCGCCTTCGTCCAGTCCTTCATGCCGAGCCTGAGCCGGCCGGACGTGGACGGGCTGCACAACCTGAGCGCCGCCATCGTGGTCGACCAGGAGCGGATGGGCGCGGGCTCGCGCTCCACGGTGGGCACCGCCACCGACGCCTACACCATGCTGCGGATCGTCTTCTCCCGGCTGGGCGCCCCGCACATCGGCACGGCGAGCGCCTTCAGCTTCAACAACCCCGAGGGCATGTGCCCGCGCTGCGAGGGCGTCGGCCAGGTCTCCGACGTGGACGTGGACCAGCTCGTGGACCGCGAACTCTCCCTCAAGGAGGGCGCGATCACCGTCCCGGGCTACGCCGTGGACTCCTGGTACTGGCAGGTGATGGCCAACTCCGGCTTCTACTCCCCCGACACGAGGCTGAAGGACTTCTCCGAGCGCGAGTGGGCCGACTTCCTGCACAAGGAGCCGGTGAAGGTGAAGGTCGGCCCCAACAACTTCACCTACGAGGGCCTGATCACCAAGATCACCCGGACGTACCTGGCCAAGGACCGCGAGTCCATGCAGCCCCACATCCGGGCCTTCGTGGACCGCGCCGTGGTCTTCGCCGACTGCCCGGACTGCGGCGGCAGCCGGCTCTCCGCGGCCGCGCTCTCCTCCCGCGTCGACGGGGTGAACATCGCCGAGTGCGCGGCGATGCAGATCAGCGACCTGGCCGCCTTCGTCGCACGGATCGAGGACCCCTCGGTGGCTCCGCTCCTGGCGGGCCTGCGCGGGCTGCTCGACTCCCTCGTCGAGATCGGCCTCGGCTACCTCAGCCTGGACCGCCCCTCGGGGACCCTCTCCGGCGGCGAGGCCCAGCGGGTCAAGATGGTGCGCCACCTCGGATCCTCGCTCACGGACATCACGTACGTCTTCGACGAGCCGACCACCGGCCTGCACCCGCACGACATCCGGCGCATGAACGACCTGCTGCTGCGGCTGCGCGACAAGGGCAACACCGTGCTGGTCGTCGAGCACAAGCCCGAGGTCGTCGCGATCGCCGACCACATCGTCGACCTGGGACCGGGCGCGGGCACGGCCGGGGGGCAGCTCTGTTACACCGGTGACCTGGCGGGGCTGCGCACCTCCGGCACCCTGACCGGCCGGCACCTCGAACACCGGGCGCGGCTGCGGGAGTCGGTGCGCGTCCCGACCGGGCAGCTCTCCGTCAAGGGCGCCGACCTGCACAACCTGAAGGACGTCAGCGTGGAGGTGCCCCTGGGCGTCCTCACGGTGGTGACCGGTGTCGCGGGCTCGGGGAAGAGCTCGCTGGTCCACGGCTACCTGGCGGGCCGGGACGGGGTGGTGGTCGCCGACCAGTCGGCGATCCGCGGCTCGCGCCGCTCCAACCCGGCGACGTACACCGGGCTGCTCGGCCCGATCCGGACCGCCTTCGCCAAGGCCAACGGGGTCAAGGCGGCGCTGTTCAGCGCCAATTCGGAGGGCGCCTGCCCGCACTGCAACGGGCTCGGGCTGATCTACACCGACCTGGCGATGATGGCGGGCGTGGCCTCGGTGTGCGAGAAGTGCGAGGGCAAGCGGTTCACTCCGGAGGTGCTCACCTACCGGCTGCGCGGCAAGAACATCAGCGAGGTCCTCGACATGCCGGTGACGGAGGCCCACGACTTCTTCACCACCGGCCAGGCCCGCGCCATCCTGGGCCGCCTCGCCGACGTGGGCCTGGGCTACCTGCGGCTCGGCCAGCCGCTCAACACCCTGTCGGGCGGCGAGCGGCAGCGGCTCAAGCTGGCCATCAGCATGGCGGAGAAGGCCTCCACGTACATCCTGGACGAGCCGACGACCGGCCTGCACATGGCCGATGTCGACAAGCTGCTGGCCCTGCTGGACCGGCTCGTCGACGACGGGAACTCGGTGATCGTCATCGAGCACCACCAGGCGGTGATGGCGCACGCCGACTGGCTGATCGACATCGGCCCCGGCGGCGGACACGCGGGCGGTGAGGTCGTCTTCGAGGGCACCCCGGCCCGCCTGGTGGCCGAAGCGGACACCCTGACCGCCCGCCACCTGCGGGAGTACGTCTCCGCCTCCGTCTCCGGCTAGCACCCGACAGCACACGCCGGGAACGCCAGGAACGCCGTACGCGTGATGCGTACGGCGTTCGCGTCTGCGCTAGGGTGGTGGTATGCCAGCCGACGAGAAGCAGCAGAGTTCCGGCGCGTCCGCCGCCTCCCCGGTCCCCTCCGTCTGGACCCGCCCGCGCCGCAAGGAGCAGCAGCCGGCGCTCAGCCGGGACCAGATCGTCGCGGCGGCCGTGCGCATGCTCGACGCCGACGGCATCGAGGCGCTGAGCATGCGCAAGCTGGGCACCGGGATGGGGGCGGCCGCCACCTCCCTCTACCGGCACGTGGCCAACAAGGACGAGCTGATCGAGCTGGTCGTGGACGAGGTCTACGGCGAGCTGGAGGTGCCGGAGATCACCGACCCCGGGGCGTGGCGCGAGGCCCTCGCGCGCAGTGGTCACAGCCTGCGCGACATGGTCCTGCGCCACCCCTGGGTGGCCTCCGTCCTCGGCCAGGTCGGGCTGGCGTACCTCGGCCCGAACCTGATGCGCCTGTCGGAGCGGATGCTGCGGCTGGCGCAGGCGGCCGGTTTCCCGTCCGGCGAGGCGGAGCTCGCGATGAAGGCGGTCATCTCCTACGTCATCGGCGCCACCACGAGCGAGGCCTCCTACCTCTCCCTCCTCGCCCGCAGCGGGAAGAGCGAGGCGCAGTGGCTGGAGTCGCTGCTGCCCGCGGCCCAGGAGGCCCTGGAGGAGCACCCGTTGACGCATGACCACGCCGCGGCGAAGCACGGCATGGACCCGGCGCGGATGCGCGAGGAGAACTTCGACTACGGGCTCCAGCGGGTCCTGGACGGGCTGGAGGTCCGGCTCAGCCGCGGCTGAGACCACCCTCGGGCAGGCGCAGTTCGCGGTTCTCCCCGAGCGGGGCGAAGAACCGTTCCACGTCCGCGCCGGACACCTCCGCGAGGCCGGCCGGCGACCAGCGCGGGCGGCGGTCCTTGTCGACGACCTGGGCCCGGATGCCCTCGACCAGGTCGGGCGAGCGCAGGGCGTGGCAGGACACGCGGAACTCCTGGGCGAGCACCGGCTCCAGGGAGCCGAGGGCCGCGGCCCGGCGCAGCGAGGCGAGGGTGACCTTGAGCGCGGTCGGGGACTTGGCCAGGATCGCCTCGGCGGCCTCCTTGGCGGCGGGCACTCCCTGGGCGAGCAGCCGGTCCACGATCTCCTCGACCGTGTCCGCGGCGTAGCAGTGGTCGATCCACTCCCGGTGGCCGTTGAGCACGCCGCCGGGCGCGGAGGCGACGTACCGCTCCAGCACCTCGTGTACGGAGTCACGCGCGAGGTCCGCGGCCAGCTCCGGCAGGCGGTCGGCCGGTACGAAGTGGTCGGCGAGCCCGCACAGCAGCGCGTCGGCGGCGCCCACGGTTGTGGCGGTGAGCGCGAGGTGGGTGCCGAGCTGACCGGGGGCCAGGGACAGCAGGTGGGTGCCGCCGACGTCGGGGACGAAGCCGATGCCGGTCTCGGGCATGGCGATGCGGGAGCGTTCGGTGACGATGCGGACGGTGCCGTGGGCGGAGATCCCGACGCCGCCGCCCATCACGATGCCGTCCATGAGGGCCACGTACGGCTTGGGGTAGCGGGCGATACGGGCGTTGAGCCGGTACTCGTCGCGCCAGAACTCCGCCGAGGCGCTGCCCCCGGCCTTGGCGTCGTCGTGGATGGCCCGGATGTCCCCGCCCGCGCACAGCCCGCGCTCCCCGGCCCCGCGGATCAGGACCTGGTGGACGGCGGGGTCCGCCGCCCACGCGGCGAGCGCCTCGTCGATCCGCAGCACCATGGGGTGGGTGAGGGAATTGAGGGCCTTGGGGCGGTTGAGGGTGACCACCCCGGTCCGGCCCTCGACGTGGAGCAGGACCGTGCTGTCGGTGCTGTCGGTGCTGCCGGGGTCCCCGGCGGTGTCGTCTTCGCTCTTCACAGCGATCAGTATGTCCGCGACGCAGGGTCGGCGGAATCCTCAAGTCAGGCTCCCGGCGCCCCCGCCCGGAGCCTGCCGCCCCGGAGCCCGTCCGCGTCAGTCGCGGGGGCGGGCCCGGTGGGCCCGCCAGGCGGCCAGGGCCTCGGCGCGGGCTCCGTCGGGGTGCCGGGTGTGCCAGTCGCGCAGGAAACGGTTGAACTCGAACTGGGCTCCCACCTCCTGGGGTTCGGCCGCCTGCGCGCGGGTGGCGTGCCAGTGGGCGACGGCCTCGGCGAGGGTGTGCCCCGCGTGCTGGGCGACGTACTCCCGCATGAAGGCGTCGAAGTGGAAGGCGGGACCGATCTCCCGTACGAAGTACTCCCGCAGCACCTGGCTGCACCGCTGCCCCTGCGGGATCACGGTCGAGCCGTCGACGGGGGCGACGAGCGGGCGTCCGGCGCGGCGGGGTGCGGGGGCCGCCGGGGCGGCGGGCGCGGGCAGACCGTCGAGCGCGGCGGCGAGCCGGGCGGTGACGGCGGCCTTGCCGCCTCCGGCGGACAGGCCCATCCGGCGTGCCAGTGCGCTCAGTTCGGCCAGCGTCCAGTACCAGCGCAGCAGTTCCGCCCCGGTCAGCGCCGGCGTCAGGGCCGGCCGGGATTCCCCCGTATTCGTACTCACGTTCCCATTCTAGGGGGCGAGGGGTGGTCGGTGAGCACGGCGGCGGAACCGTGGAGCCTGCCCACAGACCCCACTTCACGTCCCTTATCTTCGGACATGTCCAGTACGTCAGCTCCCGACGGAGGCCCCATGACCGACGACCCGAACCGCCTCACCCTCGGCGGCGACACGGCCCTGGTCCTCATCGACCTCCAGACGGGCATCCTGGGCATGCCCATCGCCCGGCCCGCCCCCGAGATCCTCGAGAAGGGGATCGCGCTCGCCGAGGCGTTCCGCGCCCACCGGCTGCCCGTGGTCCTCGTCAAGGTGGCCTGGTCCCCCGACGGCGGCGATCTGCCCACCTCCAACGTGGACCGCCCGGGTCCGGCCGCCGCCCCACCCCCGGCGTTCTCCGAGATCCCCGCCGAGCTCGCCGCCCTCGGCGACGCGGTCGTCACCAAACGGCACTGGGGCGCCTTCACCGGTACCGAGCTCGACCTCCAGCTGCGCCGCCGCGGCATCCACCGGATCGTGCTGGCCGGCATCTCCACCAGCGCCGGCGTCGAGTCCACCGCCCGTACGGCCTGGGAGCTCAGCTACGACCTGGTCTTCGCGGAGGACGCCACCGCCGACACCGACCCCGACTCCCACGCCCACACCTTCGGCAAGATCTTCCCGCGCATCGGCAAGGTCAGCAGCACCGACGAGGTCATCGCGGCCCTGCGGTCCCCTTCATAGGGGGGTTCACCCGTAACCGGGAGGACTCCCGTGGGTTAGCAGCGCGGAAGACGAGGGAGTCCGCATGGCACAGCAGCACACGAAGTCCCTGCGGCTGCGCCTCCGGTACCGGTTCGACCATCTGGTGGCAGGGGGCACCGCCGCGCTCATCGGCTGGCTCGCCCTGGCCTGCCTCGCCGTCGTGATCCCGGCGAGCACGGTGCTCGTCTGGGCCGACCGCGGCGCTCCGACGACCCTCTCCGGGCGGCTCACGGCCGTGTGGGTCAGTGTCGGGCAGACCCTCAAGATCGGCGGGGCGGTCGGCTCCCCCGTCTACGTGCTCGCCTCGGTGACGCTCGCCCTGGTCGCCCTGCTGTTCGTGTCGACACTCGTCAGCCTGATCACCACCGGCATCAACGAGCGGATCATGGCGCTGCGCCGCGGGCACTCCACCGTGGTGGAGGCGGGGCACACCGTCGTCCTCGGGTGGTCCGATCAGATCCTTCCGGTGATCGGGGAGCTGGTGGCCGCCAACGCGAACCAGCGCAGGTCGGCCATTGCCGTCCTCGCCCCGATGGACAAGGTGGAGATGGAGGACGAGATCTCCACCTCCGTGGCGAGGACCGGCACGACGAGGATCATCTGCCGCAGCGGCCGCACCACGGATCCCACGGTGCTGGCCCGGGTGAGCCCGCAGACCGCGAAGGCCGTGCTCGTGCTGCCGCCCGCCGGGGAGACGGGCGACGCCCATGTGGTGAAGACCCTGCTCGCCCTCGACGCGGCGGTCCCCGGCCCCGGTGACGCGGTGGTCGTCGCCGCCGTCCGTGACACGCGCAACCACCTCACCGCCCGGCTGGCGGCCGGGCCCGGCGGGCACGTCCTGTGCGTCGACGACATCATCGCGCGGCTCCTCGTACAGACCGCCCGCCAGCCCGGACTCTCCCTCGTCTACCAGGAGTTGCTGGACTTCGCGGGCGACGAGTTCTACACCGCTGCCGCCGAGGGTCTCGCCGGACGCACCTTCGGCGAGGCCCTTCTGGCGTTCACCACGTCCTCGGTGGTCGGCCTGCTGCGCGGAGACGGCACCGGCGTCGTCCTCAACCCGGACCCCGGTACGGCGATCACCGCGGGCGACCGGATCGTCCTCATCTCCGAGGACGACGACACGGCCGTGCCGCAGGACGCGGCCGCCTGGGTCGAGGAGGACGCCATCGTAACGGCCCGCCCGAGGACCCCGCTGCCCGAACGCCTGCTCCTCCTGGGCTGGAACCGCCGCGCCCCGCTCGTCCTGGAACAGCTCGACCAGTTCGTGGGCCCCGGAACCACCCTGGACGTGGTGGCCCTCGGTGGCGAAACGACCCTGCACGCACGCCCCGAGGCCGCCGCGGTGCGCAGCCGCCTCGAAGTGTCCTTCCACAGCGGGGACATCACCGATCCCCAGGTCCTGGCCAAGCTGGACGTGCCGTCGTACGACAGCGTGATCGTCATCGGCGAGCCGGCGGCCGGGACGGAGGCGGCCACCGACACCGACGCCGGGACGGACGACCGCACGCTGGTCACGCTGCTGCACCTGCGCGCGATCGGCGGGGACGCGCAGCGGGAGCTCTCGCTCACCACCGAGATGTCGGACGACGGCAACCGGCTGCTGGCCCCCGCCCGCGAGGGCGCCGACTTCATCGTCAGCGGCCGGCTCATCAGTCTCCTCATGACCCAGATCTCGGAGAACCACCACCTGGCCGACGTGTTCGAGGAGCTCTTCCGGGCGGAGGGGAACGAGCTCTACCTGAAGCCGGTCTGCGACTACGTCCGGACGGGCCGCGAGGTGGCGTTCGCCACCCTCGTCGAGTCGGCGCGCCGCCGCGGCGAATGCGCGGTCGGCTACCGGCTGCGCGCGCGGACCGCCACGGGCCCCGACTTCGGGGTGCGGCTCAATCCCGACAAGCGGGAGCGGGTCCGCTTCGGCGAGCACGACTGGCTGATCGTGCTCGCCGAAAGCTGAGCCGCCGGGCGGGGCGGGGCGGGCCGAGGGGAGTCTCCGTACGGCCGGTCAGGGCGCCGAGTGGACCTCCAGGGCGGTCCGTACCGCGGATTCCAGGGCTCCTTCGATCCACGCCGGCTTGATGGAGGTGTGGCAGCCCGCGAAGTGCAGGTTCCCCTCGGCCTTGCGGACGTGCGGGAAGAGCTCGGTGTGCTGCCCGGGCAGCAGTACGGAGGCCTCGCCGTACGCGTACGGGTCGCGCATCCAGGACTGGGTGCGGCCGACGCCGGTGTAGAACACCTCGATCCGCTGCCCGAAGACCTCCTGGACACCGGCGAGCGCCCGCGGGTAGCGCTCCGCGTCGTCCAGGGAGTCCCACTTGAGGGCGTCGTCCGACCAGCTGTAGGAGGCGAGCACCACGCCGCCCGGGCTGCCCTCGACGGGGTAGGAGGGCTGGAACATGAACCGGTTGGGGTTGTCGGTGGCCGAGCCGCCGCCGATGACGTGGGCCGCCTCGGGCTGGTCGCGGGAGGTGGCGCGGCAGGCGGCGTAGTGGGCGCGCTGGGCTTCGGAGATGTGGCCCTTGGGTACGGAGGGGTGGGCGCCCAGCAGGATCCCGTCCGCCGGGGTCCGCCCGACCTGGTAGTTCCGGTACAGGCCCGGCTTCACGGCCTCCAGTTCGCGCTTCCAGTCGGCCTCGTCGAACTCCCACCAGCGGCGGCTGAACTCCAGCAGCACCTTGGTGGCGGCGTCGTAGTGCAGTTCGGTGATCGCGCGCCGCTTGCCGTAGGAGAGGGCGGGCGCGATCGGGATGTGCCGCAGTCCGGAGAAGGGGACGGTGACGATGGCGGTGTCACCGGTGAAGCTCTCGCGCCGGACGGCGCCGTCGCGGCCCTCCGAGACGGTGTCGATGGTGACCTTGCCCTCCCCGTGCGTGATCCGGGTGGCACGGCGGTCGAGCCGCACGACGTCCTCGACCCGGGCGTAGAGCGCGTCGGCCAAGGTGGCGGTGCCGTCGGGCAGTTCGAAGAAGGCGGTGTCGGGGCTGATCAGCGAGGCCCCGATGAAGCTGTGGATGAAGGCGAGGTGCAGCCGGGAGGTGAGGTTCTCGACGGTGCCGATCAGGTCGATCGTGCGCTCGTCGAGGCCCGCCTCCTCGGTCAGGTAGCGGTACATCGACATGTGGCCGTAGCGCTGGATGACGTGGGCCCAGCCCTCGACGAGCGCCTTGTCCTTCTTGCCCTCGATCTCCTTGCGCACGGGGGCGAAGGCATTGCGCACGATCTGGGCGGCGGGCAGGGACTCGTAGGCCGCGGGGACGCCGAAGGAGCGGTTGAGGGCCTGCGGGCTGCGCGCGTAGTCGGCGCGGCGGACCCGGATGCCGTTGACGAAGATCCACGTACGGTAGGCGGGGCGGCCGGAGCCGTCGACGTCGACCAGGTGGAAACGCCGGCGCTTGAGGCCGAGGCTGTCGATCAGCCCGGTGACCAGCGGGTGGCTGTCGGGGATGCGCATGGCGCCGGCCTCGGCGTACTGCTTGGGGTCGGCGAAGGCGGCGTCGGACTTCTCGTGGCCGCCGGTGCGGAAGGTCTTGATCCGGCCGCCCACCCGATTGCCGTTGGCCTCGATGACGGTGACCTGGTGACCGGCCTCGCGCAGCAGGTGGGCGGCGGTGAGACCGGCCGGCCCGGCGCCCACGATCAGCACCTTCTTGCGGCTGCGGGACCGGGGCAGACCGGTCTTCAGCAGGACGTCCGCGTAATGGGGCACCAGGGGCTGGTCGTCCTCGTCCCGTACGAGGATCGCCCGGGCGATGGTCAGGCAGGTGTCCCAGTCGGGGCGCGCGGAGCCGGAGGGGGCCTGCGGGGTCCCGGCGTTCGCGGCGGCGACCGACAGCGCGCCGGCGCCCGCGACGGCGACGGCTCCCGCGATGACGGTACGGCGGGAGGGGCGCCGGGCGGAGCCGGGCGCGGGCGCCGGCGCGCCGCCGGTCGCCGCCGGGCCGGGCGTGGGGTCGTCCGCGGAGCCGGGCGTGGGGGAAGAGTCCGTGATCATGGGTCAACTCTCGTTGCCCGCCGTCTGCCCGGACGCCGAAAGCGGCCCGGGCGGGAAATGATCACCCGGATGTGCGGGCCGGTCAACCCGGCGCTGACGAACGGGGTTTCGTGCCCGGAAGGGTCGACCTGGGGGCCGGTCAGCGGATCCCGCGCACCCGCTGGCTCGTGAGTTCGTACCGGGCCCCGACGACGGCGAGCTTTCCGGCCGCGACCCTGGCCGCGAGCTCTCGTTCCGCCTCCAGCCGCGACCGCACCCGGCGCACGTTCGCGGTGATCGCCGCGTCGATCCGGGCCGCTCCCCGGAGCGTCCGGTCGATCGCGGGGTGGATCTGGTCGACGAGGTACTGCATGTGGCCCGGGAGCGGCGGTCCCCCCTCGTCGGCCCGCACGGCGGCGGCGACGGCCCCGCACGACTGGTGCCCGAGGACGACGATCAGCGGGATGCCGAGCTCCAGGACCCCGTACGCGATGCTCCCGAGCACCGCCTCGTCCAGGACCTCGCCCGCCGACCGCACGGTCAGCAGATCGCCGAGGCCCTGGTCGAAGACCAGCTCCGGGGGAACGCGGGAATCGACGCAGCCGAGGACGACGGCGAACGGGTGCTGCCCGGCGACCAGGGTCCGACGCACCGTCCGCGTCTGGTCGGGATGGCTCTCGTGGTAGGTGCGCCAGCGCGCGTTCCCCGCCACCAGGGCGCCGAGCGCGGTCTCGGGCGAGGTGGGCCGCGACGCCGCCGCTCCCGCGGCGCGGACGACGTTCGGGGTCAAGCGGGAACCGGACCCCAGCCCGGCGCCCACCGCCACCACACCGGTCAGCACCGCCCGTATCGCCCGGCGCCTGCCCGGGGCCTCGCGCCCTTCGGCGAGCCCTTCGGCGTCCGCGGCCATACCGGTGAACTACCTACCGTCACAGACGCGGCTCGGCACCAGCGTGCCTATCCCTCTTTGACCGGCACGCTGAAGCCTCTGTTGCGAATCAGGACCCGCTCCACCTCGTCGCTGATGCGGAACTTCCCCTTCACCGGCGTGTCGGTGACGACGGCGGCCGCGAGCCCGTCGGGCGCCTTCTCCGTCAGGTTCAGATGGAGTTCGTCGGGGACGGCGACGACGGGTGGAGTCGCGAGTTCCAACTCCAGCTTGAATCCTGCGGTGTTGCACGAGCAGGTGCCTTCCACCGTGACCCAACGTTCGCCGTTGTTCCGATGGGCGGTGGCGGTGAAGTCCTGAGCACCCGCCGTGCAGGCGTAGCTGTTCGCAGAATCAGACATACCGGATCCCATCGTCCGCCGTTCCATGACCGTTCACACGCGGATCCAGTCTCGGTGCGCCCGCACGGTGCCGCAATCGGGGGCCGGGCATTCACCCGTGTGGCTCAGCCGTGCAGATCCGCGCAGGTCAGTGCAGGTCGGACCGTGCGGGTGCGTCGTCGAGGAAGCCGCCCGACTGGTGCTGCCACAGCTTCGCGTAGGCGCCCTCCGAGGCGAGCAGTTCCTGGTGGGTGCCCTGCTCGATGATCCGCCCGCCGTCGAGGACCACGAGCTGGTCCATGCCGGCGACGGTGCTCAGCCGGTGCGCGACCACGAGCGCCGTCCGCCCTTCCATGAGCCGCCACAGCGCTTCCTGCACGAGGATCTCGCTCTCCGAGTCCAGGGCGCTGGTCGCCTCGTCGAGCAGCAGGATCGGCGCGTCGCGCAGGATCGCCCTGGCGAGGGCGACCCGCTGGCGCTGTCCGCCGGACAGCTTGACCCCGCGCTCGCCGACCATGGTGTCGAAACCGTCCACGAGCCCCTCGGCGAACTCCGTGACGTGCGCCGCCTCCGCCGCACGGCGGATCTCGGCCTCGGTGGCCTCCGGCCGGGCGAACGCGATGTTCTCCCGCAGCGTCCGGTGGAACATCGCCGGGTCCTGCGGCACGTACGCGATCATGCTGCGCAGGTCGGCCTGGGACAGCCGGCTGATGTCCTGGCCGCCGATCAGGATCCGGCCGGAGTCGACGTCCGTCATCCGCAGCAGCAGCCGGGTGAGGGTGGTCTTGCCCCCGCCCGACCGGCCGACGAGCCCGATCTTCGACCCGCTGGGCACGGCCAGGTCGAGGCACTCGAAGAGCGGCTTCCCGCCCCCGTGGGCGAAGGTGACCCGCTCGAAGCGGACGTCGGCGGACCCGGCGGCCCGCAGCGGTTCCGGCGACACCGGGTCGAGCACGGTCGGCGGCGTCAGCAGCAGCTCGGTGAACTGCGCGGCCTCCGTCATCGAGCTCTCCAGACGGCGGTAGATCTGGTTGAACTCGAACATGATGCGCGTGGCGCTGGAGTAGTACGCGAAGGCGACCACGACCGCCTCCACCCCGCGGCCGCTGCCGGCGAGCGCGATGGCCAGCAGCAGGCCCAGCGCGTTGGTCAGCACGGACATCGGCGCGACGATGGTGTCGATGCGCAGGTTGCCGTAGTCCCACGAGCGCAGCGTGAGCCGCCGCGACTCGGCGACCCGCGAGCGGTGTTCGGCGGCCTCGCGGTCCTCGGCGGCGAACGCCCGGACCGTGTCGATGTTCATCAGGCTGTCGGCGACGTGGCCCGAGACGCGGGCGATCGCCGCCTCCCGCTGGACGACGAGCGCCTGGCGGCGGCGGATCAGGGGGGCCACGCACAGCGCCGTCAGGACGATCGGCACCAACAGGGCCACCACCAGCAGTGGTTCGTAGTGCCACAGCACCACCGATCCGAAGATCAGCGGTACGAACCTGCCCACGAGCGAGAACGTCAGCGTGTCGACGAACTCCTCGAAGCGGGAGGCGAAGCTCAGCACCCGCTTGGTCAGGGACCCGGCGAAGTTGTCGTGGAAGAACGCGGCGTCCTTGGCGAACAGCTCGTCCATCCCGATCACGTACAGCTGCTCGATGCCGCGGGCGTCGAGACGGTTGAGGCAGTGCAGTCCGAGGCGCCACAGCCCTTCCGCGAGCAGCAGGACGGCGGCGAAGCCGAGGACGTAGGGCAGCATCGGGCCGATGTCGAAACCGGTACCGGCGGCGGTGCCGGTGGCCTTTGCGCCGCCCTCGGCGATGCGTGCGACGAGCTTGGCGACGACCAGCGGCGCGATGTAGTCGATGCCGATGTTGCCCAGCGCCGGGAGCAGCATCGCGGGAACCGTCAGCCATTTGAGGCGGGCCAGCTCCCGTCCGTAATAACGAAGGGCGAGGAGCACCGGGCCCCTGCCCGGCGAACCTTTGCGCGATTCAGGCAATTCCATCCCAACCCTGCTTTGCCGGACCTACAGGACAGGATTGGCAGTCTCCCGCGACGGCACCCGCGCAGTCCAAGCGTTTTTCGCAGAGCCGGGGCCTAACCGGCCCCCAGAACCGCGGGGGTGGGGCCGTCGGGGCGGACGGTGAGGCCGTACACGGCCCGGGCGGGCAGCGAGCGGAAGCGCGGGACGTGCGCGGGCAGCAGCCGCTCCAGGAGGGCGGTCGACTCGCGGAGGGCGAACTGCAGGCCGAGGCAGGCCCGGGGCCCGATGCCGAAGGGGAAGTAGCTCCCGGGGTGGGCGGGGCGCCGGCCGGGGGTGGTGAAGCGCCCCGGATCGAACCGTCCGGGGTCCTCCCACAGTCCGGGGTCCCGGTGCGTGAGGTACGGGCAGACGATGACGTCGGTGCCGGCCTCGATCTCGTACCCGGCGAGGACGTCGTCCCGCTCGGCGCAGCGCGGCAGGATCCACGCGGAGGGGTAGAAGCGCAGCGTTTCGTTGACGAGCGCCTGGACGGCCTGCCGTCGCTCGGGCGACCCTTCGGCGCCCGCGGCGAGGGCCTGCTCGCGCGCCCGCGGGTTCCGGTCCAGCAGGAGGTAGAGCCAGGTCAGGGTGGTGGCGGTGGTCTCGTGACCGGCGACCAGCAGGGTGACCAGCTCGTCGCGGATCAGCCGGTCGGTGTACTCGGGGCGCGTTCCGGCCGCGTCCAGCAGGACGTGCAGCAGGCCCGGGCCGTCGGGTCCGGTCTCGCCGGCGCGGGCGGCGGCGATGACGCGGGCCGCCATGGCGTCGATGCCCGCCAGCTCGGCGGAGACGGCCTGCCGGGCGGCGGCGCCGTCGGAGGGCAGTTGGGGCAGCGCGGCCACCACGGTGGGTACGGCGGCCAGTTCGCGCTCCGTGGCGGGGTCGAGGGGGTGCCCGGTCAGGGAACGCCAGATGGTGTCCAGGGCGAAGCGGCGCATCTCCTCGCCGACGTCGAGGACCTCCCCGCTGCGGGCGTACGCGGCCCAGCGCGCCGCGGTGGTCCGGGCGGCCCCGGCGATCCGCTGCTCGTACCGGCGCATGCCCGGGCCGGTGAACTGCGACTGCAGGAGCTTGCGTTGCCGCTGCCAGGCCTCGCCCGTCGCAGCAAGGACCCCGTCGCCGATCAGCAGCCGGGCGCGGTGCGAGCGCTTCACGTACCGGTCCGGATGGAGCGCGAGCACGTGCTGCGCGGCCTGGGCGCCGGTCACCAGGACGGTCGGGCGGGGCCCGAGCCGGAACGCGGCGACCCCGCCCAGCCGTTGGCGGGTCTGGGCGAAGAGGTCGATCAGCTCGCCCCCGCCGTCCCGCCACTCCCCCACGAGGCCGGGGTCCAGCTCGGGGACCCGGCGGCCGGCGGAGGACGGGCTCGGAAGGGGGCCGGGGCGGGCGTGGGCGGCCACGGGCGTGCTCCTGTTCGGCGGCACCGGGTGCGGTCATCACGCACTGTAGGGGAGCCGCTGCGCCGGGCGACACCCCGCCTCGGGCCGGGGAGCGGACCCCTGCGGGGGCGGGCGCGGGCGAGCGGACCCCTGCGGGGACGGGCGCGGGCGAGCGGGCGTGCACGTCCGGGCGGGGGGCGGGCGGGCGGGCGCGGCCGGGCGGCCGGGCGGGCGGGCGAGTTCTGGCCGAACTCCGCCGGAATCCGACTGCCGTTCGCCTGGCGTATGCGCCGCCGTCACGCCAGGCTCCCCCTCCGGTACCCCGGGCGCGCTCTGCTGAGGGCGCTCAACCACCCTCAACCGCAGAGGTCGTTCCCGCCATGGCAGAACTCAACCGCCGCCGCTTCCTGCAGCTCGCCGGCGGCGCCACCGCTCTGACGATGCTGAACGACAGCATCGCCCGCGCCGCCGCCATCCCCGCACAGGGCACCACCGGCACCATCGCCGACGTCGAGCACATCGTGGTCCTCATGCAGGAGAACCGTTCCTTCGACCACTACTTCGGCGCGCTGCGCGGCGTCCGCGGCTTCGGCGACCCGCGCCCGGTGACCCTGCCCAGCGGCAAGTCCGTCTTCCACCAGTCCGACGGCACGAAGGAGACGCTCCCCTTCCGCCCGCCGTCCGACGACCTCGGCATGGAGTTCCTGCAGGGCCTGAACCACGACTGGGCGGGCGGCCAGAGCGCCTTCAACAAGGGCAAGTACGACAACTGGGTCCCCGCCAAGACGGCCACCACCATGGCCCACCTGACGCGCGAGGACATCCCCTTCCACTACGCCCTGGCGGACGCCTTCACCATCTGCGACGCGTACCACTGCTCGTTCATCGGCTCCACGGACCCCAACCGCTACTACCTCTGGTCGGGCCACACGGGCAACGACGGCAAGGGCGGCGGCCCGGTCCTCAACAACGCCGAGGCGGGCTACGGCTGGACCACCTACCCGGAGCGGCTGGAGACGGCCGGGATCTCCTGGAAGGTCTACCAGGACATCGGTGACGGCCTCGACGCCGCCGGCTCCTGGGGCTGGATCAACGACGCCTACCGCGGCAACTACGGCGACAACTCGCTGCTCTACTTCAACAACTACCGGGGCGCCGAGCCGGGCGACGCGCTGTACGAGAAGGCCCGCACCGGCACGAACGCCAAGGCCGGCGAGGGCTACTTCGACCAGCTGCGCGCCGACGTCGCGGCCGGAACCCTCCCCCAGATCTCCTGGATCGCGGCCCCCGAGGCGTTCAGCGAGCACTCCAACTGGCCCTCCAACTACGGAGCCTGGTACATCTCGCAGGTCCTGGACGCCCTCACCTCCAACCCGGACGTGTGGGCCCGTACCGCGCTGTTCATCACCTACGACGAGAACGACGGCTTCTTCGACCACGTCGTCCCGCCGTACGCCCCCGCCAGTGCCGCCCAGGGCCTGTCGACCGCGCCCACCGCCCTGGACGTCTTCCCCGGCAAGCCCGGCTACGTCGCGGGACCGTACGGCCTGGGCCCGCGCGTGCCGATGCTCGTGGTCTCCCCGTGGAGCACCGGCGGCTACTCCTGCTCCGAGACCTTCGACCACACCTCCGTCATCCGCTTCATGGAGCAGCGGTTCGGGGTGACCGAGCCCAACATCTCGCCCTGGCGCCGCGCCGTCTGCGGTGACCTCACCTCCGCCTTCGACTTCGCCCGCAAGGACACCGGCCCGGCCCCGCTGCCCGACACCGGCCTCTGGTTCCCGCAGGACCGCGAGCGCCACCCCGACTTCCGGGCCACCCCGCCGGCCGTGGGCGTCATGCCGCGCCAGGAGAAGGGCCTGCGTCCCACGCGTGCGCTGAAGTACGCCCCGTACGTGGACGGCGCGGCGCTCGTCGCGGAGGGCAAGTTCCGGCTGACGTTCAGCGGCGGCCCGGACCTGGGCGCGCAGTTCTACGTCACCTCCGGCAACCGCACCGACGCGCCGTGGACGTACACCACCGAGGCCGGCAAGTCGATCGGGGACACCTGGAACACCGCGTACTCGGCCGGGGTCACCGACCTGACGGTGCACGGCCCCAACGGCTTCCTGCGCGCCTTCCGCAACCCCGGCACCACCCCCGGCCCCGAGGTCACCGCCCGCCACAACGCCACCACCGGGAACCTGGACCTCACCGTCACCAACGCCGGGGCGTCGACGGCCACCCTGACGGTCACCAACTCCTACGGCGGCGGGCCGAAGCGCCTGACGGTCGCCAAGGGCGCGACCGTCACGTACAGCGTCTCGCTGAAGAACACGCGGCGCTGGTACGACGTGACGGTCACCGCGTCCGAGGCCCCGGACTTCCTGCGCCGCTTCGCGGGCAAGGTGGAAACGGGCGCGGCCGGCCTGTCGGACCCGGCGACCCTCACGGACCAGTCCTCCTGACCCCACAACAGCACCGACAACACCCTTGCGCCACGCTGTCAGGGGCCGTTTCGGGTTCTCCCGATGCGGTCCCTGAACTGCGCCCTCCAAGAGATGTTGGGCTATGTGAAGACCCGTTGATTCGAGATGTGCAGCGTTTGCGATCACATGGGGGAAGGCGTAGAGAGGAAGTGGTGCAGTTTCGCCCGATCGCTCGTATTGGGGATGATCCCCGTGCCTGACACAGGGTGGGCTCTGCTCGGGGTACTGATTTTCCTCGGCATTCTCGGTGCGGCGGGTGCAATCTTCGCATGGCGGATGGCCGTCAGGGAGCCGGAGCGGGAACCCCGAATCGAAGTGCTGGCCGGCATAGGGGGCGGGCTGATCACCGGTATCGCCGTAGGGGTATCGGCTCTTTTCCTGGAGCAGGCGCTTGGGGAAAGTCAGAAGTATGCGGCGTGGCGCGCGAATGTCGAAATCGCCGCGAGCATCCCGGGGTTCACACCTGGAGATCACGACATCGCGGGAATAAACTTCAGCGCCAAGGAACTGCACAACGCTGACCTCAGGGGAGCGGATCTGCGCAATGCCCAGCTGCGGGATACCGACCTGACCGGGGCCGACCTCACCGGAGCCAAGCTCCAAGGCGCGAATCTGATCGGCGCCAACTTCTATGAAGCAAATTTGACGGGTGCTCACCTCGACGGGGCCGAACTGCAGAGTGCGAACCTCACCCGCGCGGTCATCGACGCTGAAGGAACCACATTCCACGGAGCGACAGTCGACAAGCGTACTTGCTGGCCGGACGGCGTGATGCAGGAGAAGGTCGACTCGGTCATCGTCAGGAACGAGGGGCGCGACACATTCCGCGGCGGGGAGAAGGCGCCTGCTTGCTCTTTGTGGAAGGAAGGGGACCGGACCAGATGAAGGGGGGATTGCCCGTGGAGGAAGAATGAGACTCAAAGACCTGCTGCTCGGCAAGAAGCCTCCGCCACCGAAGGTCCATAGCGCACCGGTGGAGCGGAGCACCTTTGAAACCATCCCGGAGGCTCAACGCAACGTGGGTCGATCACTCAAAGGGCTCATGGGCGTTCTCCGCGGGACAAGCTCGGGGCAGGTCAAGGTGTGCCCCACTTGCAGGCGCTCCATGAATCCCGAAGCAACCCATTGCCCGGTTGGTCACTATGTCGGCTAGCACGTAGGTTGATCCCTCCGCGACGAAAAAACGGACGTGAGCCAGATGAACCTTCCCCGCCTCATGTCTCACCGAGCCCTTTGTTTCGGCCTGACTTCCCTTGCTTCATCTGCGCTGCTGCTGCCCCTCTCCGCCACCCCAAGTCAGGCATGGCCGGACAGTCCGATTGTCGACATCAGCGGCCCTGTCAACTGCCGGCAAGCAGGTCCTGCTTATCACCCGAAGACCGTGACCATGAGCATTTTGGGTGAGACCAAGACATCGACCGTTATCGCAGATCGATACTCCCTCAGGTTCACCAATATCCCAGTACTCGGAGCTTCGGCTTCCACGAAAATTACATGTCACCGAGGCGGAATATTCTCAGACACCGAGGAGGTCACGTCCACACGCCTGATTGAACGTCCCACCGTGGGAACGAGCGTATCTTTGCCACTCATCTTCTGAGCGAGAGCGTCCTGGACGGATATCCCTGATCGCTTCCTCCTTCTCTGATGGTCAGCACGACCGGGCCGCCCGTCGGGTCGGCGTGGGCCGTGCAGGTCGGGGGCAGTCGCAGTGACCGGGACGGGGACACCGGGCCCATGACCCGGCGCCGCCAGAGCAGCCGGCCGTCCTGGGCCACCGTCAGCACCGGGGCGGTCAGCGGCTCCGCGGACCGCAGCAGCAGCAGCGGCCGCGCGGCGGTGGCCGTGACCCGGTTCGGCGTCACCCACAGGAGCGGGGCCCGGACCTCCAGCGGGGGGCCGGGCTCCGGCCAGGGGGCGCCCGCCAGGTGGGCCAGTACCGGGGCCGCCGCGGCGGCGCCCTCCCCGGCGGCGGTGGCCGCGCGCTCGATGCCGTGGAGGGCGTTGCCGACCGCGAAGACGCCGGGGATCGAGGTACGGAACGACGCGTCCACGCCCGGACCCCGGGTGCCGAGGTCCAGGGGGATGCCGCCGCGGCGGGCCAGTTCGTGATCGGGGATCCAGTCGCCGGTGAAGACCACCGTGTCGCAGGCGAGGAGCCCCGACCGGCCGTCCCGGTGACGGACGGCCACCCCGGTCAGCCGGCCGCGGCCGCGCAGTTCGCCCACCGTGGTCGCCGTGAGCAGCGGCACCCCCGGTACGGCGGCGGCGCGCGGGCGCTCCGTGACCATCGCCACCACGTCCGTACCCGCCCGGCGCAGCGTGTCCACCGCGTGCCGGGCCACCGGCTCGGCGCCCACGACCACGGCCCGTCGGCCGACGGGCAGGCCGTACCGGTGGACCGACTGGAACAGCTCGCCGGTGGTGAGCACGCCCTGCGGGCGGGAGCCCGGCACCAGCCGGGCGCTGCGGGGGCGTTCCCGGGCGCCGGTGGCGAGGACGACGGCCCGGGCGGTGATCCGCTCCAGACCCGCCGGGCTGGTGGTCTCCAGGGTCAGGGGGCCGGCCCAGCCGGTGGCGGTGACTCCGGTGCGGACCGCGGCCCCGGCGGCGAGCGCCTCCTGCGCCGACCGCCGTGCGTACGCGGGACCGCGCAGCCAGGGGCGCGGCGGCCGGCCGAAGCCGCCGTGGTGGAGGTGGCGCGGCATTCCGCCCGCCTCCGGCTCGCGTTCCAGGACCTCGACCCGCCCGGCGCCCGCCTCCGACAGTCGGGCGGCCAGGGCCAGTCCGGCGGGGCCCGCGCCGACGACCAGTACGTCGACCAGCACGTCGGCCGTACGGTTCACCGGCGGGCCTCCTCGAACAGCGCGCGGACGGCCGCCCCGCAGTGGAAGCCCTGGCAGCGGCCGCCACGGGCGCGCGTGCGCCGCCGCAGGCCGTCCACCGAACCGGGCGGGACGGTCCCGGCGAGCGCGTCGCGGATCTCCCCGCGGGTCACGCGCTCGCAGTGGCAGACGATCCGGCCGTACTCCGGGTCCGCAGCGATCAGCGCCGCGTCGCGGTAGGGCCGGGGGAACGCCTCGCCGAGGTTCGGCATCCGCACCGGCTCCAACTCCCGTGCGCCGGCCACCGGCAGACCGCCCTCGGCGAGCAGCTCCACCACGTGGGCGGCGATCGCCATCGAGGCGGTCAGCCCGGTGGACCGGATCCCGCCGACGGTCACGTACCGCTGCGCGGGATGCGCCCGGATCGCGTAGTCCTCCTGCCCGGTGGCCGCGCGCAGTCCGGCGTACACGGCGGTGACCTCCTCCTCCAGGAGCGCCGGCAGGATCCGTCGGCCCTTCTCCCGCAGCAGCGCGAGCCCTTCGGCGGTGGACCCGGTGGCGGTCTTGTCGTCGAGGTCCTCGGCGGTCGGCCCGAGCATCACGTTCCCGTACACGGTCGGCGTCACCAGTACTCCCTTGCCGCGCGCGTCCGGCACCGGCAGCAGGATGTGGCGTACGAGGCCGCGGGCGAGTTCGTCGAAGACGATCAGCTGGCCGCGCCGGGGCGTCACGGTGAAGTCGGCGTGCCCGAGGAGCCGGTCGATCTCGTCGGCGTACAGGCCCGCCGCGTTGACGAGGTGCCGGGTGCGCAGCGGGCCCCGGCCGGTGGCCAGTACGTGCGGATCGCCCGGGGCGATCGTCCGTACCGGGCAGTTGAGGTGCAGGTGGACGCCGGCGCGGACGGCCTGCGTGGCGTACGCGAGGGTGGTCGTCCAGGGGCAGATGATCGACTCGTCGGGCACGTGGAGCGCGCCCAGCACGCCGGGCCCGAGCTCCGGCTCGCGGGCCTGCACCTCCCCGGCCGGGAGGATCCGAGCCGCGCGGTAGCCGTTGCGCACGGCCTTCTCGGCGAGCCCCGGCAGGGCGGCGAGCTGCTCCTCGTTCCAGGCGACGAGCAGCGCCCCGAGCGGTTCCACGGGGATGCCGCAGTCGGCGGCGTACGAGGCGAGCAGCCGCTGTCCCTCGCGGACCAGCCGGGACTCCAGGGAGCCGGGCACGGCGTCGAAACCGGTGTGCAGGATGGCGGTGTTGGCCTTGGAGGTGCCGTTGCCGACGTCGTCGCAGGCGTCGATCAGGGCGATCCGCAGGGGGAGCCGGGCCAGTTCGCGGGCGATGGCCGAGCCCACGACGCCGGCGCCGACCACCGTCACGTCGTAGGCATCGTGCTCGTCGTAGGCACCGTGCGCCTCGCAGGCACCGTGCGCGTCGTACGCGTCGCCGCCGGGCAGCGGGCCGCCGGTGGTGACGGTGGCGCCGGGGATGGCGGGGGCGCCCGGGGTACCGGGGCCGCCCGGGGTGACCGTCATGCCGGGCCGTCGAGCAGGGCCGACACCGCCGTCCGGAACCGTGCGCGGCGCTCCGCCGCGTCGGCCGAGCCGGCCCTCGGCTCGTAGACGGCGGACGGCTTCCACTCCGGGACGGCCTCGTGCACGGTGAGCGAGGGGTCGAGCCCGAGCCGGGCGACCGCCCCGACGCCGAGCGCGGTGGCGTCCGGCAGCGCCGACACCTCGACGGGGATCTGCAGCAGATCGGCCTGTGCCTGCATGAGCAGCGCGGAGCGGGTCAGCCCGCCGTCGACGCGCAGGGTGGACAGGGGCGCGCCGAGATCGGCGGCGACCGCGTCCGCGAGCTCCGCCACCTGCGCGGCTATGCCGTCGCACAGCGCGTGCACGAGGTGCCCGGCGGTCGTGTCGAGGCCCAGGCCGGTGACCGAACCGCGCAGGTCGCCGCGCCACCACGGGGCGGCGAGCCCGGCCAGTGCGGGGACGAAGGTGACGCCGCCGGCGTCCGGGGCGCGGCCTCCCACGACGTCGATGTCCGCGGCGCCGGAGATCACCCCGAGGTCGGTGAGCCACCG
The DNA here is from genome assembly GCF_040651555.1 of Streptomyces sp. NPDC048424. Lineage (NCBI taxonomy): Bacteria > Bacillati > Actinomycetota > Actinomycetes > Kitasatosporales > Streptomycetaceae > Streptomyces > Streptomyces sp. NPDC048424. The sequence goes on along the minus strand of NZ_JBEZKE010000003.1, from coordinate 371,821 downwards.
CACGGCGGAGGCGGCCGTGTACACCTGTCCGTCCAGGCAGTAGCTGGTCTGCCCGCCGAGCCGCCAGGCGACGCAGCCGACCAGCCCGGAGGTACTGCGCCGGGGCAGCGGGCCGGTCTGCGCGAGCAGGAACGCCCCCGTGCCGTAGGTGCACTTGGCGCTGCCGGGCTCGGTCACGCGCTGGGCGAGCAGCGCGGCCTGCTGGTCGACGAGCAGTCCCGTCAGCGGCAGTGGGGGCCCGAACGCGGTGGTGGCGCCGACGTGGGTGTCCGCGTCGACGACTTCCGGCAGCCGCTCGCCGGTGAGGCCGAAAGCGTCGAGTGCGGCCGGCGACCAGTCGACGGTGTCGAGGTCGAGCAGCTGGGTGCGGCCCGCGGTCGCCGCGTCGGTGACGAAGGCGCCGCCGGTGAGCCGGTGCACCAGCCACACGTCGCTGGTGGTGACGACACCCTCCCGGGTCAGGCTGCGGCGTATCCAGGCCATCTTCGGCGCGGCGAAGTAGGGGTCCAGCGGCAGCCCCGTCCGTTCCCACAACGACTCGGCGTGCGGGGCCAGTTCCGTGCACAACTGCTCGGCGCGGCGGTCCTGCCAGACGATCGCGTCGGTCAGCGGCTCACCGCTCGCCGGGTCCCAGGCGAGCACGGTCTCGCCCTGGTTGGCCAGGCCCACCGCCACCACCGGCTCGCCGGCCGCCGCCAGGGCGGCCCGCCCCGCGTCGAGGACCGAGTCCAACAGCTCGCGGGGGTCGACCTCCACGCGGCCGCCCGGCAGGTACCGGGGCCGCACGGGGGCGGAGGCGGAGCCGATGACCCCGCGTACGGGACAGACGACGAGGGCCTTGGTCCCCGACGTGCCCTGGTCCACAGCGAGCACCGGGCCCGTCATCACCACTCCGTCCCTGGTATCGGCATGCGCGTGATCGTCGCTCGGCAGCCTTCACCAGCGGACGTCACCCGTCAAGATCCGTCCGTGCGGGGCGGCGGTCGCCCCCGCAATCGAGCTGACGTGAATTCATATGGCGTACTTGGCTTGATAGTTGCATTTGAAAGGTTCCATGAACCTAGCGCTCACACTCGATCTATAGTGATCGCCGATCACCAGGCGCGAAGGCCATGCGATGCGAGGACCGATGACCACGACCACCGCAAGACGCGCCCGTCACGGCCACCCGTCGACCGGGACGAGGTGATGGCGGGCGGCGACTTCCGGCCCGTCTACCATCCCGCCGGCCACGACAACGAGCTGCGCGTCGCCGTACAGGACCTGCGCACCGGCCGCTGGGTGTCGATGGCCCAGTTACTGGACCGGACGGACGGCTGGGGACTGTGGACCCAGCGCACCCAGGTGCTCGCCGCGGTCGCCGCCGGCTCGGACGTGGTCCAGGCCTGGCGCGCCGAGGAACCGCGCAGCGTCGCCGCGTCCGTCATGCACACCCGTGTCGTCGTGGAACGGGCCGTCCGTGCCCACCGCGCGCGGCACCCGCGCACGCACGAGCTGTGGCGGGAGGCGTGGGAAGCCTGCCGTGACACCGCCGAGGCCAGCCCCGCCGACCCCGTGCCGTGGGTCTGCCTGCTCGCCCTCGCCTCCCTCGACGAACACCGCTCGATGGACGAGCACCGGCTCCGGGCGCCCGCCGTGATGCTTCCGCCCGGCCCCTGGGGCATCCTCGCGCAGGCCGACAAGCGCGATCCGCACAACCGCGAGGCGTACCACCGGATGCTCCAGTTCGTGTGCGCGGGCACCCCCGGACCGCTCACCGAGGCCGCCAACTTCGTCCACTGGGCGGCCGGTTCGGCATCGCCCGGATCCGCCGTCCACCTCCTGCCGCTCTATCTGAGCATCGAGCGCTACCGCCGCGAGCGCGGCCAGGAGCGGGCGCTCGACCTGCACTGGGTCGCCGAGGACTCCGTCCGTGACGCCGGCCACGCCCTGGACACCTGGTTCCGCTACGCCGACCTGCGCCGCGCCTCCCCGCTGGACCTGAACCACCTCGCCCACGCCCTGTGGGGAGCCACCCGGTTCGACGAGGCGGCCCAGGTCTTCGATGTGATCGACCGGTACTGGACCACGCTGCCGTGGGCCTACCGGACCCGCGACCCGGCCGACCAGGAACTGGCCGTGGAGGTCTTCCTGCAGGCCCGTTCCCGCAGCCTCGCCGGCCGGGACTGACCGCCGCTCCCCCGCGGCCCGCTCCCCCGCGGCCGGGCCCCGCCCTCCCGCGGCCCACCGACTCACCGCCCCACCCCCCGCTCCCCGTCCCCGCGCTCCACGACCCCCGGAGGTACCTCCCCATGTCCCGAACCGCGCCGACCGTCCGCCAGGACCGCAAGGCCCCGCCCCGGCAGGACGAGGAGGAACGACTCAGGGAACTCGGCTACCAGCCCGTCCTCGCCCGCCGGATGGGCGGCTTCGGCAACTTCGCGATCAGCTTCTCGGTCATCTCCGTCCTGTCCGGCTGCATGACCCTGTACGGCTTCGGCCTGGGCACCGGCGGTCCGGCCGTGATGATGTGGGGCTGGGTCGGCGTCGGCCTCTTCGTCCTCTGCGTGGGCCTCGCCCTGGCCGAGGTGACCAGCGCCTACCCCACCTCGGGAGCGCTCTACTACATGGCCGACCGGCTCGGCGGCCGCCGCTGGGGCTGGTACACCGGCTGGCTCAACCTGCTCGGCCTGCTCGGCGCCATCGCCGGCATCGACTACGGCGCCGCCCTGTTCACCGGCGCCTTCCTCAACCTCCAGTTCGGCTTCGTGCCCACCGCCGGCTCGACCTTCCTGATCTTCCTGGCCATCCTGCTGCTGCACGCCGTGCTCAACCTCTTCGGCGTCCGCCTCGTCAGCGTGCTCAACTCCGTGAGCGTCTGGTGGCACCTGGCCGGCGTCGCCGTGATCGTCGGCGCCCTGGCCTTCGTACCCGACCAGCACCAGTCGCCCTCGTTCGTCTTCACCGAGTTCGTCAACGACACCGGCTGGGCCAACCCGTTCTACGTGGCGGCCGTCGGCCTGCTGCTCGCCCAGTACACCTTCTCCGGGTACGACGCCTCCGCGCACCTATCGGAGGAGACCTCCAACGCCTCCGTCTCCGCCGCCAAGGGCATCGTCCGCGCCATCTGGGTCTCCTGGATCGCCGGGTTCGCGCTGCTCGCCGGCCTCACCTTCGCCATCCAGGACTACGCGGCCGTCCAGGGCAGCGCCACCGGCGTCCCGCCGGCCCAGATCTTCCTCGACGCACTGGGATCCGGCGGGGCCACCGCCCTGCTCCTCGTCGTCATCGTCGCCCAGCTCTTCTGCGGCAACGCCGAGGTCGCCGCCGCGAGCCGGATGGTCTTCGCCTTCAGCCGCGACAACGCGCTCCCCGGCTCCTCCCTGTGGCGCAGGGTCAGCAGCCGTACGCAGACCCCGGTCCCGGCCGTCTGGCTCTCCGTCGTCGTCGCGGGCGTCCTGGCCCTCCCCTCCCTCTACTCCGCCACCGCGTACGGGGCCGTGACCGCCATCAACGTCATCGGCATCACCCCGGCCTACGCCATTCCGATCTACCTGCGCCTGCGCGCCGGCAACCGCTTCCAGCCCGGCCCGTGGAACCTGGGCCGCTGGAGCAAGCCGATCGGCTGGACCGCCGTCGTCTGGGTGGCCGTCGTCACCGTCCTGTTCTGCCTGCCGCAGAAGTCGCCGGTCACGATCGACTCGATGAACTACGCCGTGATCGCCCTCGCGGTGGTCCTGGTCCTCGCCAGCGCCTGGTGGTACGCCGCCCGCCGCTCGTACGGAACCCCGTCGGCCTACGGCAACGCCCGCGAACAGGCCGAGATCGCCGAGGGCATCGTCTGACCCCTCCCCCGCGCGCACTGCTCCCGGACATGCTCCAGGGGCCGTTTCGGATTCCTCCGAAACGGCCCCTTTTCTGCGACTACGAGACGAACCCCCAAAGCCCCGGCGGGACACCGGAGTTCAGTGGGACGCGCCGGCGTGATGAGATGTCCGCCTGCCGCACGTGACCGGGTGAGGGGAAGCGTCCTCCCGGTCCGTGACACCCCCGGCTCCCGCTCCTTCCGCGCACCGCAGCGCCGCGCACGTCGAGAGGTCTTCACCATGCCCGTGGTCGGTCCCCGTTTCAGCGTCCTGTCCGAGGAGTTCGACGCCGACCCCCACCGCTACTTCGCACACCTGAGGGAGCAGGCTCCGGTCCACTACGAGCCGGCGATCGACAGCTACTTCCTCTCCCGCTACGAGGACGTCAAACGGGTCCTGACCGACCACGAGGCCTTCACCACCGAGACGCTGCAAGCGCGCGCCGAGCCGGTGATGCGCGGGCCGGTCCTCGCCCAGATGACCGGAGCCGAGCACACCGCCAAGCGAAAGATCGTCGTCCGGGGCTTCACCGGCCCGGCCCTGCAGGACCAGATACGCGCCGTCCACGCCAACGCCGCCGAACTCATGGCCCCGTACCTCCCGCTGGGCCGGATGGACCTGGTCAACGACCTCGGAAAACCCCTGGCCGTCCACGTGACGCTCGACGTCCTCGGTCTGGACAGAGCGGACTGGAAGCAGGTGGCCGCCTGGCACAGCGGGGTCGCCGAGTTCATCACCAGCATGACGCTCACCCCCGAGCGCCGCCAGCACTGCATGGACTGCGCGGAGCAGCTGGAGGCCTACCTCGTCCCCGTCATCGAAGGGCGGCGCCGCCATCCCGGCGAGGACCTGATATCGAAGCTGTGCACCGCCGAGTTCGACGGCATCGCCATGAGCAACCGCGACGTCACCGCCCTGATCATCAACGTACTCGCCGCCGCCACCGAACCCGCGGACAAGACGCTCGCCCTGCTCTTCAAGCACCTGGTCGACCACCCCGAGCAGCTGGCGCAGGTCCGCCGGGACCCGTACCTGCTGCCCGCCGCGATCGCCGAGACCCTGCGCTTCACCCCGCCGGTCCAGCTCATTCCCCGCCAGGCGGACGAGGACTCCGTGTTCGCGGGCACGACCGTCCCGGCGGGTGCCACCGTCTTCTGCATGATCGGCGCGGCCAACCGCGACCCCTCCGCCTTCACCGCCCCGGACACCTTCGACATCCACCGGCCGGACCTCGGCACCGCCCGCTCCTTCACGGCGGCCGCCCAACACCTGGCGTTCGGCACCGGACTCCACCAGTGCGTCGGCGCGGCCTTCGCACGCGCCGAGATCGAGACCGTCGCCGCGATGCTCCTGCCCCTGCTCGACGAGGTCCGCTACAGCCCCGGCTTCCACTACCGGGAGACCGGCCTGTACACCCGGGGCCCCGTCTCCCTGTCGCTGGACTTCACTCCCGTCCACGCAGGTGGAACCCGCCGTTACTGAAGTCCGTCTTGCAGGGCGGCCTCCGCCGGGGCCGGCCACGCGCCGTCCACCCCGGTTCCGAGAGCCGGACCTTCCCAACCCCCCACTCCCCAGGCGAGAACGACGATGACATACACCGACATCACCAGAGCCATCAACGACCTGCTGTTCACCCCCGGCCTCGACCTCACCGAAGCCGTGGACCGGCACTTCACCCCCGACTACCGCCAGCGCACCGACGGCGTGTGGAGCGACCGGGCCTCCTTCGTGCAGCACATGACGCGCCTGCGCACCCTGGTGCGCAGCGGACACATAGAGGTCCACGACGAACTTCGCGACGGACCGCGCTACGCCGACCGCCACACCGTCACCATCACCCGGGACAACGGGCACACCTCCAGCACCGAGGTCTACCTCTTCGCCCGGATGGCCCCCGACGGCCGCTTCCAGTGCGTCGAGGAGACCACCCTCCTGGTCACCGGCCACCCCGACGACGAAAACCTCGGCAGCATCAAGTGACCGGAGCAAGGCCCCCGTTGGAATGCCCGACGGAGGAAACCGACCCGAAAGAGAGCGCTCTCTCCGTGCCTTCGGGCAGGGAGGTCCGGTGCTGGAACAAGGAGGATGGAAACCGCCATGGTGTCCGTGGGAGAAAGACTCAGCAGGGCGCGCGTGCGCGCCTTCATCGGCCGGGACGAGGAACTCGGGCGCTTCGGGGAGGCTTTGGCCGGTGATCCGCAGGCGCCGTTCGCGTTCTACGTGTGCGGGCCGGGCGGCATCGGGAAGTCGACGCTGCTGCGGCGCCTGGCGGACCACGCCCGCGCGGCGGGCCGGCTGCTCGTCGAACTCGACGGCAGGTTCGTCAGCCGGGACCCGGCCGACTTCGAGCACGCCGCCGGCCCCTTCCTGGACGTCCCGGGCACGGTCCTGTTCGTGGACTCCTTCGAGCACTGCCAGTGGCTGGAGAGCTGGCTGTGGCACCACTTCCTGCCCCGCGCCGCGGAGGACACCCTGGTGGTCCTGGCCGGGCGGCGCGCTCCGCAGCCGCAGTGGACCGCCGACCCCGCCTGGTCCCGGCTCCTGCACGTGACCGAACTGGAGCCGTTCTCCGCGGAACAGGCCCGCGGCCTGCTGGTCGCGGCGCAGATCCGGCCCGAACTGCGCGACCGGGTGCTGCGCTTCGCCGGGGGCAACCCGTTGGCCCTGTCCCTCGCGGCCGCGGCCGGCTCGGCGGGCTGCGCCCGGGAGGAGATCTGGGCCCCGTCGGCGGACGTCCTGCGCACCCTGCTGGCGGGGCTGATCGGCGAGGTGCCCACGGCCGTCCACCGCCGCGCCCTTGAGGTGGCGGCGCAGGCCCACTCGACGTCCGAGGAACTGCTCGCCGCGGTACTGCCCGGGGAGGACGCCCACGTGCTCTTCTCCTGGCTGAGGGACCTCCCCTTCATGGAGTCCACGCACCGGGGGCTCCACCCGCACGACGCCGCACGCGAGACGCTGGCCGCCGACCTGCGCTGGCGCGCCCCCAACGCGTTCGAGACGATGCGCCAGCGCCTGGCGGACGAGTACCTGCGCATCCTGCGCGAGGCACCCGAGGAGCGGGTGTGGACCGTCACCGACGAGCTCTTCTACCTCTTCCGGGAGGGCGAGACCCTGGCCCGGCTGCGCACCTGGTCCCGCGAGGACGAGGTGCACGACCGTCCGCTGCACCCCGAAGACCTCGACGTCGTCCTGCGGATGGCCGATGAGACCGAGGGGCCCGCTTCCGCGGAACTGGTCCGCTACTGGGCGCAGCGCCAGCCGCAGGCCTTCAGCGTCTACCGTCTCGTGAGCACGGGCCGGGTGGTGGCCTTCACGGCCCGGCTCGCCCTACCGGCGCCGCCCGACCCCCAGGACCTCGCCACCGATCCCGTCGTCGCCGCCGCGTGGCGCCACACCGAGGCCACCGCCCCGGTGAGCCCCGGCGAACACATCGGGATAAGCCGCTTCTCGATCTACCCCGAGCGGTACCAAGTGCCCTCACGCGTCATCGACTTGAGCAGTTCCCGGGCCCAGGCGGAGGCTGCCCGGGCCCGCGGCCGCGCCTTCGGCTTCGCCGTCTTCCGCGACGCCGAGACCTGGGCCGAGCGCGTCAAGGGCACGCTCGCCGACACCGGGGCGCGCCCGCGCGTCGGCGAGTACACGTACGGGCTGTTCGGCGTCGACTGGCGCCGGCTGCCGGTGGAGACGTGGCTGCTGCACTTCATAGCGGCCCCCGACGAACCGGTTCCGGAAGGCCCGTCCGCCGTCTCGCGCACCGCGTTCGACCAGGCCGTGCGCGAGGCCTTGGCGCACTGGCGCGACCCGGGCGCCTTCGCCGCCTGCGCCCTGATGCGTACGCGCCTGGCGGCCGACTTCGCCGATCCCGTCGATCCCGTCGAGGAGGTGCGCACCCTGCTGCGCCAGGCCGTCGACGAACTCGCCCGGGACCCGCGCGGAGTGCGCGCCCGCGATGCCCTGGTGGCGGGGCACTTCTCCGGTGCGCCCACCCAGGAGGCCGCCGCCCGCCGCCTCGGCCTCCCGTACGGCACCTACCGTCGCCACCTGCGCCAGGGCCTGGACCTGCTCTGCGAGGCCCTGTGGCAACGGGAGCTGCACGGCTCGCGGTAGCGACCGCGGCGACGTCCCGCCGGCGGGGCGGAGTGGGGGATCCGGTGGGGCCGGCGGGGCCGACGTACCCGGTGCCCGGCGGACCTGGTGGACAGGCGCGGACAGCAGTGGACAGTGGCCGTCCGCGCCGGACCTGGATAGTGGACACCGGCCGACGCGAGTCTGTGCGCCATGAACGCAGCACGCACACAGACGGACCGGGCCGTACGCCGGGCCCCCCGGCCGGGAGCGGTGCTCGCGGCACTCGCCGCGGCCCAGTTCACCGTCATGCTCGCCACCTCGATCGTCAACGTGGCGCTCCCGCAGATCCGGGCCGGGGCCGGCCTCTCGGACGGCGGGACCACCTGGGTGGTCAACGCCTACGGGCTCGCGTTCGGGGCGCTGCTCCTGGCGGGCGGGCGGCTGGCCGACCTCCTCGGCCGCCGCCGGGTGCTCATCGCCGGGCTCGCCCTGTTCGCGCTGGCCTCGCTGGCGGCGGGACTGGCCGCCTCCTCGGGCGTGCTGATCGTGGCCCGCGCCTTCCAGGGCCTCGGCGCCGCCGCCATCGCCCCGGCCGCGCTCGCCCTGGCGCTGGACGGGTTCCCCTCCGGCCCCGGGCGCGGCAGGGCGCTGGGCGTGTGGGGAGCGGTGTCCGGCGCGGGAGGAGCGGGCGGCGTCCTGCTCGGCGGTGCCCTCACCCAGGCCTGGGGCTGGCCCTGGATCTTCCACTCGGTCGCGCTCGGAGCGGCGCTCGTCCTGGTCGCCGTGGCGGTGCTCGTACCACTGGCGCCCGGACAGATGACCGGACGGACGACCGGGCGGAAGGACGGGCCGAAGGACGGGAGGGCGGCGGGAGGCTTCGACCTGCTGGGCACCGCCACCGTCACCCTCGCCCTGACCTGCCTGGTCTGGGGCCTGACCACCGCTCGCGGCGCCGGCTGGACCGACTCCGGGGTGCTGGGCGCCCTCGGCGCCGCCGCCGCACTGCTCGTGGCCTTCGCCGTGATCGAGCTCCGCCGGCCGAACGCGCTGATTCCGCCGCGGCTGTTCAGCACCGGCCGGGTCGCCGCGGGCAACCTGCTGATGGCCCTGTTGGGGTCCGTATGGATCGCGCTGTTCTTCTTCCTGCCGCTCTACCAGCAACAGGTGCTCGGATCGAGCCCCTTGGCCACGGGAGCGGGACAACTCCCCCTCGCCGCAGCGAACATGCTCGGCTCGGGTCTCGCCCCGCGCATCTCCCGGCGCATCGGCGCCCGCGCCACCGTCACCGCGTCCCTGCTCACCGAGGCCGCCGGACTGCTGTGGCTGTCACGGATCCGCGCCGACGGAAGCTATCTCGTCGACATCCTCGGCCCGAGCATCCTGATCGGCCTGGGTCTGAGCATCGCGCTCGTCCAGCTCACCGCGCTCGCCGTGGACGGCGTCCCGCGGGAGGACGCGGGGCTCGCCGGTGGGCTGGTGAACACCACCCGGCAGGTCGGAGGCGCGATCGGCCTCGCCGCCCTGGCCACCCTGGCCGGCTCGGTCACCGCCCACGCGGCCACCCGTCAGCCCGACTTGGAGTCCCTGACCGCCGGCTACCGGACCGCCTTCGCGGTGTCGGCCGCGGTGTTGGCCGCGACAGCCTTCCTCGCGCTGTTCCTCACCCGCCCGGCCGGCACACGTACCGCAGCCGCCGCGGCCGACCCGGCTTCCGACCCGGCTTCCGACCCGGAGCCGTCGCCGCCCTCCCCCATGCCGCTGAACCGATAGACCACCGGCCCACCGGACCAGCCGTACCCACCCGACCAGCCGTAACCACCGCCCCATCCGACCGACAGGAAGCACACACAGCCATGGTCACCATCGACGAGACCGCTCCCGTCATCGTCCGCCTGTCCACCGTCATCGACGCCCCGCTCACCACGGTGTGGAACCTCCACACCGACGTCGCCGCCTGGCCCACCTGGAACACCGACGTCGAGCAGGCGGAGCTCGACGCCCCGCTCGCCCCCGGCAACTGCTTCACCTGGCGGACGCACGGCCTGGACATCACCTCCACCGTGCGCGAGCTGGTCCCCGGGGAACGGATCGTGTGGGGCGGCCCCGCCGCCGGCATCACCGGCATCCACGTGTGGACCTTCGAGGAGGCCGGCGGTCGAGTCACGGTCCGCACCGAGGAGTCCTGGAGCGGCGCCCCGGTGGACGCCGCGACCGACGAGCTCGGCAAGGCCCTCCACGACTCCCTGGAGAGCTGGCTCTCCCACCTCAAGGCGCGCGCCGAACACGCCGCCTGACCCCGCTCCCGCGGCCCCGCCCGACCCCATCCCACCCCACCCCACCCCACGCATCGAAAGAGGTTCCTGCCATGACCGCCACCCCGAAGCCGCCGTACCTGACCGGCCACTACACCCCCGTCGCCGAGGAGGTCACCGCCACCGCACTCACCGTCGAGGGCTCCCTGCCCCCCGAGCTGACCGGCCGGCTGCTGCGCAACGGTCACAACCCCAAGCCCGGCGTCACCCCCACCCACTGGTTCAAGGGCAGCGGCATGGTCCACGGCATTCGGCTGCGGGACGGCCGCGCCGAGTGGTACCGCAACCGCTGGGTGCAGACCCCCGCCCTCGACGGCGCCCCGTACATGACCGATCGCGGCCCCGACCTGACCGCCAGCGCCGCCGGCACGCACGTCATCGAACACGGAGGGCGCCTCCTGGCGCTGTGCGAGGCGAACCTGCCCTTCGAGCTCACCCGGGACCTCGAGACCGTCGGTGCCTACGACTTCGACGGCAAGCTGACCGGCGCGATGACCGCGCACCCCAAGGAGGACCCGGTGACCGGGGAGCTCCACTTCTTCGGGTCCTCGCCGTTCCCGCCGTTCCTGACCTACTACGTCTCGGACGCCAAGGGCGAGATCTTCCACAGCGCCGAGGTGCCGGGGGCGACCGCCTCCCTCAAGCACGACTTCGCCCTCACCCGCCACCACGTGATCTTCATCGAGGGCAACGTCACCTTCGACCCCACCGAGCACTCCGGCATCCCGTACGGCTGGAACGACCAGCAGCCCGCCCGCATCGGTGTCATGCCGCGCGGAGGCGAAGGCGCCCGGCACGTGCGCTGGTTCTCCATCGAGCCGGGCAACATGCTGCACGTGGCCAACGCCTACGAGGACGGCCAGGGCCGCGTCGTCCTGGAGGGCCCCACCGTGGACCGCGAGGGCTTCCGGCTCTCCTGGAACTGGTGGGTCGGCGCGCCCGGACGCGGCAGTGAGCCCGTTTCCCGCTCCTACACGCGCCGCTGGGTGATCGACCTGGCCGACGGCACCGTCGGCGAGCAGATCATCGACGACCTGCCGGTGGAGTTCCCGACCCTGAACGAGGAGTACCTGGGCGCCGAGAACCGCTACGGGTACGCCATCTCCTTCCCCGACGAGAACGGCTTCGGCGGCTACGGCGTCGTCAAGTACGACCGCACCACCGGAGCCCGCCGCATCCACCGGGTCGGCGACGCCCGCATGCCCGGCGAAGCCGTCTTCGTCCCCGCCGCCCGTGCCACGTGCGAGGACGACGGCTATCTGCTGACGGTCGTCTCCGACCTCAAGCAGGACGCCTCCCAGCTGCTGGTCCTCGACGCCTCCGGCCTGGAACGGATCGCCACCGTCCACCTGCCCCACCGCGTGAGCGCCGGACTCCACGGCTCCTGGATCCCCGACAGCGGCCCGGAAGCCGACGCGAGCTGAGCACGGCCCGGAGCCACGCGATGCGCGTCGGCCTGCCGCCGTTCGCCGGGGACATGACCCGGACGACACCCTTGACCCCGTCCAGGTGCAGGTGTCCGCGCACCTGGGCGGCGCCGTAACTGCACCACCTGGCCCCCACCCAGAACCACCACGGGGCCGTTTCAGGCCTCTCTGAAACGGCCCCTGCTCCGCGCCGCTGTCGGAGGCGTGCGGCAGACTGTCGGTGATCCGTTCAGGGTCCGGGGGGAGGAGTCGACGGGTGAACACCCATGCTCAGTACGGTCAGTTGATCCGCTTCGCCCTGCACTCCCTGGGGGAGGGCAATGCCCACCACGAGTTCGAGCGGCTCTGCCTCGACGTGGCCCGTCGCAGGATCGTGAGCAATCTCGTGCCGGCGACGGGCCCCGTGAGCAGCGGGGGCGATCAGGGGCGGGATGGCGAGAGCTTCTGGACGGACCTCGCCGGGACCCCGTCTCCGTTCTCGGCTTTCGCGCGGCTGGCCTCGGGGGAGACGGTCGTCCTCGCCTGCACGATCCAGAAGGACCGCATCGCCGACAAGATCAGCGGAGACCTCGCGTCGATCTGCGGCCGGGGCAGCCGGGTCGACCGCGTGCTGTACTTCACGGTGGCCCCGGTACCGGTCGGCAAGCGACACGCGCTGCAGCACGAGGCGCGGGAGACCCACCGGGTCAAGCTGGAGGTCTTCGACGCGGTCGCTCTGACACAGTTCCTGACGGATCCCGACCTCTCCTTCCTGGCCGAGCGGTATCTGGATCTCCCGGCGCTGCCCGGCGTGAGTGACGCATCCGTCGGCGATCTGTCGGTGGCGGTGCCCGAAGACTCGGTCGAGCACCGGATCCGCGGGCGGGAGACTCTGCTGGCGACTCTGGAGGAGCAGGTCACCTCCTCCGGCGGCCGGTTGGTCCTGTGCGGGGTGGGAGGCAGCGGCAAGAGCACGGTCGCGCTGGCGCTGGCCCGGCGGGTCGCCGCCCGGCGGAGGGTGTGGTGGGTCGATGCCGCGACGCCGGCCGGCTTCGTGGAGGCACTGCGTGAGGTCGCCGTACAGGCCGGGGTGGAGCGTGCCACGGCGCGTGAGGTGTGGCGCACGCACGAGGCGGCCCGGGACGTGTTGTGGGACGCCCTGAACAGCGAAACCACCGCACCCTGGCTGCTGGTCGTCGACAACGCCGACGACCCGGCGGCGGTGCGGCGCTGGATCCGACAGCCGGCCGCGGGGAACACGGTGGTGGTGACGAGCCGGGACCAGGACTCCGGTTCCTGGGGGAAGGAGGCGACGATGCACCCCGTCGCCCCGATCTCCGAGGCCGAGGGCGGCGAGATGCTCCGGGAACTGGCCCCCGGGGCCGGCTCCGAGGAGGAGGCGGTGAGCCTGGCGCGGCGGCTGGGCGGTCTCCCGCTCGGACTGGTGCTCGTGGGCAAATACCTGGCGATGACCAGCGGCGATGTGATGCTTCCCGAGTCGCGGGCCCCTCGCACGTTCGCGGCGTTCCGAGCGTCACTGGATGCGGCGTTCGCCGAGACGGTCGCAGTGCTTCCACACGATCCGCACGGCCCGCTGAGCCGTACGTGGGAGATGTCACTGGATCTGCTGGAGATGCGGCACCTGGCGGCAGCGCGGCCGTTGTTCCGGCTGATCTCGTTCTTTGGACCCGATCCGCTGCCGGTCAACGTGCTCCGCAGCAGCGCGCTCGCAGCCGCGACCGATTTCCGGGGGCTGTCCCCTTCCGGGCTCGACGCGGCGGTACGCGGGCTGCTCGGGTGCGGGCTGCTCAGTCGTCGGCGCGTCGAGGTAAACGGCTCGACGCTTGAGACCCTGATCGTCCAGCCGCTCGTCCGGGAGATCACCCACACCCAGCCGGACACCGTCGCGGGGGCACCGGTGTACTCGACGCTGGCGGTCGTCCTGCTCTCGGTGGTGGCGAAGGAGATCGACCCGGCGGCCCCGTCCCACTGGCCCCTGTTGCGGCTGCTGCTGCCGCACTGTGTTCACGTCGCGGCACACACGACTCACGCGATCGCGCCGGAGCACGGTATACGGGGCGCTCTCGCGGCGCGGGCCGCGGTGTACGCGCAGCAGTCGGGGCAGTGGTCAGTGGCGGAAGAGCAGTTCACCCATGCCCTGACCGCTTACGCCCGCACGGGTCCCGGAGTCGACGAAGGGTCCGTCCTCGCGACGCGGCACAACTTCGCCATGCTCACGTGCGAGCAAGGCCGTATCGACGAAGCGGAGGGCGAGTTCGCCGACGTCCTGCGCACAGCGACCCGGGTGCTCGGTCCGGATCACGCGACCACGCTGGCCACACGCCACGAACTCGCCCGGATCCGCCTTCACCGTGGAGACGCCGAGGGGGCGTGCACGGAGTTCTCGCGACTCGTTCCGCGGATGACCGCCGCCTTGGGTCCCGAGCATCCGACCACCCTCGCGGCGCGCCACGAACTCGCCCGGGCGCTGCATGACCGGGGATGCCTGTCCGAGGCCCGTGGCGCGTTCGAGCAAGTGCTCCACGACATGGCGACCGCGCTGGACGACACCGCTCCCGCGACGCTCACCGCCCGCCACGAACTGGCGAACCTGCTGCTCGAACTCGGCGAGTTCGAGCAGGCCCTACACGAGTTCGAGGTGACGCTCGACCTGGAGGAACGGACGCTGGGCCGCGACCATCCGAGCACCCTGGTCACCCGGCACAACCTCAGCCGTACGCTGGTGGGTCTCAGCCGGTTCGACGAGGCCGAGGCCGAGCTGCGCGACATCGCCGCGGCGTGGGCCCGTCTCGCCCCCCAGGGGCACGCGCACTTCCACAAGACACTGGGCAGTCTCGCCGGGCTCCTCTCCGCGACGGGAAGGCCCGCCGAGGCCGAGGAACGGTACCGGGCTGCGTCCGGGGCATTGGCGACCATGCTCGGCCCCACCCATCCGGATACGGTCGAGGCCCACCTGGGCCACGCCCGGACCCTTCGGCTGCTCGACCGACACGCCGAGGCCCAGACCGTGCTGGAGTCCGTGTCGGCCACCGTCCTCGCCGCTGACGGCACCGACCGTCCCCGCCTGCTGAAGGTGCGCAGGGGTCTGGCGGACTTGTACTTCGAGCTGGGGCAGGACACAGCCGCGGAGCATCAGCTACGGCTTCTGGCAGCGGCGCAGCGCGACGCCTTGGGCGCCGGTCACCCCGACACCTTGAGAACCCTCAGCCAGGCGGCCGCGGCCGCTCTCCGTCTGGGCCGGGCAGACCTCGCCGCCCGCGAACTGGCCGTCCTGGTCACGCCACTCGCCGCGCACCTGGGCAGCGACGACACGGACACCCTGACCGCGCGGTGCAACCTGGCCTACGCACACCTGCTCCTCGGCGAACCCGCCGCCGCAGCACGTCAGCTGACCGAGGTCATGGCGGTGTACGAGAGCGGCTCTCGCCCCCCGGACGAGCTCCTAGCCGCAGCACAGGAGATGACAGGGGAATGGGGCTGAAACACGCCGGACGCACGAAAGGCCGTCCTCTCGTGATGAGAGAACGGCCTCCGACCTGCGTTTCCGCGTGGTCGGGACGACAGGATTTGAACCTGCGACCCCTTGACCCCCAGTCAAGTGCGCTACCAAGCTGCGCCACGTCCCGATGTGCCTGCGACCTGGGGTTTCCCCTGCTCGGTGGCACATGCAGAACATTACCCCACGCTGAGGGGTGTGCATGCACGGGTAACCCCCGGAGGGGAGGATGGGGAGGTGAACGCACGGGATCGGGACGTTGAAGGGCGGGCGCGCAGTGCGCGGCCCCGGGATGGGCTGGGGCGGCCGTTGCCCTACGGGGAGGCCGGGGTGGAGCGGCAGCCCGAGGGGGTGGTGCGGTCGCCCGGGGAGACCGTGCGGGAGGCGCAGCGGCTGCTGGACGCGGGGATGCCGTTCCACGCGCACGAGGTGTTCGAGGACGCCTGGAAGTCGGGGCCCGAGGGTGATGCCCCGCTCTGGCGGGGGCTGGCGCAGCTGGCGGTGGGGCTGACGCACGCCGCGCGCGGGAACGCCGTCGGCGGGGCGCGGCTGCTGCGGCGCGGCGCCGCCGGGATCGAGGGGCTGGACGCGGGGCCGTACGGGATCGACGTGCCGGGGCTGGTGCGGTGGGCGCGGGAGCTGGCCGCGCGGGTGGCGGGCGGCGGGCCGGCGGTCGATCCCGTACGGGAGGCGCCGCGGCTAGCCGGCGGCGGGCTGGAGTAGGTCCCAGCGGTTGCCGTACAGGTCCTCGAAGACGGCGACGGAGCCGTACGCCTCGTGGCGCGGCTCCTCCAGGAAGCGGACGCCCTCGGCGGTCATCCGGGCGTGGTCGCGCGCGAAGTCGTCGGTGTAGAGGAAGAAGCCGACGCGGCCGCCGGTCTGGTCGCCGACCCGGGAGCGCTGGGCGTCGTCCTTGGCGCGGGCCAGCAGCAGGGCGGTTTCGGTGGCGCGGGGCGGGCGGACCACGACCCAGCGGGAGCCGTCCGGGCGCGCGGTGTCCTCGGCGAGGTCGAAGCCGAGGGCGCGGGTGTAGAAGTCGATGGCCTCGTCGTAGTCGTTGACGACCAGGGCGGTGAGGGCGATGTGGGAGGGCATGACCCTATTGTGCGTCGAGGAGGACGACCTCCAGGGTGCGGGGGCCGTGGACGCCCTCCACCCGGTCCAGTTCGATGTCGCTGGTCGCCGAGGGGCCGGAGATCCAGGTCAGCGGGCGGGTGGGGTCGAGGCGTGCGAGGGCCTGCGGAACGGAGTCGACCAGCTGGTCGGGGACCCGGACCACGCAGACGTGGTGGTCGGGGATCAGGGTGATGCGGCGCCTGCCCTGGTCCGGGCTGCCATCCAGGACGATCGTGCCCGTCTCGGCGACGGCCAGGGCGCAGCCGGTCACCACGCTGTCGACGGCGTCCAGTTCGTACGGGGTGGACCCGGCGCGGTCGTGGACGAGGGCCGCGTCGGCGGCCGCGAGCCAGTGCGCGGGCAGGGCGGGCGGCACGAGGACGGTCCGGGCGCCGCGCGCGGCGAGGAGCCGGGCGAGCAGCGCCGGGAGGCCGGCCCCGTCGGTGCGGTGGACCTTCGCGCGGTACTCGGACAGGTGCGCGGCCAGCAGGTCGGCGCTCTCGGCCGGGGTGCGGTCACCGTGTACGTGGAGGTAGTCGCGCGGGACGTCCCCCACCGGCTCCGCGCCGGAAGGCCGCTCCGGCTCCGGCAGTGCCCGGCGGATGCGGGCCAGGATGCGGTCCTTGCTGGTCACTGCGGGTTCCCCCGTTCTCGGGTCCACCAGTCGCGGAAGGATTCGGCGGGTACGGAGGGCAGCTCGCGGGTGTCGGTCCAGGCCCGCCCCGCTCCCGGGAGCCGGTGCGGCGCCAGCCTGCGGGCGCGGGCCAGCAGCCGCTCTCCCGCCCGCAGCGCACCCGGGTGGTCCAGGAGCAGCCGGGCAGCGCGCATGGCGGCGCGTTCGGCGGTGTGTCCGTGGGCCGGGCGGATCCGTACGCGGACGCCGTCCCGGGTCACGGGGCCGCCCTGGGCGACCCGTTCGCGCAGGTGGACGAGGACCTCGGGAATGTCGATGGCGACAGGGCAGACCTCGTAGCAGGCCCCGCACAGGGTGGAGGCGTAGGGCAGCGAGGCGTCGATCTCGCTTCCGGTGCCGCGGAGTTGGGGGCTGAGGATCGCGCCGATGGGGCCCGGGTAGACGGATCCGTAGGCGTGGCCGCCGGCGCGTTCGTAGACCGGGCAGACGTTGAGGCAGGCGGAGCAGCGGATGCAGCGCAGGGCCTGCCGGCCGGTCTCGTCGGCGAGGGTGTCGGTGCGGCCGTTGTCGAGGAGGACGAGGTGGAAGGCGCTGGGTCCGTCGCCGGCCGCCCCTCTCGAAGGGCCCAGCCCGGTCCACATCGTCGTGTACGGGTTCATCCGCTCGGCCGTCGAGGAGCGCGGCAGTGTCTGGAGGAAGATCTCCAGGTCCCGGAAGGTCGGAATGACCTTCTCGATGCCCACGACCGAGATCAGCGTCTCGGGCAGGGTCAGGCACATCCGGCCGTTGCCCTCGGACTCGAAGACGACCATCGTGCCCGTCTCCGCGACCATGAAGTTGGCGCCGGAGATCGCGACCTTGGCGCGCAGGAACTTCTCGCGCAGGTGCAGGCGCGCCGCCTCGGCGAGTTCCCGCGGGTCGTCGCCGAGCGGTTCGGGCGCCGGGCGGCCCCAGTTGCCCATCTCGGCGCGGAAGATGTCGCGGATCTCGGCCCGGTTGCGGTGGATCGCCGGGACCAGGATGTGGGAGGGGCGGTCGTGGCCGAGCTGCACGATGAGTTCGGCCAGGTCGGTCTCGTACGCGGCGATCCCGGCGGCCTCCAGGGCCTCGTTGAGGCCGATCTCCTGGGTGGCCATCGACTTGACCTTGACGACCTCCCGCTCCCCCGTGGCGCGGACGAGGTCCGTGACGATCCGGTTGGCCTCGTCCGCGTCGGCGGCCCAGTGGACGGTCCCGCCGGCGGCCGTCACCGCCGCCTCCAACTGCAGCAGGTAGTGGTCGAGATGGCGCAGCGTGTGGTCCTTGACGGCCTTGCCCGCGGCGCGCAGCCGGTCCCAGTCGGCCAGTTCGGCGACGGCCCGGGCCCGTTTGTCGCGGATGGTGTGGGTGGCGTGCCGGAGGTTGGCGCGCAGCACCTCGTCCCGTACGGCCTCGCGGGCCGCCGCGGGGAAGGAGGGCATGCCGAGGTGGGTTCCGGTCACGACAGCGGCTCCTCCTCGGTCGCGGCCAGGATCTCCGCGAGGTGCACGGCCCGCAGCGGGGCGTCCGCGCGGCGCAGCAGCCCGTCGAGGTGGGCGAGGCAGGAGTTGTCCGCCCCGCACAGCACCTGGGCGCCGGTGGCCGCCGCGGCCGTGATCTTGTCGGTGCCCATCGCGGTGGACACGTCCGGGTTCTTGACGGCGAAGGTGCCGCCGAATCCGCAGCACTCCTCGGCGCCCGGCAGCTCGATCAGTTCCAGGCCCTTGACGGCGGCCAGCAGCCGGCGCGGCCGGTCTCCGAGGCCAAGACCGCGCAGACCGTGACAAGAGGGGTGATAGGTGACGGTGTGCGGGAAGTACGCGCCCACGTTGGTCACCCCGAGCACGTCGACCAGGAATTCGGTCAGCTCGTACACCCGCGGCGCCAGGGACCGCGCCGCCTCCGCGAGCGCGGTGCCGCGGCCCTCCGCCGCCGCTTTCCGGCCGATGCGCGGGTAGTGCTCGCGGATCATCGCGGCGCAGGAGCCGGAGGGAGTGACCACGTACGGGTAGCCGGCGAAGGCCTCCGCGGTACGCCGGACGAGTGGTTCGCTCTCGTGCCGGTAGCCGGTGTTGTACTGCGGCTGCCCGCAGCAGCTCTGGCCCGCCGGGAAGTCCACGTCCACGCCGAGGCGCTCCAGCAGACGTACGACGGCGATGCCGGTGCGCGGGTACAGCGCGTCGTTGACGCAGGTGACGAACAGGGCGACGCGCATGACGGGCAGAATAGCCGGGTGAAGAAGTTCTCAGTGATCGGCATAGGCGCGGGCGACCCGGACCACCTGACCCTCCAGGCGGTCAGGGCGATCGGCGCGGCGGACGCATTCCTCATCCTGGAGAAGGGCGAGGAGAAGGCGGACCTGACCGGGCTGCGGCGGGCGATGCTCGACGCGCACGCCCGGCCCGGCCACCGGCTGGTGGAGGGCCGCGACCCGGACCGGGACCGGACCCCCGCCGCCTACGCGCCGACGGTGGACGGCTGGCGCAGCGCACGCGCCGAGATCTTCGAGCGGTTCATCGCGGAGGACCTCGCGGACGGTGAGACCGGGGCGTTCCTGGTGTGGGGCGACCCCTCCCTGTACGACTCCACGCTCGCGATCCTCGACGAGGTGCTGGAGCACGGCCGGGTGGCCTTCGAGCACGAGGTCGTGCCGGGCATCAGCAGCATCTCCGCGCTGCTGGCGCGGCACCGGACCAATCTGAACCGGGTGGGCCGCCCGGTCCAGATCACCACCGGGCGCCGGCTCGCCGAGGGCTGGCCGGACGACGTGGACGACGTGGTCGTGATGCTGGACGCGCGGCACGCCTTCACCGCCCACCTGGACCAGGACCTCTACATCTACTGGGGGGCCTACGTGGGCACCCCGGACGAGATCCTGGTCTCGGGGAAGCTCGCGGAGGTCGCCGGGCGGATCGAGGAACTGCGCACCGAGGCCCGCGCCCGCAAGGGCTGGATCATGGACACGTACCTGCTCAGGCGCGGCTGACGGCCCGGCCGAGGTACTCGGGCAGGGCGGCGGCGAGGCGGGCGTACTCCCCGGGCAGGTTGTAGATCTGCCCGCAGACGCGGATGCCGCCGCCGCCCGGCCGGGGCCAGATCAGCACGCGGACGCGCAGCCGCGCCGCGAGCTCCTCGCGCAGGGCGCGGGCTCCGTCCGGGGTCTCGGCGACGCCGGGCGGCAGCAGCAGGGCGCGCATGGCGAGGCCGTCGGTGTGCGGGAGGGGCCTGAGCCCGGGAAGGTCGGCGAGCAGGGCCGCGCCGTGGGCGGCGAGGGCGCTGTTGTGGGCCCGCACCTTGGCCGCGTCGAGGCGTTCGATCAGGTCCAGTCCGTCGGGGGCGGCGAGCCAGCCCGTGTAGTCGGCGGTGGCTCGGTTCTCGACGGAGCGCGGGAAGCCGTGGTGGTCCTCCCAGGACGGTACGAGCGCACGGATGCGGGAGCGGTGCTGCGGGGCGACGGCGAGGATCGCGGTGCCGGAGGGTGCGTAGCCCCATTTGTGGAGGTTGCCGAACCAGAAGTCGGCGCCGCCGGCGAGGGGGTCGGCGAGCATGCCGGGGGCGTGCGCCCCGTCGACGACGGTGGTGACCCCGCGGTCGCGCAGGTCGGCGAGGAGCCGGGGGGAGGCGACGATCCGGGCGGTGGGCGAGCTGACGTGGTCGAGCACGGCCACGCGCGTACGGGGCGTCAGCGCGGCCAGCACGGTCTCGCGTACGGCGTCCTCGTCGGGCAGGTGGGGATCCAGGGCGACGGTGGTGACAGGAGCGCGGCGGGCGGCGGCCGCGACGACGGTGCCGTAGCCGTGGTCGGTCACCAGGATCTCGTCGCCGTCTGCGAGCGGGACGGCGTCGAGGGCGAGGTTGGCGCCTTCGGTGGCATTGGAGACGAAGGCGAGCCCGTCGGGGTCGGCGGCCAGGTGCGCGGCGATCCGGGCGCGGGCCGCGGCGAGGCGGTCCGGGACGGAGAGGAAGAAGGCGTCGGGATCGGCGTGGGCCTCGGCGCGGAGCGCGGCCTGGGTCTCCTGGACGGGGAGGGGGACGGCTCCGAAGGAGCCGTGGTTCAGGTGGGCTACGCGGGGGTCGAGGCGGAAGAGGGCGGGCCCGCCGGGGAACCCTGCGGGGTGCCCTGCGGGCGGCTCGGCGGGGGAATCGGTGTCGGCTGAGCGTGTCGGCTCGGGCATGCGACCTCCGGGGGTGGGGCGCGGGTGTCGCCCGGATCATCTCCCGGCGGCCGCCGAAGCCGGAAGACCGCGGCCGGCCGGCCGCTGCCGCGCACGCGCCCCGGGCTCCGCCCGGTACCTGGGGCTCCGCCCCAGACCCTCCCCCAGACTCCGTCCGGGGGGACCCCCACGCCTCAAACGCCGGCGGGGCTGAATTCGCTACGGCTCGCGGCCGCTCGTTGCCGCGTAGTACTGGAGGTCCTGGACCTCCACCGTGGGGTCCACCCGGTACGGGAGGTCGACCTTCGCCGTGGCCTTGCCGTCGCGGACGGTCTGCGCCGAGCTGGTGCCCGCCTTCAGCGGCAGCAGCCGGGAGTGGATCCCGGCGGGGGCCTCGTGACTGCCCTTCGCGGATCCGACGGTCGTACGGACGACGGCGGGCCCGGAGAGGAAGCTGAGCACCTCCACGGTGTCCCGGGGCGGTGCGCTCCCCTTGCGCAGCGACATCACCAGCGACTGGTCGCCCGTCGGGTCGGCGTTCGCGAACTGGGTGCGCGCGGTGAGGTACAGGGTGTCCCGGACGATCTCCGGCCAGCGGCCCGTCTTGAACCGGGTGAGGTAGTACGAGCTCAGGTCCAGGTAGGCGTAGCCGTTGTGCAGGGAGGGTGCGAACTGGCTGCCCTCGGAGTAGTCGTTCCAGGTGGTGAGCTGCACCCAGTCCGCACCGTCCTCGATGGCGTGCGTCCAGGTGGAGCGGAGGGTCGCGGTGTTGCCGGCCTCGTCGTAGATGCCCTGGTTGGGGCGGGCGTCCTGGACCGACACGGGCTGCATCCAGATCTTGCCCATGTCGTGGGCCCGCTGTACGTCGCGGGTGGAGCTCTCCTGGCCGACGTAGCTGCGGCTGCCCCACTCGGAGAACCCGTGGCTGATCGGGGCGAACTCACCGCTGTGCGCGCCGAAGTCGAGGAAGAGCGGGACGAAGGCGGTACGGATGCCGTGCTCGGACTTGAGGGCGGCGATCACCTCGGTCCACCAGGCCACGCCCTTCGCCTCCGCCTTGAAGGGGGAGACGACGAGCCGGCCGTCGGGGAGCCGGTGCGCGGCGGGGGCGTCGGCGAGCGTGGCGATGGCCTTCGCGAGCTCGCGGGGGTCGTCGGTCTTCAGCGAGGTCATGTCCGGCATCAGCATGATCTTGAATGCCGGGTCCACCGAACGGGCCGCGGCCATCAGCAGGTTGGAGCGGTCCCAGTTCTTGCCGGAGAGGGAGAGCAGGTCCAGGGTGAAGCCGTCGATGCCCGCCGCGCGGGCCGTGCGCACCTCCTGCTGGAGGTTGGCGTACTCCCAGTCGCCGCTCTTGGGCGCCACGGGCAGGGGCCTGTCGCGCAGCAGGCCGCCGTACTTGCCGTGCTTCCCGCTCTCGCCTTCGGGGTCGAGGTAGTTGCGGGTGTAGTAGTCGTTGTCCGCGCTCGCGTTGTCGAGGGAGAGCGGGTACGGGGTGAAGTAGTGGGCGAACACCAGCTTCTTGCCCGCTCCGCCGGAGCGCAGGGCGGCCGGCTGCGGCATGTCGAAGGGCAGGGCGCCGGAGGGGCGTTCGGCTCCGGTGTCGACGGCGCCCTGGGGGTTGCCCTTGGCGGCCGCGCCCTTGGTGGGCGCGGGGGTCCCCGCCGGTGACGGGGTGGCCGGGCCGGTGGCGCCGGCCGTGGCGCCGCCGGCGGGCCCGGTGGCCGGGGGGACGTCGGCGGGCGGGACCGAACCGCCTTGTACGGACGTCCCCGCGAAGGGGTCCCAGGCGATGCCGGTGGCCGCGCAGACGCCGACCAGGAAGAAGGCGGACAGCAGCAGGGCGAGCAGCGGTCTTCGGCCGCGGAAGGCCGGCCGACGGCGGTGCGACACGGGCCGGTGCACGCCGGGAAGGCCGGGCACACCGGCCGTGCCGGACGCGCGGGTCGGGCGCCGCTTCCCGCGACCCCTCCCGTGCCCCGTCCCGTGCTCCGTTCGCCGGTCCGCTGTCATGCTGGCCCCTCCCGCGCATATGCCCCGAGCGGGGGCTGCACAGCAGTAGAGCCCATTACCGGCGTGCGGACAACCGTTCCCAGGTGCCCGGGCCCGGGCACGTACGTCACCCGGACCACCGGAACTACGCCGCCGCGCCGACGCGGCGTGGGCGGCCGGGTCAGTCGGAGCGGGGGGCGGCGATGTCGGCGTTCTCCAGGATCCCGATGGCGTCCGGCACCAGGATCGCCACCGAGTGGTAGGAGCTGACCAGGTAGGACATGACCGACTTCTGGTCGATGCCCATGCAGCGGACGTTGAGGCCCGGTTCGATCTGCTCGGGGATCGCGGCCGGACGCAGGCCGATGACGCCTCCGTTGTCCTCCCCGGTGCGCAGGGCCAGGATCGAGCTGGTGTGGCCGCCGACGACCGGGATCTTGCCGCAGGGCAGCAGCGGGACCCCGCGCCAGGCGGGCACCTGTTTGCCGTGGACCTCCACGGTGTCGAGGGCGAGGCCGCGCTTGTTGCACTCGCGGAGGAAGGCGGCGACGGCCTTGGGGTGCGCGAGGAAGAAGGCGGTCCCCCGGCGCATGCTGAGCAGGTCGTCCATGTCGTCGGGGGTGGGCGGGCCGGACCAGGTGCTGATGCGCTGTCCGTAGTCGGCGTTGTGGAGGAGGCCGAACTGCCGGTTGTTGAGCAGTTCGGACTCCTCGCGTTCGCGCATGGCCTGCACGGTCAGGCGCAGTTGCTGCTCGAACTGGTTCATCGGCTCGTTGTAGAGGTCGGCGACCCGGGTGTGGATCCGCAGCACGGTCTGGGCGAGGCTCAGCTCGTACTCGCGCGGCTGCAGCTCGTAGTCGACGAAGGTGGCGGGCAGCCGGGCCTCGCCCGCGTGGCCGGAGGCGAGCTCGATGTCGGCCTCGCCGCGCCGGTTGACGGGCCGCCTGCCGTTCTCGACGTACTGCTCCAGGTGGGTCCGCAGGCTGTCCGCGCGGCCCAGTACCTCCTGGAAGGCGCTCCACCGCAGCACCATGACGGTGCCCGCGGTGGCGGCCCGGACGGAGTACGCCCAGCGCGGGTCGTCCTGGCCGAGGGCGTCGTCGCCGAGCTGGTCCCCGTCGGCGACCACGCCGAGGAGTTCGCTGCCGCCGTACTTGCCCGACACCCTCTTCTCGACGCGGCCGTGGGCGATGATGAACACCTCGGCGACGGGGGCGCCCGCGTCGACGAGGACGTCTCCGGCGCGCAGGTCGCGTTTGACGAACCGCCGGGCCAGCTCCTCCAGTACGGCCGGGTCGGCGTAGCCCTTGAGGACGGGCAGCTCGGTGAGGGTGGGGGCGAGGATGCGTACGTCGTCCGCGCCGGCCTGGACGAAGGAGATCCGGCCGCGCCCGACGGCGTGGGTCAGCCGGCGGTTGACGCGGTAGGTGCCGGCGGACAGGTCCACCCAGGGCAGCATGCGCAGCAGCCAGCGCGAGCTGATGCCCTGCATCTGGGGGACGGACTTGGTGGTCGTCGCGAGATTGCGGGCCGCGGCGGTGCTCAGGCTCAGCTGCCGTTCGTCTGCGGGGTCCAGGAGTGGCTGCGCCTCTGCGGTCATGCGGGGTTCCTCCCTGCGTCGGTCCACGCGGAGCGTGCTGCACGCTCACCGTGGGGCGCGGGGCGCCGGGCGCGGTAGCGGCCCCGGCCCGGGGGCTGTTGAAAATCCCCCGCGGTTGAAGGCCTGCACGCCTGTGCGAACTCCCGGGCGTGCGTACATCCGTGCAGGCTTTCAACGCCGCCGGATCTTCAACGGGCGCGCGGGCGCCGGACCTACCGGGGCCGGGCGCCGCCCCCGCTCCATGGGTGGGTGTGCCGACCCGCAGGAGGAGCCATGACAGGAGGAGCCATGGACCGCGCCCCCGCTCACGCCCCGGGCCGCCCCGGCGCCGTGCCCACCGATCCGGCGGAGGTCCTGAGCCGGCTGCTCGGCGGCCGGAGCGGGCTCGGGGCCGCTCCCCCGCGCGCCGATCCCGGCCTCGCCGCCGGTACGCGTGCGCGTACGGGGACCCGTACGAAGACTCGTACGGGCGGCACCCGGACCGAGCGGACCCGTACCGAGGGCACCCGGACCGGCTCGGGCATCGTCATCCCCCCGCTGTACTGCCCCGACGCCGTGCGGGACGACCCGGCGCTGGCCGACGCGGTGGACGAGGAACTCGTCCGGTGGGCCGAGGACGTCGGGATCTACGCCGGGCGCCTCGACATGCTGCGCTCGTGCCGGTTCGGCCGGCTGATGATGCTCGCGCACCCGGACTGCGACGACGCCGACCGGCTGCTCGCGGCCGCCCGGTGCGGGCTCTCCGAGTGGGCCGTCGACGACCACTGGGCCGACGACGGGGAGGACGCCGACCCGCGGCTGCTCGGACTGCGCACGGCGCTCGCGCACGCCGTGGTCGACCCGGTGCGGCTGCCGCCGCGCTACGAGCGGCAGTTCGAGGACCAGGTGGCCGCCGAGCCCGTGCTGCGCGCCTTCCGCTCCGCGCTGGACCACCTCGCCGAGTTCGCCTCGCCCACCCAGGTGACCCGGCTGCGCTACCAGTTGGCGGTGATGTTCGTCGGGTACAACCACGAGGCCGAGTGGCGGACCTCCGCCCGCCGGCCGCCGGTCTGGGAGTACCTGCTGCACCGGTACGAGAACGGCTTCTTCCCCTGCATGGTCCTCACCGATCCGGTCGGCGGGTACGAGGTCCCCGCGCACGAGTTCGCGGACCCGCGGGTGCGGCGCACGTACATGTACGCGGGGGTCGCCACCTGCCTGCTCAACGACCTGTACTCGATGGCCCGGGAGGACCCCGGCGACACCAGCCTCCCCCGCCTGATCGCGGCCGAGGAACACTGCTCGCTCCAGGAGGCGGTGAACCGGACGGCCGCGGTCCACGACGAGGTGATGCACGCCGTCGAGGCGGAGTCGGCCGCGCTGGCCGCCCTCGGCTCGCCCGCGCTGGGCCGTTTCCTGGAGGGGATCTGGAACTGGATGGGCGGGGCGAAGGAGTGGCACGCCACGAGCCCCCGCTACCACGGCCCCGCGAGCGGCGGCACGCCGTAGCGGCCGCCCGGCCGCGCGGGTCGCATCACGCGGTCGGGTCACGCGGTCGGCTCACCCTGTCGGGGTCCCGGGTGCGCGGAGGGTCCGGCGGACGGCGTTGCGCAGCCAGTGGTGGGCTCGGTCGGCTGCGTGGCGGGGGTGCCAGGCCATGCCGATGGTCACGGGCGGCAGCGCCAGGGGGATGTCCAGGAGGTGCAGTCCGAGGGCGATGGCGTCGCCGGTGAGGGGTGAGGGGGCGGCTCCGGGGAGTGCGGCGGGTACGAGGCAGACGATGTCGCTGCGCGCCGCGAGGGTCATGGCGGCCAGGTGGCCGGGGAGGACGACGGCGACCCGCCGGTGAAGGTCCTGCTCGGCCAGGGCGGTGTCGAGGGGGCCGGTGAACCGGCCGCGGCGGCTGACCGCGACGTGGTGGGCGGCGGCGAACCGGGCCGGGGTCAGGGGCCCTTCGGTCAGCGGGTGGCCGGGCCGGACGGCCGCCATCATGCGGAGGCTGACCAGTTCCTCGACCCTGGTCTCGGGGTCCACGTGGTCGATGGACCCGACCTCCAGGTCGATCCGGCCGTCGCGCAGGGCCGGGCCGGCCTCCAACTCCTCGGCCCGGAGCCGGAACGAGACCCCCGGCGCCTCCTGCTCGGCCAGCCGCAGCAGCCCGGGGGCCAGTGCCGCGCCGACCAGGTCGGCGGTCTGGAGGGTGAAGGTGCTGCGCAGGGTGGCCGGGTCGACGCCGGTGTCGGGGCTGAGCAGGGCCCCGAGGCGCTGCACCACGGCCGCGGCTTCCTCGCGCAGGGCCTGGGCGCGCGGAGTGGGGACCATGGTCTGCCCGGCCCGGACCAGCAGCGGATCCTGCAGGGTGCGGCGCAGGCGGGCGAGCGTGCGGCTCATCGCGGCGGGCGAGGTGTGCAGGCGGGCGGCGGCCCGGGTGACGCTGTGTTCGGCCAGCAGGGCGTCCAGTGCGAGGGCGAGGTTGGCGTCGAGGACCGGCTCTGGGCTGTTCACCAGCATCATTCCATTTCCGTCAATGATTGCGTGCCGAAGTTCCCATTGTGGCAACACCGTGGCCGTTCGCAGGATGGGGGCGTACCGAACCGGAACGACCTGCGAGGTTTTCATGATCGTCATCACCGCTCCCACCGGGAACATCGGCCGTCCGCTGCTCTCCCGGCTCCTGGAGTCCGCCCCCGCGGCAGGCGAGGAACTGCGCGTGATCGTGCGCGACCCCGCCCGGTTGCCGGACGCGGCGCGCGGACGCGTCGACGTGGTCACCGGCTCGCACGGGGACGCCGAGGTCCTCGACCGGGCCTTCGAGGGTGCGGACGCCGTCTTCTGGCTCGTCCCCCCGGACGCCTCCCTGGCCCCGTACGACGGCTTCAGCGGCTTCACCCGCCCCGCCGTGAAGGCGCTCGCCGCCCACGGCGTCGGCCATGTCGTCGGGGTCTCGGCGCTCGGCCGCGGTACGCCGCTCGCCGACCGCGCCGGCCTGGTGACCGCCTCCCTCGCCATGGACGACCTCATCTCCGGAAGCGGCGTCGCCTACCGGGCCCTGGCCAACGCGTCCTTCTTCGAGAACCTCCTGGAGGAGTCCGGCTCGATCCGCGACGAGGGCGTCTTCACCGACGTCGTCGACGCCGACCGCAAGGCCCCCTTGGTCGCCACCGCCGACATCGCGGCCGTCGCCGCCCGCCTGCTGCTGGACCGCTCGTGGACCGGCGTCGACGACGTCCCGGTCCTCGGGCCGGAGGACCTGTCCCCCAACGACCTGGCCCGCATCATGACCGCGCAGCTCGGCCGCCCGGTCCGCTACGAACGCCGGCCGCTCGACGAGCTGTTCACCACCCTCGTCGGCCACGGCCTCAACGAGGCGTTCGTCCAGGGCATCGTCGACATGAAGCGGGCCAAGGACCAGGGCCTGGACGCGGGCGTCGCCCGCACCCCGGACACCGCCTCCCCCACCGGCTTCGCGCAGTGGTGCGCCCTGACCCTCAAGCCCGCCGTCCTCTCCTGAACCACCTGCCGCTTTGGAGGCACCCTGATGCCCGCTGAAACCACGGAACCGCCGGTCACGGCATTCATGCTCGTCAAGACCACACCCGAATGGCTCGCCCTGACCGTCCAGGAACGTGTGGACGCCTTCACCACCCGGGTCCTGCCCGTGATCGAGGCCAGGACCAGCGGCGTCCGGTCGCGTTTCTACGACACCGAGTTCTACTCCGCGCGCGTCACCGACGTCTGGGTGTGGGAAGCCGAAGACCACCACGCCTACCAGCTCCTCGTCGACGCTCTGCGCGAAACCCCGTTCTGGGACCGCTACTTCGAGGTGGTCGACCTCCTCGTCGGCACCGAGAACGGCTACGCCCGCACCTACGGCCTCCCACCCCTCGCCACCATCACCACACCGTCAGTGGGGGCGCCGCAGACGTCTCCCTGACATCGTGGGCGTCATGGGCGTCATGGGTGAGCTGGTGGAGCGCGTGGACGAGCGGGACCGGACCGTGGGGGTCGTCGACCGGAGTGAGGCCATCCGCAGGAAGTGGCTGCACCGGGTGGCGACCGTCGTGTGCCGCGATGCGGAGGGCCGGATCCTGGTGCACCGGCGGCCGGAGAACGTTTCGCGGTTCCCGGGCCAGTACAACTGGCTGCTCGGCGGCGCGGTGAACGCGGGCGAGACCTACGAGGATGCCGCCGCGCGGGAACTGGCGGAAGAGCTCGGGGTCCGCGCCCCGGTGCGGCTCGCCTGCACGTTCCTCTGCCACGGGGCGATCAGCCCGTATTGGCTCGGGGTGCACGAGGCCGTCATCGAGGAGAGCGTGGCACCGGATCCGTCGGAGATCGCCTGGCACGACTGGCTGCCCGAATCCGCCCTCCGGGAGGTTCTGCAGCAGTGGCCGTTCGTCCCCGACTGCCGGGAAGCCTTCACGAGGTACACCGCCCGGTGACCCGCTCGCTCAGATCTTTCCGCTGACCACCCGGATCCGGTGGCCGAGTTCCCGGGCGAAGGCTGCGGTGAAGCGCGGGTGCAGGGGCGGCCAGTCGTCGAACTGGAAGCCGAGGTGGCCGAAGGCGAAGTAGTCGTCGGTCGAGTGCCAGTCGGCGAGCGGAGCGCGGTGGGTGCAGGCCGGGCAGGCGAGTTCGGCGGCGCCCGTGGTGTACCAGGTGTCGAGGGCCTCGCCGGGCCAGTCGGGGGCGGCGCTCCGGCAGTGGGGGCAGAGCGCGGAAGGAGCATCGCCCTGGCCGGCGTAGAAGACCGTACGGCCCACGACGACGCGCAGCTCGTCGCCGGGCTCCTCCTCCAGCCCCTCGATCCGGGCGCGCCAGTCCCAGTGGACCAGGTCGACGGCCTCCCGCCAGCGTGGACCGGCCAGGTACACCACCTCGCCCCGCCACGGCACCGGGCGGATGAACCCCTCCGCCTCCAGCCACCCCTTGCCGTGCTCGCCGCGGGCGGCCGCCTCCTCCGGCGAGGCGTCCAGGTCCACCACGGTCTGCCGATAGGTCCCCACGGGCCCCTCCCCCTCCCCCTCCCCCTTCACACGGTGCGGTCGGCCCGACCCTACCGATGCGAAGGCGATCCCGGCGGAGCGTGCGGGAGCGTCCTCAGCCGAGTGCGCGGACCCGGGCCAGCAGGGCCCGCGCGGTGCGGTTGCCGCCGACGGTCTGGAGGCGGCCGCGCAGCCGGCCCACGGCGTCGTTCACCCGCGCCGAGTCCAGCTGGGGCACCGCGTCCAGCATCTCGTGCCAGGTGGCGCAGGCCCGTTCCAGATGGCCCTGGTTCAGGTGGAGTTCGGCGAGCCGCGCCAGGGTGATGGCCCGGGCGCGCCGCTCGCCGGGGGGGCGGTGCCGCAGGGAGGTGCCGAGCGCGGCGATCGCACCGCGCGCGTCCCCGAGCGCCGCCAGCGCCTCGGCCTGCTGGTGGGCGAGCGCCGCGTGATGGTAGTCGCCGATGGCGGCCCGCTGCCCGGCCGAGCGCTCCAGCAGCCGTTCCGCCTCGCCCAGCCGGGCCACCGCCGCCCGCCGGTCGCCGCAGCCGGCCTCGGCGACCGCCAACTGCCCGGTGACGAAGGCGGCTTGCAGGGTGGGCAGCCGCCCGGCCTCCCGGGCGGCCGCCTCCGCCAGCTCCCAGGCCTGTTTGCGGTGGCCCAGGTGGTGGGCCTGGACGCTCATGGCCCGCAGGACGGGCGCCCAGCACTGCGGGTCCCCCGCCTCCCGGCCGAGCCGCAGCCCCGCCCGGTAGTATGCCTGGGCCACGCCCTGCTGGTTGCCGTCGAAGCACAGGAAGCCGGCGGTGTACGCGAGCCGGGCGGCGCAGCCCAGCAGCCGGTGCCGTACCGCGGGCGCGGCGTCGGCGCGCAGCCAGGGCGCCACGGTGGTGGCGAGGTAGCGGGTCAGGGCGGGGCGGGCCAGGCCGCTGCCGAACATCATGTCGGCGTTGCGGAAGACCGGCAGCACGGCCTCGGCGGCCTCCACGTGGTGCGGCCCGATCCGCCCGGACGGCCGGGCGGGCGCCCCGGCCGGTTCCGGCGGCGGCCAGCCGGGGGGCCGCCAGGCGGAGGAGTAGACCGGGATCTCGCCCAGCAGGGCCGCCGCCTCGATGCCGGCGCCGCCGGTACCCCGGGCGTCCCCGCAGACCCCGGCGGCCACCGCCGAGAGGTCCGCCGAGAGGTCGGGCGAGGACTCGGGCGAGAAGTCCGGCTCGAGGGCGTCCGCCCCGTGCGGGCCGGGCCCGGTGCGCTCGCGCGTCCGGGCGGCGCCGGCCGGCCGCGCGAGTCCGGTGTCGGCCGGGCTGACGCGCCGTCCGGTGCGCCGGCTGAGCGCCTCGGCGGCCAGGGCGACGACGTGCGCCGGAGGCCGGGTGCCGGCCAGCCAGTGGGAGATGGAGGTGCGGTCGTAACGCAGGGTGAGGCCGGCCTCGGCGGCGACGCCGTTGACGGCGCGTGCGAAGTCCTGCCCGCTCCAGCGCGCGTCGGTGAGGAGGGTGCGGAGTCGTCCGTTGGGTTCACGCTTGGCCATCAGAACCGCCCAGCTCGTACACGTGTCCATCCATTCAACGCGGTCGGACATTCAACACGGCGGGGCCGGGACGGATGTACCGGGTGAGGCCGTCCTGCCCCTAACTAGACGTGTACGCCGGGTGGCACACGGTCACACCGCGTGGCCCTGGCGTACGGGAGCACAGCAGATCGCACGGAGCGGGACCGCCCCTTCCGGTCACTCCCGTACACCACCCCCCGCTCGGCCCCGCAGGGAGCACGGACCGGCAGCACACCCCACCGTCGCGCACGGCACCCGCGCCACTCCCAGGAAGACCGACCGAGAGGAAGGCCCGCCATGTCCGTCGACCCCAGCACCGAAGCGAGCGCCGAGCACCTGGCCGCCGCCGCACGGCAGAGCCTGAGCACCGAGGCCGCCCGGAATCTGGCCACCACGACCAAGTCCGCGCCGCAGATGCAGGGGATCAGCTCGCGCTGGCTGCTGAGGATCCTGCCGTGGGTGCAGACCGGCGGCGGCACGTACCGGGTCAACCGCACCGTGAGCTACACGCTCGGCGACGGGCGCATCACCTTCGTGAAGACCGGGACCGAACTCCGCGTCATCCCGCCGATGCTGCGCGAGCTCGGCATGCTCCGGAGCTTCCCCGACGACCAGGTGGTCAAGGCCATCGCCGACCGGTTCGTGAAGGAGGAGTTCCGCAAGGGTGACGTCATCGTCCGGCGCGGCGAGCCCGTCGACAAGATCTTCCTCATCGCCCACGGGCGGATCGAACGGCTCGGCACCGGTGCCTACGGGGACGAGGCGAGCCTGGACGTGCTGAGCGACGGCGACCACTTCGGCCACCACCCGCTGCCCGACGCCCGCTGGGAGTTCACCGCCCGGGCGCAGACGGACGTGGTGACGATGACCTTCAACCGGGGCGACTGGGACGCGGCGCTGAACAGTTCCGCCGCGCTGCGCCGGCACGCCGAGGCCTACCTGGAGGCCGAGCGCGTCGGCCGCCGGGGCAGCGACGCCGTGGACCTGTCCGCCGGTCACACGGGCGAGGTGATGCTGCCCGGTACGTACGTGGACTACGACCTGGACCCGCGCGAGTACGAGCTGAGCGTCGCACAGACCGTACTGCGGGTGCACTCCAGGGTCGCCGACCTCTACAACAAGCCGATGAACCAGTCGGAGCAGCAACTCCGGCTCACCGTCGAGGCATTGAGGGAGCGTCAGGAGAGCGAGCTGATCAACAACGCGGAGTTCGGGCTGCTGCACAACGCCGACTACGAGCAGCGCGTCTACGCCCGTACCGGTCCGCCCACCCCCGACGACATGGACGAGCTCCTCAGCCGGCGCCGCGGGTCGCAGTACTTCCTCGCCCACCCGCGCACGATCGCCGCGTTCGGCCGCGAGTGCAGCCGGCGCGGTCTGTACCCGGACAGCGTGGACTTCCAGGGCCACCGGGTCCCGTCCTGGCGGGGGGTGCCGCTGCTGCCCTGCAACAAGATCCCGGTGACGCCGGAGCGGACCAGCTCGATCCTCGTCCTGCGCACCGGAGAGGACAACGAGGGCGTCATCGGGCTGCACCCGGTGGCGCTGCCCGACGAGTACCAGCCGGGCCTGTCGGTGCGGTTCATGAACATCAACGAGCAGGCGATCATCTCCTACCTGGTCACCGCCTACTACTCCGCGGCGATCCTGGTGCCCGACGCCGTCGGGGTGCTGGAGAACGTGGAGATCTCCCGCTTCGACGACTGAGGGGGCCCCGTCATGACCGCTCGACAGGAGAGCGACCCGCAGGAGAGCGTTTCGGGGCAGCCCTTCGAGCTGCCCGAGTTCTACCTCCCGCACCCCGCCCGCCTCAACCCGCATCTGGAGGAGGCCCGGACGCACACCCGCGCGTGGGCCGCGGAGCGGGGGATGCTGGAAGGCTCGGGCGTGTGGGGCCCGGCCGATCTCGAGGCGCACGACTACGCGCTGCTGTGCGCCTACACCCACCCCGAGTGCGACGGCCCGATGCTCTCGCTCGTCACCGACTGGTACGTGTGGGTGTTCTTCTTCGACGACTGGTTCCTGGAGCGGTTCAAGCGCACCGGTGACCGGGCGGCCGGGCGGGCCGCCCTGGAGCGGCTCACGCCGTTCATGCCCGCCGATCCGCGCGCCGCGATGCCCGAGCCCGCCAATCCGGTCGAGGCGGGCCTCGCCGACCTGTGGCGGCGTACGGTACCGGGCCACTCGGCCGACTGGATCGCGCGCTTCACCCTCAGCACCCGAGATCTGCTCGACGAGTCGCTCTGGGAGCTCGACAACATCAACATCGGCAGGGTGTCGAACCCGGTGGAGTACGTGGAACAGCGCCGCAAGGTGGGCGGCGCGCCCTGGTCGGCGGGGATCGTCGAGCACGCGGTGGGCGTGGAGGTGCCCGCGTCCGTCTCCGGTGAGCGGGCGCTGCGCGTACTGCGCGACTGCTTCGCCGACTCGGTCCACTTCCGCAACGACCTGTTCTCGTACGAGCGGGAGATCGGCAAGGAGGGGGAGCTGAGCAACGGGGTGCTGGTCCTGGAGCGGTTCTTCGGCTGCACCACCCAGGAGGCCGCCGACCAGCTGAACAACATGATCACCTCACGGCTCCAGCAGTTCGAGAGCACCTTCTTCACCGAACTGCCCGTGCTCTTCGCCGAGAAGGGCCTCGGCCCGGACGGGATCCTCGCGGTCCTCACCTACGCGCGCGGGCTCCAGGACTGGCAGTCCGGCGGCCACGAGTGGCACATGCGCTCCAGCCGGTACACGAAGGGCCGGCCGGACCGCACGGAGGCGGGGCTGCCGGGGTGGCTGCCCGGCCCCTCCGGGCTGGGCACCACCGGCGCCAACGTCAAGGCGCTGCTGGGCCTGACCGGCGGCGCGCGGCGGGTGCGCAGGCACTCCAACGTCCCGCATCCGGTGGGGCCTTCGGTGATCCCGGAGTTCTACCTGCCGTACCGGAACGTGCTCAACCCGCACCTGGCGGGCGCCCGGGAGCGGCTCATCGAGTGGAACCGGGCGATGGGCATCCTGGACGAGGGCATCTGGTGGGAGGAGAAGGCGCGCGGGTACGACTTCGCGCTGTGCTCGGCGGGCATCGACCCGACGTGCTCGGCGCAGGCGCTGGACATCAGCGCGGGCTGGCTGAGCTGGGGCACGTACGCCGACGACAGCTATCCGCTGGTCTTCGGCACCACCCGGTCCCCGGCCGCCGCCAGGGCGCAGACGCAGCGGCTGCGCGCCTGCATGCCGCTCGACGTGTCGGCGCCGCCGGCCCCGGTCAACGCGATGGAGCGGGGGCTGGCCGACCTGTGGCGGCGCACGGCGGGGCCGATGGGACCGCGCGGCCGGGAGATGTTCCGGTCGGCCATGGACCAGGTGCTGGACAGCTGGCTGTGGGAGCTGGACAACCAGGCGGCCAACCGCGTCCCGGACCCGGTGGACTACCTGGAGATGCGCCGGGTGACCTTCGGGTCGCCGATGACGATCTCGCTCGCGCGGATGGCGCACATGGACGTGGTTCCGGAGGAGGTCTACGGGAGTTCGGCCCTGCAGTCCCTGCAGGCGGCGGCCTTCGACTACTCGGCCGTCATGAACGACGTGTACTCGTACCAGAAGGAGGCGGAGTACGAGGGCGAGCTGCACAACCTGCTGATCGTCGTGGAGAACTTCTTCGACTGCGACTACCCGACGGCGTTGCGGGTCGTGAACGACCTGATGACCGCACGGATGAAGCAGTTCGAGCACGTGGTGGCCAATGAACTGCCCGTCATGTACGCGGACCACGGTCTGGACGCGGCGGCCCGCGCGGCCCTCGACCGCCACGTGGACGAGCTGAAGCAGTGGATCGCGGGGATCGCCGTCTGGCACGCGCGGACGCGGCGCTACCGGGAGGAGGACCTGAAGCGCCACCACGCGCACCGTCCGGCCGTGGCGGCGGGCGCCGTGACGCCCAATCCGCCGGGCCGGGGCAGGCTGCTGCCACCGGCTCCGCACCGCCCCACGTGGGCCTGACCTGCGGGGCTGAAGACCCCCTCGCCGGAATGCGACATTCCCCTGGTCTTACGGCGCAAGTGGCGCATAATCGTCGTCACGCGGCCGGACGAACCCTCTTGCCGCACTTGGTCACGCATGCAATGGGGGGCATCGTGCCGATGAGGGAATCCCGGTCGATCGGAACGCTTCCGGCGACCTCCGCCGAGATGTCCCGCCTGCTCACCGCCGTCCGGCGGGGGCGGGTGCTCACCGTGGCGGGAGGCCTGCGCGAGCCGCGGAGCCTGCTGGTGCGGGAGATCGCGCGACGCCTCGCGTCCAACTTCTACGACGGGGTGGCCGTCGTCGCCATGGACCCGCTCCACGGCGGCTACGGCCTGCGCGAGCTGACGGCGGAGCTGACGGCCGGGCCGAGGGCCGAGCCGGGCTGCTTACCCGGCGTGCCCGCCCTGCCCCGCGGAACGGCGAACGCCGCCTCGTGGCTGGCCGAGCGGGACATGCTGCTCGTCCTGGACGGCGCGGAACAGCTCGGCCCGGACGCCCTGGCCTGGCTGCGGAACCTGCTGTCCGTCGCCCCCGGCCTGCGGATCCTGGCCGCCGGCCGGTCTCCGCTGGCGTTCGACCAGGAACGGATCCACCACCTCTGACCCGTACGGATCCGGGATACGGGTCTGGTATACGGGTCCGCCCCGGCCGGGCGCGATGCCGGCCGGGGCGGAACACGTACGACTGCCTGGGGCAGGGGTCAGCCCAGGGTCGCGATCGCCTGGTTGAAGGTCGCCGACGGGCGCATGATCGCCGCGGCCTTCGTGGCGTCGGGCTGGTAGTAGCCGCCGATGTCGGCCGGGGAGCCCTGCACCGCGATCAGCTCGCCGACGATCTTCTCCTCGGACTCGGCCAGCGACTTGGCCAGCGGGTCGAAGGCCGCCGCCAGCTTCGGGTCGTCGGTCTGGCGCGACAGCTCCTGCGCCCAGTACAGGGCGAGGTAGAAGTGGCTGCCGCGGTTGTCGATGCCGCCCAGCTTGCGGCTCGGCGACTTGTCCTCGTTGAGGAAGGAGCCGGTCGCGCGGTCCAGCGTGTCGGCCAGCACCTGGGCGCGGGCGTTGCCGGTGGTGGTGGCGAGGTGCTCGAAGGAGACGGCCAGCGCGAGGAACTCACCGAGGGAGTCCCAGCGCAGGTAGTTCTCCTTGACCAGCTGCTGGACGTGCTTCGGGGCGGAGCCGCCGGCGCCCGTCTCGAAGAGGCCGCCGCCGTTCATCAGCGGGACGACCGACAGCATCTTGGCGCTGGTGCCCAGCTCCAGGATCGGGAACAGGTCGGTCAGGTAGTCGCGCAGCACGTTGCCGGTCACCGAGATGGTGTCCTCGCCGCGGCGGATGCGCTCCAGGGAGTACGCGGTCGCCTTGACCGGGGAGAGGATCTCGATGGTCAGACCCTCGGTGTCGTGCTGGGCGAGGTACGTCTTGACCTTGGCGATCAGCTGCGCGTCGTGCGCGCGGTCCTCGTCCAGCCAGAACACGGCGGGGACGCCGGTGGCGCGGGCGCGGGTGACGGCGAGCTTGACCCAGTCCTGGATCGGCAGGTCCTTGGTCTGGCAGGCGCGGAAGATGTCGCCGGCGGCGACCTCCTGCTCCAGGACCGTGTTGCCCGCGGCGTCGACGACGCGGACGGTGCCCGCGGCGGCGATCTCGAAGGTCTTGTCGTGGCTGCCGTACTCCTCGGCCTTTTGGGCCATGAGGCCGACGTTCGGCACCGAGCCCATCGTGGACGGGTCGAAGGCGCCGTGGGCGCGGCAGTCGTCGACGACGACCTGGTAGACGCCGGCGTAGCTGCTGTCCGGGAGGACGGCGAGGGTGTCGGCCTCGGCGCCGTCCGGGCCCCACATGTGGCCGGAGGTGCGGATCATGGCCGGCATGGAGGCGTCGACGATGACGTCGGACGGCACGTGCAGGTTGGTGATGCCCTTGTCGGAGTCGACCATCGCCAGGGCCGGGCCCTCGGCGATCTCGGCGTCGACGGACGCCTTGATCGCGTCGCCGTCGGGCAGCGCGCCCAGGCCGTTCAGGATGGCGCCCAGGCCGTCGTTGGGCGACAGGCCCGCGGCGGCGAGGGTCTCGCCGTAGCGGGCGAAGGTCTTCGGGAGGAAGGCGCGGACCACGTGGCCGAAGATGATCGGGTCGGAGACCTTCATCATCGTGGCCTTGAGGTGCACGGAGAACAGCACGCCCTCGGCCTTGGCACGCTCGATCTGGTCGTTCAGGAAGGTGCGCAGGGCGTCGACGTGCAGGACGGACGCGTCCACGACCTCACCGGCGAGTACCGGTACGGAGTCGCGCAGCACGGTGGTGGCGCCGTCGGCGGCGACGTGCTCGATGCGGAGCGTGCCGGCCTCGGCGATCACGGCGGACTTCTCGGTGGAGCGGAAGTCGTTCGCGCCCATGGTGGCGACGTTCGTCTTCGACTCGGGGGTCCAGGCGCCCATGCGGTGCGGGTGGGCCTTGGCGTAGTTCTTCACCGAGGCGGGGGCGCGGCGGTCGGAGTTGCCCTCGCGCAGGACCGGGTTGACGGCGCTGCCCTTGACCTTGTCGTAGCGGGCGCGGGTCTCGCGCTCCTCGTCGGTCTTCGGGTCGTCCGGGTAGTCCGGGAGGGCGTAGCCCTGGCCCTGGAGCTCGGCGATCGCGGCCTTGAGCTGCGGGATCGACGCCGAGATGTTGGGCAGCTTGATGATGTTGGCCTCGGGGGTCTTCGCCAGCTCACCGAGCTCGTGGAGGGCGTCGGCGATCCGCTGGCTCTCCTCCAGGTGCTCGGGGAAGCTGGCGATGATCCGACCGGCCAGGGAGATGTCACGGGTCTCGACATTCACACCGGCCGTCGACGCGTACGCCTGGATCACAGGCAGGAAGGAATACGTCGCGAGGGCCGGGGCCTCGTCAGTGTGCGTGTAGATGATGGTCGAGTCAGTCACCGGATGCTCCGCTCCACAGTCTGCGTCTCTCGTCTGCAACATTGCTCGACATCAAGATATCTCGTGATCGGGCCGGTCTGGACAGCCCCCTGCCGCCAGTCCGGGAGACGCGTGTCACGCCCCGGCCCCCCGGAACGGCGAAAGCGCCGCTCCGGCTGTTCCCAGCCGGGGCGGCGCTCAGGCGTGAAGGCCTACGGGCCAGGTCAGGCCGCGAGGACCTTCGGGTTCGGGCCGTACTTGTTCGGCTGCGCGTTGCCCTCGAGGGCCCAGAAGACGATCAGGGCGATCCAGCCGAGGAACGGGATGAGGTAGAGCAGCAGCCACCAGGCGGACTTGTCCGTGTCGTGCAGACGACGGACGGCGAGACCGAGGGTCGGCAGCAGGACCGCCAGGCTGTACAGGCCGGAGAGGATGCTGTTGGCACCGATGACGGTGTCGATGATCCCGATGACGATCGAGACGGCCAGGTTGCACAGGAAGAACATCCAGAATTCCTGGCGACGGGCGCGGCCCGAGAAGACGACGTACTTCTTCAGGACGTCTACGTAGTAGTTCATGGGTCCCCCCAGAGGACGGTTGGTCGGCCCGTCCTGCTGGAGCAAGCCGGGGCAGAACTTATGCCCCCCTTACCTCCCGGTCAAGCCAGTTGACGCGAAGCCAAATCGGCTGGACCGGACGATTTCCGGCACTGATGGTGCGACTGCGGAGCACTGGAGTGACCTCATGTGCAAGTAAGTCCGAAAAGTCCCCGCCGCGCGCCTACTTGACACCCCGGCAGCCACTTCGATCGTTAGCCACATCGTTACCGCACCGCGACACCGCGGCCCGGGTCGCCGGGAGGAGCGTCCGGGCCCGGGCCGCGGCGGGCGTCAGCCGATGTGGAAGGAGTCCCCGTAGACCTTCCAGTCGAGCGGGGTGTTGAGGTTCAGGTTGCCCTTCTTGAGGAAGACCCGCTGGGCGGTGTCGACCCGACTGGTGTCGCTGTGCGCCTCCTCCTGCTTCATGGCCCAGACCCGGGCGTCGAGGAAGGCGTTGAGGTACGCGGTCTCGTTGCCGCCCTGGGACGGGGGCTTGGCCTTGGACAGGGCGCGCTTGCGGATGTTGCGGAAGCTGGTGGAGTCGGTGCCGTCACCGTGCATGACGATGGCGTCGTAGTACATGAACTGGCCGAGCACGCCGATCCCGTCGGACTTGCCCTGCTGCACGGACGGGTTGAAGTAGACCCGGTCACGCTCGTGGTCCTGGGCCTTCTTGAACTCGGCGTCCTGGGCCGCCTTCGCCCAGTCCTTGGTGAAGTTGGGGTCGAGCCCGGCGTGCGAGTCGGAGCCGTCGACCCTGCGCAGGGCGGGAAGGTACTTGGCCAGGACGTTG
The DNA here is from genome assembly GCF_040651555.1 of Streptomyces sp. NPDC048424. NCBI lineage: Bacteria > Bacillati > Actinomycetota > Actinomycetes > Kitasatosporales > Streptomycetaceae > Streptomyces > Streptomyces sp. NPDC048424. The sequence continues at coordinate 332,347 of NZ_JBEZKE010000003.1, read as the reverse complement.
CCCGGCTTGACCTGCGTGTAGTACTCGACGAGGTCGAGCATGTCGCCGGTACCGGAACAGAAGCCGATGATGCCGGCCGTGTAGCCGCGGCCGTCGTCTATGTCCTCGATGTACTTGTACTGCGCCTTCCAGTCCAGCGAGGAGTTCTCCGCGCTGGAGACGATCTTCATGGCGATCTCCTTCTTCGCCGGATCGTCGAGTCCTGCGGCCGCTGCCGCCGCGGTCTGCGCCGTGGGGGCGGGGGCCGCGGTGGTCACGGTGGCGTGGGCCGTGACGGGGACGGCGAGCAGCGCGCCGCCGAGCAGTGCGCCGATCGCGAGCATCTTGCGGTGGGGGGTGAACACAAGGCCTCCGTGGGGTAGTTGAGGCGTCCCGACTTCGTTAGGAAACTTTACTACCAGAGCTGACGACAGCTCAAGACCCGTGCGCCACAGGGCGATCGCCCCGCCGCGTCAGCCCCGGCGCGCGAGACGGGTCGTCAATTGCGCCTTGGCGTCCGGCCATTCGGGGCGCGTGATGCCGTAGACCGCGCTGTCGCGGATCCACCCGTCGCGCATCACCGTGTGGTGGCGCAGGACTCCTTCGAGCGTCGCGCCGAGCCCGGATATCGCCGCCCGCGACCTGCTGTTGCGCACGTCGGTGAGGAACTCGACGCGGTTCATGCCCATCGCCTCGAAGGCGTGCGTGAGCATGAGCAGCTTGGCCTCGGTGTTCGCGCCCGTCCCCTGCCAGGACCCGCCGAGGAAGGTGAAGCCGATCTCCAGCCGCCGGTGTGCCGTGTTGATGGCCATGAGCCGGGTCGAGCCGGCGATCCGGCCCGTCGCGAGGTCCACCGTCGCGTACTCGATCTGCGTGCCCCGCGCCCGCTCCGCCAGGGCCTCGTCGATGAACCCGCGCACCTCGTCCGGGTGCGGGACCGTCGTCACCGGAAGCTCCCACAGCCTCCCGTCCCGGACCGCCTCGCACAGTCCGTCGTGGTGCCGGTGCGCGAGCGGCTCCAGCCGGACCCGCTCGCCGACGAGCCCGTCGGCCGCACCGCCCGCTGTCGCGCCGCCCGCTGGTGCCCCGCCCGCCGATGCCCCGCCGTCCCGCTCCGCCGCCGCCCGTTCCATGTGTGACCCGCCCGTCCCCTGTTGGTGATCAGTGACAGGCGGACCCTACTCGGCGCCCAGTCCCGCCCCCGCAGGGTTTTCCCGGGTCAGAGCCAGCCGTTGCGCCGGAAGCCGCGGTGGATGACGAAGCAGGCCACGGCCATGACGCCGAGGACGAGCGGATAGCCGTAGGTCCAGTGCAGTTCGGGCATGTGGTCGAAGTTCATGCCGTAGACCCCGCAGACCATGGTCGGGACGGCGACGATGGCCGCCCAGGCCGTGATCTTGCGCATGTCCTCGTTCTGGCCGACGGTCACCTGCGCGAGGTGCGCCTGGAGGATGGAGTCGAGCAGGTTGTCGTAGGCGCTGATCTGCTCGGTGGCCCGGGTCAGGTGGTCGGCCACGTCCCGGAAGTACGCCCGGATCTCCGGCGGGATGACCGGTATCGGCTGCGTGGCCAGCTGCTCCAGGGGGCGGCTCAGCGGTGCCACCGCCCGCCGCAACTCCAGGAGTTCGCGCTTGAGCTGGTAGATCCGGCCGGCGTCGCCGCGGCCGCCGCTCTCGCTGAACACCGCCGTCTCGACGGCGTCTATGTCGTTCTGCACGGCGTCCGTCACGGCCACGTAGTCGTCGACCACGTGGTCGGCCATGGCGTGCAACACCGCCGCGGGCCCCTTGGCCAGCTGCTCCGGGGAGGCTTCCAGCTCCTCGCGGACCGGGCCGAGGGTGCCGCGGCCGCCGTGCCGGATGGTGATGACGAAGTCCTCGCCGGTGAAGGCCATCAGCTCGCCGGTGTCCACCACCTCGCTGGTCGCGGTCAGCTCCTCGTGCTCCACGTACCGCACGGTCTTGAAGACGGAGAACAGCGTGTCGTCGTACCGCTCCACCTTCGGGCGCTGGTGCGCGTTCACGGCGTCCTCGACCGCCAGGGGGTGCAGGCCGAAGAGCTCGGCGAGCCCGGCGAGCTCGGCCTGCGAGGGCTCGTGCAGGCCGATCCAGACGAAGCCGTCGCCCGCCTTGCGGACCCGGCGCAGCGCCTCCTCGACCTCGGCGCAGTCCTCCTGGCGCACGCCGTCGCGGTAGAAGAGGCAGTTGACCACCGCGCTGCCGAGCGGGGAGCGGGCCGGGTGGCTGAGGTCGACGGCCCGCCGGTAACTGCGGCGCACGGCCCGGCGCAGGTTGCTGAACATGGACAAGGACGTACTCCCCTTCGGCGGATCAGCGGACAGTCTGCCATCGCCGCCGGTGCGTCCCCACCAGGGCTCAGGCCCGGTCGATGAACACGCTCGTCGACTTCACCCGTGCCGTGGCCCGCGCGCCCACCTCCAGCCCGAGCTCCTCCACCGCCTCGCGCGTCAGCAGCGAGACGATGCGGTGCGGCCCCGCCTGGATCTCCACCTGTGCGTCGACCGTGCCCAGCTTCACCCCGGTCACGATCCCCGGGAAGGCGTTGCGCGCCGAGGTGTACGGGGCGTCCTCGCCCTCGCCGGCCTCCTGCGCGACCTCGACGCAGAAGGCGGCCAGGTCCGGGCCGTCCACCATCCGCCGCGTGCCCTCCCGGCGGGTGGGGAACCGGTCGGCGTCCGCCCAGCGACGGGCCGTGTCGACGCTGACACCGAGCAGCCGGGCCGCCTGTCCGATCGTGTAGGACTCCATGGTCCGCAGCTTAGAGCCCTCGGTGCGAGGGGCTGCGCAGTGCCTCCCGGGCCGCCGCCGCGATCACCTCGGCCACCGTGGACAGGGCCGGCGAGTCGAGCTTCCACTGCTGCCAGTACAGGGGTACGTCCATCGGCCGCAGGGGCTCCAGCAGCACCAGCTCCCCCGTCCGCACCAGCGGGCCCGCCTGCTGCTCCGGCACCAGCCCCCACCCCAGTCCGGCGACCACCGCGTCCCGGAACCCCTCTGAGGTCGGGATGTAGTGCCGTACCGTGCCCGCCCCGGCCGCCGCGTCCCCCGTCAGCGAGCGGACGAAGGCGTCCTGGAGGTCGTCCTTGCGGTCGAACACGATGGTCGGCGCCTCCCGCAGGTCCCGCTCCGGCGCCCCCGTCAGGTACCGGGCCGCGAACCGGGGGCTCGCCGTCGGCAGGTACCGCGCCAGGCCCAGCAGCCGTACGCTGCACCCCGCCACCGGGTCCGGCGAGGAGGTCACCGCCGCCATCACCTGCCCCTCCCGCAGCAGCGCCGTCGTGTGCGACTCGTCCTCGCGGTGCAGCTCGATGCAGACGGGCGGGTCCTGCGGCACCCGGGTCAGCGCCGGCAGGAACCAGGTGGCGAGGGAGTCCGCGTTCACCGCGATCGGCAGCCGCACCGGGCCCGTCCCGTCGGCCATGCCCAGCTCGGAGCGCGCGTCCCGCTCCAGCCGGGCCAGCTGCCGGGCGAAGCGGACCACCACCTCCCCCGATTCCGTCGCCCGCACCGGTTTGGTCCGCATCAGCAGGACCCGCCCGGTCCGCTGCTCCAGCGCCTTGACCCGCTGGCTGACCGCGGAGGGGGTCACGTGCAGGGCGGCGGCCGCCGCGTCGAAGGTGCCCTCGTCCACCACCGCGAGCAGCGTGCGGACCTGGTCCAGGGGAAGCTCAGCCATCACGAGCGTTAATGGTACGTAAAAATCATTAGCTGTACTGAATGGTCTGCGCTGCCTACGGTCGACGCATGACACACGGCACCCTGACCGCGGCCCTGGCCGGCTTCGGCACCGGCTTCTCCCTCATCGTCGCCATCGGCGCGCAGAACGCCTTCGTCCTGCGCCAGGGCGCGCGCCGCCACGCGGTCCTCGCGGTGGTCGCCATCTGCGCCCTCTCCGACGCGGCCCTCATCGCCCTCGGCGTCGCCGGCGTCGGTGCCTTCGTCACCGCCTGGCCGGCCGCCCTGACCGCGGTCGGCCTGGCCGGGGGCGCCTTCCTGGTCTGCTACGGAGTCCTGGCCGCCCGCCGGGTACTGCGCCCCGCCCCGGGCGCCGCCCTCACCGCGGAGGGGGCCGCCGCCGGCTCCGCGCGCGGGGCCGTGCTGACCTGTCTGGCCATGACCTGGCTCAACCCGCACGTGTACCTCGACACCGTGCTGCTCGTCGGCTCGCTCGCCGCCGACCGCGGAGACCTGCGCTGGGCCTTCGGCATCGGGGCCGTCCTCGCCAGCCTGACCTGGTTCACCAGCCTGGGGTACGGGGCCCGGCTGCTGAGCGGCCTGCTCGCCCGGCCCTCGGCCTGGCGGATCATGGACGGGCTCGTCGCGGCGACCATGGTCACCATGGGCGGCCTGCTGCTGGCCCGCGCGTGAGCCGCATGTCGGCGCCGGGTCGTCGGCAGGAGCCCGGCATAGTGCTGCCGACGCCCCGTCGCCGACGGGCAGACGACCCGACGAACCGACAACCCGACGAACCGACGCCCAGGAGCCCTCCGTGCCCGACCGCCCCACCCCCGACGCCGTGCGCGCGTACCACGCCGCCCGGCCGGCCCCGCTCGTGGCCGCCACCGGGATCGTGCTCGACACCCGCGGGCGGGTCCTCGTACTGACCACCTCGGACACGGCGGATCCGGAACTTCCGGGCGGCACGGCCGCGGCCGCCGAGACCCCGGAGGCGGGGCTGGCCCGCGAGCTGCGGGAGGACCTCGACCTCCATGTGCCCGTCGGCCGGCTGTTGGCGGTGGACTCCCGGCCGCCCGGAGCCCTCGGCCGCGCCTTGGTCGTCCACGTCCACCTCGTCGGGCCGCTGACCCCGGAGGAGGCCGCGGCGCTCTCCTTCCGGGACGGCGGGGTCACCGGGGCGCGCTGGCTCCGGCCGGACGAGGCCTGCGAGGTCCTGCCGGCCCGCGTCGCGCCCCGGCTGCGCGCCGGCCTGGCCGCCCTGCACACCGGCTCCTTCGCCCACCTCGTCGACGGCGTGCCGCAGCCGGGCTCCCCGGCCGGCCTGGACCCGGCCCGGCGCCTCGCCCTGGAACACTCCGGCACCCTCGACGCGGCCAGCCACCGGGCCAGCCGGCCCAAGGCCGTGACCGCCGCGAGCGTCCTGTTCACCGCCGCCGACGGCCGGGTCCTGCTGGTCCAGCCCGCGTACGGCCGCAGCGACCGCTGGAACCTGCCCGGCGGCGGCATCGACAGCGACCTCGGCGAGACCCCGCGCGCCGCCGCCCGGCGGGAGGTCCACGAGGAACTGGGCCTCGACCTCGCCCCGGGGCGGCTCCTCGCCGTGAACTGGTCGCACAAGCCCGGTCGTCCGGCGCGCATCCGCTTCCTCTACGACGGCGGCGTCCTCGACGCCGCCGTCCTCGCCCGGATCCGCCTCGACCACACCGAACTCCTCCAGTGGCGCACCGTCGCGCCCGCGGAGCTGTCGGGCCTGGTCAAACCGGCCCTGAGGCGCCAGATCACCGCCTGCCTGACCGCCCGCGCCACGGGCGCCGGGCCGCTGGAGCTCCACGCCGGCCGGCCCTGACGGGCGGCCCTGACGGGCGGCCCTGACGGGCGGCCCTGACGGGCGGCCCTGACGGGCGGCCCTGACGGGCGGCCCCGGCCCGGCGCGCCGGGCCGGGGCCGCCGGGTTACCGTCGGCGGCATGGACGGTGATCGCCGAACGTGGCGCCAGTGCTTGCTCGGCGGGGCGGTCTTCGCCGTGTGCATGGCCGGCACCACGCTGCCGACCCCCCTCTACGGGCTCTACCAGGAGAAGTTCGGGTTCTCCGAGCTGATGGTGACCGTGGTGTACGCCGTGTACGCCTTCGGGGTGATCGGCGTACTGCTGCTGGCGGGCAACGCCTCGGACGCCGTGGGCCGCCGGCCGGTGCTGCTGACCGGCCTGGGCTTCGCGGCGGCCAGCGCCGTCTGCTTCCTGTGCGCCACCGGCATGGGCTGGCTGTACGCGGGGCGGCTGCTGTCGGGGCTGTCCGCCGGGCTGTTCACCGGCGCGGCGACGGCGTACGTGATGGAGCTGGCACCCCGCGGCGGCGCCTCGCGGGCCACGCTCGTGGCGACGGCCGCCAACATGGGCGGGCTGGGCTGCGGCCCGCTGCTCGCCGGGGTGCTCTCGCAGTACGCCCCCTGGCCCCTCTACCTGACCTTCGCCGTGCACCTCGTCCTGGTGGCGGCCTCGGCCGGTGTCCTGCTGGGGCTTCCGGAGACCGTGACGGATCGGCGGCCGCTGAGCACCGTACGCCCGCAGCGGCCGGGCCTGCCCGCGCAGGTGCGGGCGGTGTTCGCGCCCGCGGCGATCGCCGCGTTCGTGGGCTTCGCGCTGTTCGGGGTGTTCACCTCGGTCAGCCCGGCCTTCCTCGCCCAGTCCCTCGACGTGCACAACCGCGCCGTGAGCGGGGCGGTCGTCGCGCTGGCCTTCTTCGCCTCGACCGCCGGCCAGCTGGCGGTCGGCTGGGTCGGGGTGGGGCGCTCGCTCCCGCTGGGCTGCGCCGGGCTCCTCGGCGGGCTGGCCCTGCTCGCGGGCGCGCTGGTCTGGGACCAGCTGGCGCTGGTGGTGGCGAGCGCGCTCGTCGGCGGCGTCGGGCAGGGCCTGGCCTTCCGCGGGGCGCTGTCCGCGGTGGCCGCGGCCTCGCCGCCGGACCGGCGCGCGGCGGTGATCTCGACGCTGTTCGTGGTGGCGTACGCGGGCATCTCGGTGCCGGTGATCGGCGTGGGGCTGCTGGCCGACCCGCTCGGCCTGGAGGGCGCCGGACTGGTCTTCATCGCCTGCATGGCCGTGCTCGTCTCGGGCGCGGCCGCCTACCTGCTGCGCCGGCCCGTACGGGTGGGGAGCACGTCAGGCCCGGCCTGACGGCCGGGCCTGACGGGAACTGCGGGTGGAACGGTGGGCCGGGATCAGACCGCCGGGACCGGGTAGGTCGGGTACTCCACGCCGGACACGTGCTGGACCACGCGGATGACCTGGCAGGAGTAGCCGAACTCGTTGTCGTACCAGAGGTAGAGGATGGCGTTGTCGCCGTCGACCTTGGTGGCACCGGCGTCCACGATCGACGCGTGGCGCGAGCCGACGAAGTCCATGGAGACCGCGTCGGGGGCCGTGGTGAAGTCGATCTGGCGCTTGAGCGGCGAGTGCAGGGAGACGTCGCGGAGGTAGTCGAGGACTTCCTCGCGGGTGGTCTCGCGGCCCAGGCGCAGGCTGAGGATGGCGATCGAGACGTCCGGGACGGGGACGCGGATCGAGCTGCCGGTGATCGGCGCCTTGAGGTGCGGCAGCGCCTTGGCGACGGCGGAGGCGGCACCGGTCTCGGTGATCACCATGTTCAGCGGCGCCGAACGGCCGCGGCGGTCGGCCTTGTGGTAGTTGTCCAGCAGGTTCTGGTCGTTCGTGAACGAGTGGACGGTCTCCACGTGACCGCGCAGGACACCGTACTCGTCGTCCATGGCCTTCAGCGGCGGGACGATCGCGTTGGTGGTGCAGGAGGCGCAGGACAGGATCTGCTCGTCCGGCTTGATGGTGTCGTGGTTGACGCCGTGGACGATGTTCGGGACGTCGCCCTTGCCCGGGGCGGTCAGGACGACCTTGTCGATGCCGGGGCGCAGGTGGTTCGACAGGCCCTCGCGGTCCCGCCACTTGCCCGTGTTGTCGATGAGGATGGCGTCCTTGATGCCGTACGCCGTGTAGTCGACCTCGGAGGGGTCGTTGGCGTAGATCACCTTGATGCTGTTGCCGTTGGCGATGATCGTGCTCGTCGCCTCGTCCACGGTGATGGTGCCCTGGAACTGGCCGTGGATGGAGTCGCGGCGCAGCAGGGAGGCGCGCTTGACCAGGTCCTGCTCGCCGCCGCCGCGGACGACGATGGCACGCAGGCGCAGACCGTTGCCGGAGCCGGCCTTCTCGATGAGCAGGCGGGCGACGAGGCGGCCGATGCGGCCGAAGCCGTAGAGGACGACGTCGCGGCCGTCGCCGCGCTCGATCTTGTTCTCACCGGTGGCACCGACGACGGCCGAGGCGGTGAACTCCTCCACCGACAGGCCGCGGTCGTCGCTCTTGTACGCCTCGGCGAGCAGGGCGATGTCGATCTGCGACGGGCCGAGGTCGAGGGTGGTGAGCGCCTGCAGGAACGGCAGCGTCTCGGTGACCGAGAGCTCCTCACCGGCGATCTGGCGGGCGAACCGGTGGGTCTTGAGAATGCTGACGACCGACTTGTTCACCAGGGAGCGGCTGTGGACCAGGACCGTGACGTCCCGCTCCCGGTGCAGCTTCCCGATGATCGGGATCATCGACTCCGCGATCTCCTCGCGGTTCTTCCAGCTGGTGAACGAGTCCTCATTGACAGTCACAGGATTATCTTTCGAGCTAGGCGGTGCTCATATGCTAACCCGACGCCGCTCCGGCCCCTCCGGCGGTACCCGCCGGGGCCGGAAACGTGCGCTTGCGCACCATTTACTCCCGTTTCACCCCCAGAGGCGCCAGTTCACTCCGCTTCGCGCTTGTCGAAGGTCAAGCACCGGCGACGCGCTCGCGCCGTTGCAGGATCCGCCGGTGCACGGGCGGGGCCGACTGATTCAGCCATCCCGCAGTGTCCTACTCGGCCAACCTGTCGAGGCGGTCGAGGAGGGTGGGGTCCAGGTCGAGATGCGCCGCGGCGAGGTTCTCCTCCAGGTGGTCGATCCGAGAGGTGCCCGGAATCGGGAGAATGACCGGACAGTGGTGAAGGAGCCATGCGAGCGAGACCTGTGCCGGGGTGGCGTTGAGTTCGGCGGCCACGGCGGCGATCTCGGCCGACGCGTCCGACGCCGCCGAGGCCCGATGCGCCCCACCTTGCCCTCGGTCTGGAGTTCCCGCAGGGCACCGAGCTGATCCGCCAAGGGCACGTCCGGATCGATGCGGTGCAACTGGAGCAGCTCGATCCGCTCGACGCGCAGTCGGCGGAGGGCGTGTTCGACCTGACCGCGCAGGACGTCCGGCCGGGCGTCGAGTCGCCACCCGGCCGCGGAGTCCGAGCGCGCGACACCGACCTTGGTGGTGACGAGCAGCCCGTCCCCGTACGGGTACAGGGCCTCGGCGAGCAGTTCCTCGTTGGCTCCCCAGCCGTACAGGCGGGCGGTATCGATCAGCGTGACGCCCAGCTCGACGGCCCGCCGGGCGACCGCGAGAGAGGCCTCGCGGGCGGGACCCGGCTCGCTCGACAGCCGCATGGCTCCGAACCCGAGCCGCCGTACGCGCAGATCCCCACCGATGCGAAACAGTGCCGACGCCGCCCCACTCGTCCATCGCTCTCGCGGTCTCAGAAGGTGTTGCGGCGCCGCATGCCCATCGGGCGGCCGTCCGGGTCGACCAGGAGGCGGTTCAGCGGAGCCGCGAGCAGCCGCTGTGCGGCGCCGAGGTCCGGCGGGACGTAGCGGCGCAGCCGGCCGGGCGGCCGGGGACCGCGGCGGCCGCCCGCGTGCCAGGCGTCCAGCGCGGCGGCCGCCGTCGCGAAGGCCTCGAACGCGGCGACGGGATCGCACAGCGCGTCCGCCGCGTCCCGGCCCGCCGCGTCCGGGGTGCCCGGGGCGTCCAGGTGCTCGCGCATGACCTCCAGGCGCAGTTCGCGGGCGAAGGCGCGCGCGCCGTCGCCGAGGCCGGCCGGGTCGCGCGGCGGCCGCGGGTCCGCGCTCTCGTCGTACACGGCGCAGCTCAGCTCGGAGTCGTGGGTCCACGAGCGGAGGTTGACGTTGTCGGAGCCGACGGAGGCCCACACGTCGTCGATCACGCACACCTTGGCGTGCACGTAGACCGGGGTCCCGGCGTGGTTCTCCAGGCCGTACAGCGCGACGCGCCCGCCGCCGGCGCGGCGCAGTTCCGCCAGGGCGTCGATCCGCCCGATCAGGTTCATCGGCCCGGTGAGGCGGCCGTCCTGCTCCGGGACCGTGGGGATGACGCCGATCAGCCGCAGCCCCGGATGCCGGCGCAGCGCCCGGGCGAAGAAGGCCGCCACGCGCGGGGACCACAGGTACTGGTCCTCCAGGTAGATCAGCGCCCGGGCCCGCCGCAGCGCCTTGTCGTAGGCGCGGGCGATGCTGCGCTCGCCGTCGGGGGCGAAGGGGTAGCCGCTCAGCAGCCGGTTCGGATAGGTCCGCAGCACCTGGACGGTGTGCGTGCCGCAGGGCGCCGGGTCGGCGGTCTGCGGGGGCAGCCGGTCCGCGCTCGTGTCCTCGCGGTGCGCCAGCGACCGCAGGCGGGTGAGCGGGCTGCGGCTGAGCGGTGCCGGGTCCTCCCAGCGCTCGCGGAAGACGGCCTCGACGTCGCCGACGGCCGGTCCGCGCAGGGCGAGCTGGACGTCGTGCCACGGCGGGTGTGGCCCGTACGCGGAGGCCAGCGGCGCGGACTGGCGGTCGCCGCGGTGCGCGGCGTCGTCGTTGCGGTTGTGGCAGAGGTCGATGCCGCCGACGTAGGCGACGTCCAGGGCGGGGCGGCCGGGGTGGCGCAGCACCACCATCTTCTGGTGGTGGGAGCCGCCGGGCCGCACCCGCATGTCGAGCAGGCACTCGCCGCCGGCTTCCTCGATCTCCTCGCCGAGGTGGCGGTTCTCCGCCTCGCTGAACTGCAGGCTGTCCAGGTGGGAGCGCCAGAGCAGCCCCTTGACGACGACCCCGCGCTCGGCCGCCCGGCACAGGACCGTGCCGACCTCCGTGCCGGGCCCGTCGAGGCGCTCGTCGGGATCGCCGCGCCAGTCGGTGAACAGCAGCAGGTCGCCCGCGCGCAGCGCGCGGATCTCCGCCAGCAGCTCGGCGAAGTACGTGGCCCCGTGGACCAGGGGCCGTACGTGGTTGCCCCGCGACCAGGCCGCCCCGTCCGGGCGGCGCCGGTCCAGGCGCGTCGCCGGGTTGCCCCGTTCGCCGGAGGCCAGCAGCCAGTCGGCGCCACCGGATCCGACGGCGTCCGCCGGCTTCACGGCCGGCCTTTCCCAGGATCCACCGCACCGCTCCGATCGTGCGTGCTTCCGTACCGCAATCCCAGGCTAGCGGCCGCCGGGGCGGGCGGCCGTCCGGTGGTTGCCCGGGCCCCCGCGCGAGGCCGTGCTCCCGCGGGGGCCCGGGCGGTCGTGGGCCCGGGCGGTCGTGGGCCGGACAGGGCCTAGCCGACGGGGTGGGCTTCGGCGGTGCGCACCGGGGCCTGCCGCACGGCAACCCGGCGGTTCCCGCGGAACGGGACGTCGACCATGCGCCGCTCGGGGCCGCGCCGGCGCAGGAACAGGTAGCCGACGAAGGCGGCCGGGCCGAAGAACACCTGGGCGGGGATGAGGCCGGGGGCGTCGCCGGTGGCGGCGGCGATCAGGTGCAGGGCGGCGACGGGGGCCACGGCCCCGAAGAGCACCACCAGGGCGATGCCGGTGCGCAGGCCCGGCTTCGCGTACGCCTTGTAGGCGGTGGTGGTGAAGAGGGCGTAGGCCAGCAGGTCACCCATGCCGACGACGGCGCCGAGGTCCTCGCCGAGGCGCAGGCCCGCGGCCGGGGCGTACGGATACCCCTGGACGGCTGCGGCGAGCTCCTGGGTCAGCGGTACGACCCAGGCGAAGAAGGCGTCGTAGACGGCGAGGGCGAGCAGGAACCACGCGACGTTCTTCAGCCGCATGCCGCCCTGGACGTTGAGGTTGGTGGCGGACACCACGACCAGTCCGACGACGCAGCTGTTCGCCACCCAGTAGGGCGGCGCGGTCTCGCCGAAGGCCAGGTGGGTGACGAGCACGCTCGCGATCAGTACGGCGATCAGCGCCCAGCGCAGCCGGCCGTTGCCGATGAGGGGCTGGTAGCCGACGGACAGTCCGCCCGCGAAGACCAGGGCGAGCACGGCCGGGAGGACGGCGCCGGGGAGGGCGAGGTAGACGTACGGCAGCGCCAGGACGAAGCCCATCATCATGAAGATGTCCCGGCCGTTGAAGACGCCGACGGGCGGCGTCGCGGCGCGTACGGCGCGGAAGTAGGCGATCGTGCCGACTACGACCGCGAGTGCCAGGGCGGCGGTGGCCGCGATCTGGAAGAAGACCGTCATGCGTGGCTCCGGGTGAAGGTGTGCTCCAACAGGTCACAGCGGAGGGGGAAGCGGCGGGCGGCCTCCTCGTCGTCCAGCGGCAGGACCGTGACGCGCGCGTCGATGCCCCGGGCCAGCAGCCGCTCGGTCACCTCGGCCGCGCCGGCGCTGCGGGAGGCGACCTCCACGTGGAGCCGGCCGTCGGCGACCTCGGCCCGGTAGCGCAGGGGCCAGGGCATTCCGGGGGTGCCGTCCAGGGCTTCCACGATCTCGCGCGGCGTCACGACGGCATCGGCGGTGCGCAGCAGCGTGCCCGCCTTGCCGAGGATCTGGGAGACGGCGGGCACGGCCGCGAGTTCGCAGTCCGGTTCGCCGACGAGGGTGCGGACCACGTCGCCGGTGTTGTACCGCAGGACCGGCATGCACTCCCGGTAGGGGTAGTACGGGGTCACGGTCAGCTCCCCGAGCTGTCCGGGCCCTGCGGGCTCGCCCGTCTCCGGGTCGAGCACCTCGGTGTACCCCATGTTGGGGTCGATGTGGAGGTGGCGCCGGCTGCAGGTGCGACCGCCGACGGGCAGCAGTTCGGTCATGCCGAAGTTGTCGCCGATGGTCTCGGCCCCGAAGGTCTCGCGCAGGGCCTCGGCGAAGGCCGGGGACACGATCTCCCCGCCGGCGTAGATCGCCCGCAGGCCGAAGTCGTCCGGTCCGTAACCGCGTTGGCGTGCGGCGGTGAGCATCCGGGCCAGGTAGCTGGGGTTGCCGGTGAGCAGGGTGGGCCGGGTGCCGTGGCGGCCGAGCAGGTGCTCGACGGACTCCTCCGGCGGGACCTGGCCCACCACGTGGCACGAGGCGTTGACCATCCGGCACACCTCGACGTCCTCCTGGACGGCGGCCGTTGCCCGGGAGCTGAGGTTGATCTGCATGCGGTCGCCGGGGCGGATGTCGCCGCGCAGCACCACGGACAGGGCGATGAGGGCGGGCCAGAGCTCCATCTCGTAGCGGGAGAGCCACATCTGCACGGGGCGGCCGGTGGTGCCGGTCGTCTGGGTCGCCAGGTAGGGGGTGCTGCACAGGAAGTCGGCGGGGCGCTCGATCAGGTCGGCCTTGCGGGTCACCGGGATCCGGGTGAGCGTCTCGGTGGTCAGCCCGGCGAGGTCGATGCCGGCGAGCCGTTCCCGGTAGAAGGGGGAGCGCTTGGCGAGTCTGTCGACGGTCCGCTGGAGTGCGCGGTTCTGCAGGTCGCGGCGTTCGTCCGGGTCGGCGAACGGTCCGTCGGCGAGTTCGTCGACGTCGTCGCCGAGCGAGCCGAACTCCTCCAGCGTGGCGAGGGCGTCGGCGACCAGCCGCTCGACGGCCCGGACGTTCAGCCGCCGGCCGAACACCATGGCCATCGCCACCCGGACCTGCCGGACACCGGTTTCCAGCACTCGTGCCTCCCTAAGGCTTAAAGAAAAAGGGGTGGGGGCGACATGCCGCCCCCACCCCCCGAAACAGCGTCAGCTGGCAGAGCAGTTGCCGAAGAAGACGGCGGTCATGGCACCCATGACGTACTTGAACTGCTTGGCGCTGGTCTTGATCGCGCTCATCGGGATCCTCCTTGTTTCGTTGCTGTGGGACGAACGCCCCGTGACCTGTGGGGCACCGAAACGTTTCGTCCCCGGGCGAGAACACACTGGCGCGTTCGCAACACACGGGCAATGATCGGGTCCGTTCAACGGACCGGCGGAAGTGGAGGGCGGTAACTCCGTTCTTGCTGATGAGCCGGGACGAAACGGGGAGTTACGGGCCCATCCGACCGATGGGTTCCGTGCGAAAGGGGGAACCTCTCATGGCCAGATCCGGCACAGAGGGGCGAGGTGTACTGGAGGGTGCGTTCGCCCTCATGGAGGTGCTCGCACACGGCGAGGAGGTCGGCCTGACCCGCCTGGCCACCGACGCCGAACTGCCGAAAGCCACCGCTCACCGGCTACTGGGGCAGCTGGTCGCACTCGGCGCGGTGCAGAGCCGCGCGGGCCGCTACCGCCTCGGGCCGCGGACGTTCCGGCTGGGGCAGGCCTGGCACCCCGCGCGCCTGCTGCGCGCGGCCTCGGCCCGGCCGCTGCGCGAGCTCGCGGCCGTGAGCGGCGGGCTGAGCCTCAGCCTGTCGGTGCCCGAGGCGGGGCACACGATCATCGTCGGGGGCATGCGCGGCGAGGTGGACGAGGTCTTCCCGCTGCGCTCCGGCATCGTCCTGCCGCCCGGGAGCGCGGCGGAGCTGATCCTCGCGGCGTCCAGCCCGGCGGCGGAGCTGCCCAAGGGCTGGACGAAGCCGACGTGGACCCGCGAGGTCAGACGGGCCCAGGAGCGGGGCCTCGCCTTCGAGTACGGACAGTGCGTGAGCACGCTGTCGTGCGTGGCGGCGCCGGTGTTCTCCACGTCGGGCCAGGTGGTGGCGGCCGTGGCGGCGACCGCCCTGGACGGCAAGCAGATAGCCCCGCTCGGCGAGGCCGTGAGCCGCGCGGCAGCGATGATCAGCGCCAACCTGACCAAACTGCCCGCCCCCACTCCCACCCCCGCCCCGGGAACCCAGCCCCGGCACCCGGTGCTGGTGCGTCCGCACTAGGCGGGCACGAGGACACCCTGCCCGCCCCCTCCCGGGGTGGGCACGGTGTACCGGACGCCGGAGCCGGGTCCCCACCGGTTCCGTGCACAAGGCCGGCGGACATGCGAAAGGCCGCCCTCTCATGGATGAGAGAACGGCCTCCGACCTGCGTTTCCGCACAGTCGGGACGACAGGATTTGAACCTGCGACCCCTTGACCCCCAGTCAAGTGCGCTACCAAGCTGCGCCACGTCCCGATACCCGCTGACCTGGGGTTTCCCCTGGCCGAACGCGCATGAGAACGATACCGCATTTCAGCGGGTGGTCGCGCGCACCTTTTCCGCTACCGGTTCCCCGGGTACCGCGTCGGCCGCGCCGGCCGGTCCCGCGCCGGGCGGCGGGCCGCTCTCAGCCCGCCGTGCCGGTGAGCTCCGGATGGGCCGCGATCAGCCGTTTCGGGGCCGCCTGGAGCCAGGAGTCGGTCAGGATGGCGCGCAGCTCGGCCCCGTCCCGCAGGGCCTCCAGGCGGACCCGGATCCAGGCGTAGTTGTCGTCGTGGCCCGGCCGCACGAAGAACTTCTCCGGCTCCGCCGCGATCAGCTCGGCCCGGTCCTCCTTGGGGCACTTCACCCCGATCGAGGTGTCGTCGTCGCCCAGCGCGACGAAGATCTTCCCGCCCACCCGGAAGGTCGGCATGCCCCAGGCGAGCTTCTCGCTGCTGTCCGGGAGCGACAGCGCGATCAGGCGGACGTCCTGCGCGGTCGTGGCCATCCCCGAGACTCCTCTCCAGCCACCGGTGAACCCTCGTCCGACGACCGTAGCCCCCGCCACCGACAATCGCGCTCACCCCGGCCGGTCCGCCGTGCGGGCCTGCGCCCGGTCCTCCCGCGCGTGCACCAGCGCCACCAGCTCCGCGGCCAGCGCCTTGACGGTGGCGAGCCCTGCCGTCCCCCACCGCCTCGGCACCACGTCCGCCGCGCACACCGTGCCCAGGACGATCCCGCGCCGGTCCGTGAGGGGCGCGCCCACGTACGAGCGGACCCCGTTCTCGTCCACGACCGCGTTGCCCGCGAAGCGCGCGAAGTCCCGTACGTCCTCCAGCACCAGCGCCCGCCGCCGGACCACCACGTACGGGCAGTAGCCGTGGTCGCGGGCCAGGACCCGCGCCGGGTACCCGCCGCCCGGGGACTCGGCCGCGTGGTGCAGCCCGGCGAAGAACTGCCGTTCCTCGCCGATGAAGTTCACCCCGGAGTGCGGGGCTTCGAGCACGTCGGCGACCCGCCGGGCGAAGGCGTCCAGTTCGGCGTCCGTCCGCTCCCCCAGACCCAGCTCGCGCAGCCGGACGACGCGCGCGGGTGCCTCCCGGTCCACCGGCGTGAGCAGCAGGTGTCCGGTCGATTCGTAGTACGTCATGGCGGTTCCCCCGACTCCGAAGACGAAGAGCTGACTGTGGCCGTGGCTGTTGGTGTGGCCGTGGCCGTGGACATGCAGAGGAGGTGGCGGACCAGGGCGGCCAGTGCGCCCGTCCCCGAGCTGGTCAGGCGCGCGTCGCACCGTACGACGGGCACCTCGGGCCCGAGCCCCACCGCTTCGCGGACCTCCTCGGGCGCGTAGCGGTGGCCGTCGTCGAACTCGTTGACGGCCACGATGAAGCCGATCCCGCGCCGCTCGAAGAAGTCCACGGCGGGGAAGCAGTCCGCGAGGCGGCGCGTGTCGGCGAGCACCACCGCCCCGAGCGCGCCCGCGCACAGCTCCTCCCACAGGAACCAGAAGCGGTGCTGGCCCGGCGTGCCGAAGAGGTAGAGCACGTGGCGCTCGTCGAGGGTGATCCGGCCGAAGTCGAGGGCGACGGTCGTGGTGGTCTTCGCCTCGACGCCGTGCGTCGGGTCGGCGGCCGAGCTGAGGTCGCTGAGCAGCTCCTCGGTGCTCAGCGGCTCGATCTCGCTGACCGCGCCCACGAAGGTGGTCTTGCCCGCGCCGAAACCCCCCGCGACCAGGATCTTCAGGGTCGCGGGGGCGGCAGCGGGGGCTTCACAGGCGTTTTCGCAGGCCATCGAGCACCGCCCTCAGGAGTGACTGGTCGGTGGCGGCGAACCCGTCGCCGCCGATTCCGGGGAACCGGGGCGCCTGCGCCATGACGGCCCCGTGTTCCATCAGGTCGGACAGCAGCACCTTCACCACCGCGGCCGGCAGCCGCAGCTGCCCGGCCACCTCGGCGACGGTGACCGCGGCCGCGCCGGCGCAGAGCCGGAGCACGAGGGTGTGCTCGGCCCCGAGCGGGATGCGCGGGCGCACGCCGGTCGCGGTCACCAGCGAGAGCAGGTCGAGCGCGACGCCGGGCCGGGTCCGCCCGCCGCTGGCGGTGTACGGGCGCATCACACGGCCCGCCGAGTCGTCGAGCCACGGTGTGTCCCGCCCCTTCGCGTACGCCCCCGTCGCGCGGGCCCTCATCGCCCCGGGTCGGCGGTGGGCCGCCGCGGCGGCGCCGCCAGGTACGGACGGACGCTCTTGACCAGCATCGCCATCTCGTAGCCGAGCACCCCGGCATCGGCCTCGCGGTCGGCGAGGACGGCCAGACAGGTCCCGGATCCGGCGGCGGAGACGAAGACGAGCGCGGTGTCGAGCTCGACGACGACCTGCCGTACCTCCGAGCCGTCGCCGAACCGGGAGCCGGCGCTGCGGCCCAGCGAGTACAGCCCGGAGGCGAGGGCCGCCAGGTGGTCGGCGCTGTCGGCGTCCAGGCCGTGCACGCAGGTGACGAGGCCGTCTGCGGTGAGGAGTACGGCGCTGCGCGTGTACGGCACGCGCTGCACCAGGCCGCTGAGCAGCCAGTCGAGGTCCGAGAGCCGGGTGCCGGTCTTCGTCGCCAGTTCGCCGCCCATGGGGGTGTGCTCCTTGCTGAGGTGACTTGTCGGGGTCATAGCTGGTTCTCCGACTGGGCGAGGCCGAAGCCCCGTTGGAAGGCGGCCATCAGGCCCGGATCGTGCAGCGGCGGCTCGGCGGCCGCGGGGGGCCGTGGTACGGGTGCCTCGCGCAGTTGCGGCGCCAGGTGCTGTTGCGCCCGCCGCCGGGGCAGTGCGGGCCGCTCCTCCTCGCCGTCGGGCTCGCCGCCCCGCTGGAGGGGCAGCAACCCGGCCGCCTCTCCGCCGCGCGGCCCACCCCTCGCCCGCGCAGCACCCCCGGGCCCCGCCTCGGCCCCGGACCCGGACGCGTCCAGGGCCCGAGGCTCGGCCGAAGCCGCATCTCCGGGAGTGGCTCCGCCCCAGGGCTCAGGCCCGGGCCGGAGCCCTGCCGGGGTCCCGGTCCACGGCTCGACCCCCGGGCCGGTCTCTCCGGCACCGGGAGCGGGGAGCGGCGCAGGCATCGCCGTCGCCGCGGCCCCGGCCCACGCCGATGGCCCGTCCCCGGGCACGGTCCGGGGCCACGAACCGACCTCCGGACCGGTCACGGCCCCGGCCGAGGCCTGATCCTCCGCGCCCGGCGCGGGCTCGGCAGGAGCCGTGTCGCCGGCTCGGCGAAGCGACGCCGGCGCAGACGCGAAGGGAGGCACGGCGCCTGTCGCGGGTTCGGCAGAAGCCGGAGACCCTGCTCGCGCAGCGTCCGCCGGCCACGCCGAGGCGGACCCGGACCACGGCTCGGCGTCCGCCCCCGGCAGGGTGGGGGCCGGGTGCCCGGCCCACGGCTCGGCCGGAGCCGATTCCGCAGCGCCCGGAGTGGCTCCGTCGCCGGACACGGGCGCGGCCGGGGTCCCGGTCCAGGGCTCGACCCCCAGACCGGTCACGGCCCCTGTCGAACCCGGTTCCCCCGCTCGCGGAGCGGGGAGCCGAGCAGGTCCGGCGGTAGCCGAGGCCCCAACCCCGTCACCGCCCGACCCCGCAACAGCCCCAGACCATCCCGCGGGCTCATCCCTGGGCACAGGCCAGTGACGGTCCTCCGAACCGGTCACGGCCGAGGCCGAAGCCTGGTCCCCCGCTGCCGAAGCGGGAAGCCGAGCAGGCCCAGCGGTATGCGAGACCGCCCCGTCACCGGCCGAGCCCAAAGCAGCCACAGGCCAGTCACCAGCCTCCGGCGCCGGCACGGCCCCCGGCCAAGGCTCGGCCCCCGAGCCGGTCACGGCCGTGACCGAAGCCGGGTCCCCCGCTCGCGGAGCGGGAAGCCGAGCAGGTCCGGCGGTAGCCGAGGCCCCGTCGCCGGCCGAGCCCGGAGCGGCCTCAGGCCAGGCCATGGGCTCGTCCCTGGCTACGGGCCAGTGGCCGGCCTCCGGCCGGGGCTCGGCTCCCGGGCCGGTCTCGGCCTGATCGTCCGCTGCCGGAGCGGGGAGCGCCGTCGCCGCGGCCTCGGACCACGATGGGTGCCCGTTTTCGCGCACAGGCCGCGGCCAGGATCCGGCCTCCGGCGCGGGCACGGACGCCGCCTCCGGGCCGATCGCGGCCGCGGCCGAAGCCTGGTCACCCGCGCCCGGCGTCGGCCCGGCCCAGGGCTCCGTCGAGGCCACCGCCGCGCCCGGCTCGGGGTCGCGGGGCGTCGGGACGGCCGGGGTGGTGGGAGCCGGCGGGCCCGATCGCGGTGCGGGAACGCGTTGCGGGGGCGGGGGCCAGGACAGGGGTGCCGGGACCGGTTCCAGGTGGGGGGCCGACGGGGGCTCGCCCGGGACCCACGAGGTGGGCCGGGAGCCACCCGCCGCGTCGGCGGCGCTCGGCGCCTCCGCGCCCAGCAGCTCCTGCGGCAGCACCAGCACGGCGAGCACGCCACCGTAGATGTTCGACTTGAGCTCCACGGCGATCCCGTGCCGCCGGGCCAGCGCCGAGACGACGAACAGCCCGATCCGCCCGTCCGCGAGCAGGTGCCGGACGCTGATCTGGTCGGGGTCGCCGAGCAGGGCGTTCATCCGGTGCTGTTCCTCCACCGGCATGCCCAGCCCCCGGTCCTCCACCTCGACCGCGATCCCCGCGGTGACCCGCTCGGCGCGCAGCACGACATCGGTGTCGGGGGCGGAGAACACCGTGGCGTTCTCGACCAGTTCGGCCAGCAGGTGCACCACGTCCGCGACGGCGTGCCCGCGGACGCTGCCGCCGGCCGGGGGCACGACCTTGACCCGCGTGTACTGCTCGACCTCCGCGACCGAGGAGCGGAGCACCTCGCTCAGGTCGATCGGCCGGGTCCACTGGCGGCGGGAGGCGGCCCCGCCCAGCACGGCGAGGTTCTCGGCGTGCCGGCGGATCCGGGTGGCGAGGTGGTCGACGTGGAAGAGCTCCTTGAGCAGGTCCGGGTCCTCGACCGTGTCCTCCAGGTCGTCGAGGAGCGCGATCTCCCGGTGCACGAGGGATTGCAGGCGACGCGCGAGGTTGACGAAGACCTCGACCTTGCGCTCGCTGTCGGACGGGACGGCCGGGCCGGCCAGCCGTACGAGGGTCGCGTGCGCCTGTTCCCGGGCGCCGCGCAGCTCCTGGGAGAGCAGCCAGAACTCGTCCACGCCGGCCGGGTCGCCCCCGACGAGCGGGCCGGTCGGCCCGCCCCGCATCGGGCGGGGCGGGGTCTCGCCCCGTTCCAGCAGGTCGGCGGCGGTACGCAGCTCCTGGCGGCCGCGCACGCTGGAGCGGCGCAGCGCCTCGCACCGGTCCCGTACGGCCTTGGCCCCGCGCTGGGCCCCGAGCAGGGCCGCCGCGAGGGCCCCGACCACGAGCAGGGCGCAGCCCGTGAGCACCGGCCAGAGCCGGGCGTCGCGGTCGCCCGCGCCCCCGCCGAGCTGGAGGCTGAAGATCACCGCGGCGGCGCCGCTGAGCCCGGCGGCGAGCGTGGGCAGGACGGCGGCGCGCACCAGCTGGGGACGTATCTGCCGGGCGGGACCGGTGACGGCGTGTCTCGACGGGGCGTGGCGGGCGGCGCGGAGTCCGGACATCGGCGTCCTCGGTACGTTCGGTACGTGGGGCCCGGCCCCCAGCGTTCCGGGGCCCGGTGTTGATCACCGGATACCCACGCTAGACCCCGCCGTCCCGCCCCGGAACGCCAGTTGGGGAACTTCGAGGGGGTGCTTCCCGCTCCCGGTGGAGCGCTCGTACAACCGCCCGAATGCGCCGCCCGGCCGCCTGCGCCGAGGGCGGGGCGAGCACGGGCGGCGGTGCGTCAGGACCCGACGGCCTCGGATTCCTCGCGGGTCACGGCCTGCGGCCGCTCCTGCGCGGTGACCGGGCCCGGGGCCGCGGCCGGGGCGCCGGCAGCGCCGCCCGCGACGAACGGCCGCCACCAGGGCTGCGCCGGAGCCCCCTCGGTGCCCGGCTCGAACGGCTGGCCCGGGATCGGCAGCGCGATGGCCGCTCCGGCTCCCTCGGCCGCGGCCAGGGTGCCCTCGCCCGGCTCGTCCCACGGGTGCAGGGCCAGGTTGAAGGTGCCCCAGTGGATCGGCAGCATCGTGCCGTGCGGGGCGCCGCCCTGGAGGTCGAGGTGGGCGCGCATGCCCTCCTCGGGGGTCATGTGGATGTCGGGCCAGTACTCCGAATACGCCCCGATCTGGATCATCGTGGCGTCGAAGGGCCCGTGCGCGGCGCCGATCTCCTTGAAGCCGGGGAAGTAGCCGGTGTCCCCGCTGTGGTAGATCCGGTGCTCGTCGCCCGCGACGACCCAGGAGGCCCACAGGGTGTGCTGCTGGTTGCGCAGGCCGCGGCCGCAGAAGTGCCGGGCGGGGGTGGCCGTCAGGGAGAGCCCGGCGATCTTGGTGGTCTCGTTCCAGTCCAGCTCGCGCAGCCGGTCGGCCGGTACGCCCCAGCGCTCCAGGTGCGCGCCGACACCGAGCGGGACGGCGAAGACCGTGTCCGTACCGGCCAGGGCCTTGATGGTGGGCAGGTCGAGGTGGTCGTAGTGGTCGTGCGAGATGACCACGACGTCCACGTCGCCGAGCGAGGCCAGCGGGACCGGCACGGGGTGCAGCCGCTTGGGGCCGGCGAAGGGGAAGGGGGAACAGCGCTCGCCCCACACCGGGTCGAACAGCACCCGGCGGCCGTCGATCTCCGCGAGCACGCTGGAGTGGCCCATCCAGGTCAGCCGCAGACCGCTCGCCGGCGGCTTGGCCAGCTCCGCGAGGGTCGTCGGGTACACGGGAATGGGCGCGGCGGGACTGCGCCGCACCCGCTGCTCCCGGTGGAAGTAGATCTTGGCGAACTCCGCCATCGAGCCCGAGGGTCTGTTCCGGGCCCCGACCGGGTTCTGGAAGACGCCGTCGGCGAAGTTCGGCGAGCGGCGGATGCGCTCCAGCCGGGCACCGGACGGGTCCGCGCCGAAGGCTTCGGGCCGCAGGGCACGCAGCCGGGGACGCAGGGGACGGGAGCCGGTCAAAGCGCCTCCAGGGAGGATGGAGTAAGGGGTGGTCGTCTCTCTACGACCATCCCAACGCACACCGGCCCCGAAGGATTCCGCTTACCGCCCCCGTCCCCGTCGGGTCCGCGCCCCCACCGTCCCCGCCCCCGTCCCTGCCGCATCCCCGCCCCCGTCCGGGTGCGTACGGCTACAGCGGCAGCAGGTCGGGCCGCTTCGCCTCCACGTGGTCCCCCGAGGACTCCCCGCGCAGCCGCCGGCCGATCCACGGCACGAGGTGGTCGCGCGCCCACTGGATGTTGTCGCGGGTCACGTCCACCGAGCCGCGCGGCTGCTGCGGAGGCCATGGCTGGTCGGGGTCGGTCGGCACGTCCAGGCCGAGCACCTGCGCCGCGCGCAGCGCGACCCGCGTGTGCCCCTCGGGCGAGAGGTGCAGCCGGTCCGTGTCCCACGCCCGCCGGTCCTGTACGGACTTCAGCGACCAGAGGTCGAGCACCGGGCAGTCGTAGCGGTCGGCAATGGCGCGCACGTGCGCGCTGTACGTCGCCACCTTGCCCCGGAGGTGCTTGAGGACCGGCACGCCCCGGGTGTCGAAGCCTGTCGTGATCATGACCTGGCCGACCGCGCCGGCGAGGTCGGCCACGGCCGCCTCGAACCGCTCCGCCACGTCGTCCGGGTCGCTGCCGGGCCGGATGATGTCGTTGCCGCCCGCGCAGAAGCTGACCAGGTCGGGCGCGAGGGCCTTGGCTCTGGGAAGCTGGTCGGCCACGATCTGGTCGAGGAGCTTTCCGCGCACCGCCAGATTCGCATAACGGAAGTCGTGCTCGTCGCGCTGATCGGCCAGGAGTACGGCGAGCCGGTCCGCCCAGCCGAGATGCGAATCCCCGGGTCCCGGGTCCCCCACGCCTTCGGTGAAGCTGTCCCCGATCGCCGCGTACGAGCCGATGGTCTTGAGTTTCGTCGTCGTCGCTGCCACGGGACACCATCCTTCACTCCCGTAACCAACCTACGCCAACGTAATGAGGGGTTGACGGACCGTGATCTGTACCACGTGGGGGATAAGGAATAAGTACACGTGAGGCCGGGACCCCCCTCGGGTCCCGGCCTCACACGCGTTCCCGCGCCGACGGCGGCTGCCGTCAGATGCTCACGCCCTTCGAGCGGAGGTAGGCCAGCGGGTCGATGTCGGAGCCGTACGAGGGGCCCGTGCGGATCTCGAAGTGGAGGTGCGGGCCGGTGGAGTTGCCCGTGGAGCCGGAGAGGCCGAGGGTCTGCCCGGCGGTGACGCTCTGGCCGGAGGAGACGGACAGCTGGGACAGGTGGGCGTACTGGGAGTACTTGCCGTCCGCGTGCCGGATGACGACCTCGTTGCCGTACGAGCCGCCCCAGCCGGCGGAGACCACGGTGCCCGCGCCGACGGCCTTGACGGTGGTGCCGGAGCTCGCGATGAAGTCCACGCCGGTGTGGTAGCCGGAGGACCACATGCTGCCCGCGACCTTGTACTGGGTGGAGACGCCGGTGCTGCCGAGCGGGGAGACGAAGCCGGAGGCCGACTTCTGCGCGGCGGGCGCCCCGGCCTCGGAGTCCTGCTGCTCGGGGGCGGCCTTCTCGGCCGGCTTCGGCGCCGGCTTCGGCGCCGCCTCGGGGGCGGCCTCCGGAGCGGCCTCGGCCTCCGCCTCGGGGGCGGCCTCGGGGGCGGGGGCGGCGTCCACCGGAGCCGCCTCGCCCGGACCGCCGAGGTGCAGCTTCAGGCCGGGGTGGATCAGCGACGGGTTGCTGCCGACCGCCTCGCGGTTGTCGGCGTACAGCTGCTCCCAGCCGCCGGAGAGGTGGCGCTCGGCGGCGATCTTGGAGAGGTAGTCGCCCGGCACGACCGTGTAGACGCTCGGGGCGCCCTGCACGGCGGCGACGGGCGCGGCCTGCAGCGCGGCGGGGACCTGCGGGGCCACGGCGGGGGCCACCGCGGTCGCCGCGGCCGGGGCGCCGGCCGCGTGGGCGCCCGCGGCGCCCATCAGCGGCAGCGCGAGGGCCGCGCCACCGGTGCCTGCGACGGCGAAACCGCGCGATATCGAAAGGGACTTGGGACGGCGGTGCTTACCCTTTGCAGGCATGGCGAATTTCCTCTCCGGCGCCTGCGAGGTGAGCTGTCGGGTTCGGACTGGAGATGTCCGGCCGTACATGTACGGGTCATGTACGTCTTCACCCCGAGCCGTCCCGGCGAAAAGATCTCCGAAAAGATCTCCGGGACAGCGGCTTACCTGGTTCCCCCGCTCCTGCCGCGCGAATAGTCGGGTGCGGTTTCCGGGCGGCGGCAGGATTCGGCGATCCACCCGGATCGATCGCGAAGGTAAACCCTTGCGACGGCGGGGAACAAGCCATGAATTTCCTGACGGAATCACAGGAATGAGGAATCGTCGGAATCCTGGTCACCCTGCGTCCATTACCCGCCGTCAACAACCGCTCCGACGGGGCCATTCGGCATTCGCGATCAGGCACTCACGGTCACCGTATGATCTGGCTCACGGGGACGTGCCCGATCTCGCCTCCGGATATGGCAAGTTGGCGCCAAACAGCTCAATTCGGACAGAAGTCTCACCACGAAGCGGAGGAGTCCCCGTGACCCAGCAGATACAGGAGCCGGAGCTGACCGGAGTGCGCAATTTCCGTGATGTGGGCGGATTGCCGACTTCTGATGGTCGAAGGGTCAAGGCGGGACGACTGTTCCGAAGCGGACATCTCGCACATGCCACCGAAACCGATGCAGAGTTCCTCGCCTCGCTCGGCCTCCACACCATCTTCGACTTCCGCAACGGCGCCGACCACGCGCTGGAGGGGCCGGACGTGGAACTGCCCGGGGTACGGAACGTGAACATTCCGCTCTCGGATCCGGCCGACGGCCGGGAGTTCTGGCGGCTGGTGCGCGAGGGCGACCTCGACCAGCTGCGCACGATCCTGGGCGACGGCAAGGCCGCGGCCCGGATGACGAACTCGTACCGCAGGATCATCGAGCAGCGCACCGCCGAGCACGGACGGGTCGTGCACGCGCTCGCCGAGGACAGCGTCCCCGCCCTCATGCACTGCGCCGCCGGCAAGGACCGGGCCGGCCTGTCGATCGCCGTCACCCTGCTCGCGCTGGGCGTCGAGCGCGAGGCGATCGTGGCGGACTACCTGGAGTCGAACGCCCCGCACCGCCGCTACCGGGTGCGCCGCAGCAGCGCGTCCGACGAGGCCCGCTCCCCCGAGGTGATGGAGCTGCTGGCGCCGCTCTTCGATGCCCGCGCCGAGTACCTGGTCGCCGCCTTCGAGACGATCGACGAGACCTGGGGCGGGGTGGACCCCTACCTGGCGGAGGGCCTCGGGCTGAAGCCCGAGACCCTCGACCGGCTGCGTGACCGGCTGCTCGAATAGCACGCCCGGAGCGGGCCGTCAGCGCTGGGCGACGGCCTGCTTCACCAGCGTCCTGCCGAAGTCCCACATCAGCCCGGACCCGCCGTGCGCCTCGTCCATGACCGCGCGGAAGGCGCCGACGAACCGGTCGACGTCCCGCTCGTCCACGACCAGCGGCGGAATGAGCTTGATGACTTCCAGGTGGTCCCCGGAGACCTGGGTGAGGATCCGGTGCTTCTGCAGCAGCGGCACCACGACCATCTGGGCGAAGAGCCCCTTGCGGGCCGCCTGCAGCATCGTCCACCGGCTGCGCAGCCCCAACGAGGACGGCCGGCCGAACTCGATGCCGATCATCAGCCCGCGCCCGCGCACCTCGTGCAGCAGCTCGTACTCGTCCACCATGGCCGCGAGCCGCCCGCGCAGCAGGTCCCCCGTCGCCCGGGCGTGCGCGACGAGCTCCTCGTCCTCCATGACCGACAGCACCGCCAGCCCGGCCGCCATCGCCTGCGCGTTGGACCCGAAGCTCGCGGAGTGCACGAGCACCCGGTCCATGGACGAGTAGACCTTCTTGAAGATCCAGTCCTTGCCCAGGGTGGCGCCGACCGGCACGTAGCCGCCCGACAGCGCCTTGGCCACGCACACCAGGTCCGGTTCCACGCCCGGCTCGTGCTGGTACGCGTAGAAGTCACCGGTCCGTCCGAGGCCGGTCTGCACCTCGTCCGCGATCAGCAGCGCCTTGTGCCGGTGCAGCAGTTCCTGCGCGGCGAGCAGGAACCCCGGCGGGGCCTCGAGGACCCCCTTGCCCTGGATCGGCTCGACGACGAAGGCCGCGACGTCGCCCTTGCGCAGCTCCCGCTCCAGGGCGCCCAGGTCCCCCAGGGCGATCTTCGTATCGGGGAGGAGCGGGGCGAAGCCGTCACGGAACCCGCCCTCCCCGTTCACCGACAGGGAGCCGGTGGTCAGCCCGTGGAAGGCGTGGTCGCAGTAGAGGATCCTGGGCCGC
This sequence comes from Streptomyces sp. NPDC048424, assembly GCF_040651555.1. Classification (NCBI taxonomy): domain Bacteria; kingdom Bacillati; phylum Actinomycetota; class Actinomycetes; order Kitasatosporales; family Streptomycetaceae; genus Streptomyces; species Streptomyces sp. NPDC048424. The sequence continues at coordinate 306,057 of NZ_JBEZKE010000003.1, read as the reverse complement.
CCGGTGGCGAACCGGGCGAACTTCAGGGCCGTCTCCACCGCCTCCGTGCCGCTGTTGCCGAAGAAGACCCGGTCGAGGTGCGGGCTGTACGAGAGCAGCTTCTCGGCCAGCAGCCCGGGCAGCGGCTGGCAGTCGAAGCGGGTGAGGTCGGCGAGCTGCGCGTCCAGTACGTCGTGCAGGGCCCGGCGGACCACCGGGTGGTGGCGGCCCAGGCCCATGACCCCGAAGCCGGCCAGCATGTCGAGGTAGTCGTTGCCCTCGGCATCCCAGAAATGGGCGCCCTCGGCCCGCTCGTAGACCTTGTCGAAGCCGATGGTGTGGAGCATCCGGGGCAGTTGGTGGTTGAGGTGGCGGGCGTGCAGCTCGTACCGCTCCCCTCCGCGCGCGGCCAGCAGGGCGCCGAGGTCGAAGCCCTTGCCCCGGGTGCCCGCTCCCTCCTCCGCCGGGTTCATGCCGACGCGCCCCGGTTTCCGCCGATCGTCTCCCGGGCCGCCCGCAGGGATTCCTTGAGGGAACCCATCGTGGCGAGGACGGCGGTGGGCTCGTAGCCGCAGTGCGCCATGCAGTTCGCGCAGCGCGGGTCCTTTCCGCGGCCGTACTTGCTCCAGTCGGTGTCGTTGATCAGCTCCCGGTACGTCGGCACGTAGCCGTCGCTCATCAGATAGCAGGGGCGCTGCCAGCCGAAGAGGGAGTAATTGGGAATCGCCCAGGCCGTGCAGGGGAAATCGGCTTTCCCTTCCAGGAAGTCCAGGAAGAGCGGCGAGTGATTGAGCCGCCAGCGCCGCCGGTTGCCGCCCGCGAACGCCTTCCTGAAGAGTTCCCTCGTCTGTTCGACGCCGAGGAAGTGTTCCTGGTCAGGGGCCTTTTCGTAGGCGTAGGCGGGGGAGATCATCATCTCGTCGACCTGGAGGTCGTCATTGAGGTAGTTGAGGACCTCGATGATCGTCTGCGGGGTGTCCGTGTTGAAGAAGGTGGAGTTGGTGGTCACCCGGAACCCGCGCTTCTTCGCCTCCTTGATGGCCGCGACCGCCTCGTCGAAGACGCCTTCCTTGGCCACGGACTCGTCGTGGCGCTCGCGCAGGCCGTCGATGTGCACGGCGAAGGCGAAATAGGGGGAAGGGGTGAACTTCTCGATCTTCTTGCGCAGGAGCATCGCGTTGGTGCAGAGGAAGACGTACTTCCGCCTCGCCACCAACTGCCGGACGATCTCGTGGATCTGCGGGTGCATCAAGGGCTCGCCACCCGCGATGGACACCATCGGGGCGCCGGACTCCAGCACGGCGCCGACCGCCTGGGCGACCGGCATGCGCTGCTTGAGCACCCCGGCCGGATGCTGGATCTTCCCGCACCCCTCACAGGCCAGGTTGCAGGCGTAGAGCGGTTCCAGCTCGACGATCAGCGGGAACTTCTCACGCTTGCGGAGCTTCTGTTCGAGAAGATAGGTCCCGACCCTGATGGACTGGCGCAGCGGCATGGCCATCTGGCTCACCTCCTGGGGAGCAGCAAAGAACGGTGCCATTCGTAAAACGCGGGCAGTACGGCACGCAGAACGCGGAAGGCCGATATTCCCCCGCGAACCGTGCCGATACGGACGAGCTCATGCTCCGGAGCGTCCACGATCACCCGGACGGCCGCAACCGGGCGGCCGCCTTCCGGGGAAAGCCCGCCACGGGTGGCGGTCCACAGGGTGGCCGCGGACTCCATGTCGACCGCGATGGCGCCGGTGGCGCGCAGCTGCGCGCGCTCCTGGCCGCGGACGACGTGGTCGGATCCGGTCAGTGCGCCGGTGTGCACGGTCCGGCCCGGTGCGGCCCGGGCCAGTGCCTCGGCGAGCAGGGCGGTGCCGGTGCAGGTGACGGCCCCCTGCCGGCCCCGGGTCTCCTCGGCGACCACCAGGTCGCCGGGGTGCATGCCGGGGACCAGCCCGGCGCAGAACCCGGTGGCGAGGACGGCGGCCCGTTCCATCGCGGGCCGGTCCAGTGCCCGGGCGACGGCCCGCTCGGCCGCGCGCGGGCCCATCCCGGTGCGCAGCAGCGAGTAGCTCCCGGCCGGGCCGCGGGCCGCCCCCGGCCCGGCGCTGCGCAGCGCCGCCTGCTCGATGCGCAGCGCGCAGGCGACCAGCAGGGGGTCGGGGTTCCCGGCCCGGTCCCCGCCGCTCCGCCGTGGCGCGGCGGACATCAGACGGCTCCGCCGGGGGCGAACGGTTCCCCGTACAGGTAACGGCCGAGCGCGGTGAGCGGGAACACCTGCCGGTACAGGTGGTAGTTGATGGAGAAGTCCCAGGGGAAGCCGGTTCCGGTGAAGTGCGGCTCGTCCCAGGAGCCGTCCTCCCGCTGCGTCCCCACCAGGTAGCCGATGCCCCGTTCGACGGCCTTGCCGTCCCGCTCGCCGGCCGACAGCAGGGCCATCAGCGCCCACGCGGTCTGCGAGGGGGTGGAGGCACCCTTCCCGGCCCAGGACAGGTCCTTGTAGGAGCGCTGGTCCTCGCCCCACCCGCCGTCCTCGTTCTGTACGGTCTCCAGCCAGCGCACGGCCCTGCGGACGGCGGGATGTCCCGGGGAGATGCCGGCCGCGGTGAGCGCCGGGACCACCGAACCGGTGCCGTAGACGTAGTTGGTGCCCCAGCGGCCGAACCAGGCGCCGTTCGCCTCCTGTTCGGCGAGCAGCCAGGCGATGCCGCGCCGGGTCCGGGCGTCGCCGGACCGGCCCTCGAAGGCGAGCATCTCCACGACGTGGGCGGTGACGTCGGCCGAGGGCGGGTCGATGACCTCGCCGAAGTCGCAGAAGGGCAGCCGGTTCGGGAAGGGGCTGGTGTTGTCGGCGTCGAAGGCGCCCCAGCCGCCGTCCTTCGACTGCATGCCGAGGTTCCAGGACACCCCGCGGGCGATGGCCGCCTCGACGCGGGCCGGGTCCGGGTGCTGGATGCGGCGCAGCGCGAGGACGACCTCGGCGGTGTCGTCGATGTCGGGGTAGGTGTCGTTGTGGAACTCGAAGGCCCAGCCGCCGGGGGCCAGCCCCGGCCGCCGCACGGCCCAGTCCCCGGTGCGGGTGATCTCCTCGCCGAGCATCCAGTCGGCGGCCTTGACCAGCGCCGGGTGACCGGGGTGCAGGCCCGCGTCGGCGAGGGCGATCGCGGCCAGGCAGGTGTCCCACACGGGGGACTGACAGGCCTCGATCATCCGGGCGCCGTCCTCGCGCCACACCGCGAAGCGGTCCAGGGACTCCAGCCCGGCGCGCATCACCGGGTGCCGGAGGTCGTAGCCGAGCAGGTGCAGGGCGATGACGGAGTACACGGCGGGCGGCTGGATCCCGCCCCAGCAGCCGTCGTTCTCCTGGCGCTCGACGATCCAGCGGCCGGCGGTGGCCATCGCGGCCTTGCGCAGCCGGCGGGGGGCGAACCGCCGGTAGACGTGCAGGGCCTTGTCCATCCGCTGGAAGGCCCCCTCCCAACTGGTCAGCGGGGCGGGGCGCTTGACGGGGTTCGGGACCCGGGCGTCGGCGTGGAGCTCGTCGAGGGTGAACGGGGCCGGGCGGACGGGGCGCAGCGCGGAGACCACGGTGAGCGGGACGATGGTCTGGCGGGCCCAGCAGCCGAAGTCGTAGATGTTCAGGGGCACCCAGGACGGCAGGAACACCAGCTCGGGCGGGAGTTCGGGCAGGTGGTCCCAGTTCCACCAGCCGAAGAGGGCCAGCCAGATCCGGGTGAAGACGCGGGCGGCGGCGATCCCGCCGTGGGCGCGGATCCAGGCCGAGGCGCGGGTCATGTGCGGGGCGTCCGGCGCGTCCCCGGCGAGGCGCAGCGCGACGTAGGCCTCGATGGTGGCGGACAGTTCGGGCGGGCCGTCGTGGAAGGTGGCCCAGGTGCCGTCCTGCCGTTGCTCGCCGCGGATGAAGAGGGCGGCGGCCCGGGTGACGGCCTCGTCCCGGATGCCGAGGAACTGCCGCAGCAGCAGGTCCTCGGCGTCCATGGTGACGTTGGTCTCCAGGTCGCCCTTCCACCAGCCCTCGGGGTCCTGGCGGTCCAGCAGGTGCCGGGTCGCCCGCGCGGCGGCCTCGTACACCCCGGGCGGGGCGCCGTCCGGCGGTTCGGGCAGGTCCGCGGCCGTCCTGGGCGGGCCCGGCCGGTCCGCCTCCGGTTCCGCGGGCGGGTCCGCGGTGAGGGTACGGCCGCCGCTGCGGCCGGTGTCCGGCGCGGCGGCCGGGCCGGCGGGCTTCGCCGCGGGCGGCACCGTGGCCGCCCCCTGCCGGCCGGCGGAGGTCGTCGTTCCGGCGCGCTCCGCGGTGCCGGCGCTCGTGCCCGTCGCCGCGAACCCGGCGGCGGGCGGCCCCTGTTCGCCGGGCGGGCGGGCGGAGCGGGCGCCGTCGGCTCCGGGCGTGCCCGGTGGGCGGTACTCGGCCCGCGGGGCGGTCCGGGCCGCGGGCGGCGGGGCCGGCGGCCCCTGCTCCGCGGCCGGGCCGCGGGCGTGCCCCACCGCGGAGCCGGCCGGGAGGCCCTGGGCGCCCGGTGTGGATTCGCTGCCAGCGCCAGCGCCCTCGGCGCTGCCGTCGGTCGTCGCTGTCATGGCTTCCCCTTAGAACAGTGTCCTCTGCTGTGCTGGGGTCTGCCGTCGGCCGGTGCACGCCACGCTCAGGTGGCGGCGCCGGCCGGCGACTCGCGATTCATATCCGCTGTCGGGTGGCGATCACCTCTTGCGCACGACGACGAAGTCGGCGAGGTCCACGAGCTGCTCGCGCACGCGCTGCGGCATGTCGACGTCGTCGAGGGCCCGGATCGCGATGGCGTGCTGGCGGCGTGCCTCGTCGGCGGTCCACTGGCGGCCGCCGGCCTCCTCGATGAGTGCCGCGCGGGCGGCGAACTCCTCCTCCGAGAAGTTCTCGAAGTCGCTGGCCTTGGCGTCCGCGGCGAGCAGCTCGGCGAGCTGCTCGGAGGCCGGGCCGCCGGCCGCGAGGGCGGCGACCACCGGCAGGGACTTCTTGCGCTGGCGCAGGTCGCTCCAGGTCTGCTTGCCGGTGGCCTCCGGGTCGCCCCAGATGCCGAGCAGGTCGTCGACGGCCTGGAAGGCGAGGCCGAGGTGGTAGCCGTACTCCTCCAGCTTGTCGGCTGTACGGTCGTCCGCGCCGCCGAGCACCGCGCCGATGGAGACGGCGCAGGCGAGCAGCGCGCCGGTCTTGTTGCCCTCCATCTCCAGGCATTCCTCGACGCTGACGCGCTCGCGGTGCTCGTAGGAGATGTCCTGCGCCTGGCCGTCGATGAGCTTGCGGCTGGCGGTGGTCAGGCGGCGGGTCGCCCGGCCGGCCTCGACGGTGCCGAGCTCCAGCAGCACCTCGTTGGCGAGGGCGAAGAGGGCGTCGCCGACGAGGATCGCGAGGGCCGGTCCGTGCACCTTCCACACCGTGTCGCGGTGGCGGCGCTGCTCGTCGCCGTCCATCAGGTCGTCGTGCAGCAGCGAGAAGTTGTGCACGAGCTCGACGGCGACGGCACCCGGGATGCCGACTTCGGCCGCGGCGCCCGCGGCCTCGGCGGAGAGCAGCGCGAGGGCGGGGCGCACGGCCTTGCCGCCGTCGCCGTCCGCCGCGTTGCCCTGGGCGTCGATCCAGCCGAAGTGGTAGGCGGCGACGGTGTCCATGGGCGCGGCGAGCCGGTCCACGGCGGCGCGGAGCACGGGGGTCGACAGTGTGCGGCCGCGCTCCAGGAGGGCGATCGTGTCCGCCTTCTCCACGCCCCTTCCGGCCGTGCCCACACTGGCATCCGTGTTCTCGACGGCCGGATTCCCCGGGTTCACTGGCTCTCCTCTTGTTCCTGTACCTGCTGTGCCGGTGTTGCTGGTGGTGCTCGTCGTGCTCGTGGTGATCGTCATGCCGCCTCCTGCAGAGGGTGGTCGCGGTGGCGGCCGAGCGCGGCGAGTGCGGCGTGCGCCGCGCTCATTCCGCTCCGGACGGCGCCCTCCATGGTCGCGGGCCAACCGGTGGCAGTCCACGCACCGGCCAGGTAGAGCCCCGGCGTGTCGGTGCGCGTCCCGGGGCGCAGCCGGCCGACCCCGGGGGTGGGGGCGAAGGTGGCGGTCCGCTCCCGGGTGACGAAGAAGTCCCGTACTTTGGCGCCCCGCGCGGCGGGGAGCAGTCGCTCCAGCTCGGGCAGGTACTTGGCGCGCAGGACCGAGACGGGCTCGTCGATGTCGTCCTGGGCCGCGGACTGGGAGAGCGCCAGGTACTGGCCGCCGTCGGGGAGTCCGGAGGAGTCGGTGCGGTCGAAGACCCACTGCACCGGGGAGCCGAGAGCGGCGAAGAAGGGCTGCTTGAGCACTTTGCGCTCGTAGACGACGTGGACGTTGAGGATGGGCGCGGTGCCGATGTCGAGCAGCTTGTCGGGGTCGGCGAGGGCGCCGGCCGGCAGCAGTCCGTGCGCCTCGCGCTGCGGGACGGCGAGGACGACGACGGCGGCGTCGAGGGATTCGTCCTCGGTGTCGATCCGCCAGTTCCCGTCGTCGGTACGGGAGATGCCGGTGACCCGGGTGCGCAGTTCGGTGCGGACGCCGGCCGCGTCGAGGGCCTTGCGGGCGAGCCCGTCGTGCAGGTCGCCGAGGGGTACGTGGGCCCAGCCGATGTCGGCGGCGCCGTTCTCGGAGAGCAGGCCGGTCTTGAAGACCATGGCGGCCAGGCCCAGCGAGGACTGTGCGGCGGTGGCGTTGAGGGTGGCGATGCCGACGAGGTCCCACAGGGCCTCGATGGCGCGCGGGCTCTGGCCGTAGCGGCCGAGCCAGGTCGCGAAGTCCAGGCCGTCCAGGGCCGGGTCGGCGGGGTCGAGGCGGCGCAGCGCGAGGGCGGCGCGGCCGACGCTCGCCCGCTCGGCGAGGGACAGGTGCGGGTAGCGGGCCAGCGATCCGGCCAGGTGCAGGGGCACGGGCAGGGCGCTGCGGCGCAGCCGTCCCAGGCGCGGGCCACCGGGGTGGGCCACGTCGAGGACGGGTACGTCGAGCCGGTCCTGCAGGGGGGCGAGGGCGGCGCCTTCGATGCGGTCGAGGAACCACCGGTAGGCGGTGCAGCAGCGCAGGTAGACGTGCTGGCCGTTGTCGACGGTGAGGTCGCCGCGCTTGAAGGAGAAGGCGAGCCCGCCGAGCCGGGGGCGGCCTTCGAGGAGGGTGACGCGGAGCCCGGCGTCGGCGAGTTCGAGGGCGGTGGTGACCCCGGCGAGGCCGCCGCCGACGACGACGGCGTGGTGGTCGGTGCCGGTCATGCGCCCTCCCCCGTGGTGCGGCCGCCTTCCGGGCCGGCCGGTCGGTCCTGCGCGGACGGGGCCGCGGTCCGCGCGGCGGCCCGTCCGGCACCGCCGGAGCCCGCGGGAAGAGACGCGCCCGCGGTCGCGGTGGTTGCCCGGGCGCCGTCGCGGCCGGGACGGCCCGCCGGGTGCCCGCTCAGGAGCGTCGCCGGGGCGCCGGAGGTGCCGGCGGTCGCGCCCGCGCGGTGCGCGGTGACGGACGCCCCCGTGCGGTCGGTCCGTGCGGCCCGGTGCGGCGCGGGCGCGCAGGCCGGGAGTGCGCCCGGCGTCGTCGCCGGGGTCCGGGTGGTCGCAGCCATCAGGGCCGCCTCCGCGTGCTCTGGCGGGAGATGGTCCGCGCGTCGAGGCCGGACAGGCCGCGCACGGCGACGTACGCCTTCTCGTGCGGCGGCAGCGAGACGCGGCCCCGCAGCACCGCCTCCGGCTCCCGCTCGATGCGGTCGAGGAGGCGGCGGTAGATGCCGGCCATGGCGGCGACGCAGGCGCCGCTGCGCCGGTCGAGCATCGGCAGCAGCCGGTAGCCCTCGACGAACAGGGCGCGGGCGCGCCGGACTTCGTGGTGGACCAGCCCGGCGAAGTCGGCGCCGGCGGGTGCCCGGTCGCTGTGGAAGCCTTCCGAGCAGCCGAACTTGGCGAGGTCCTCGGCGGGCAGGTAGGTGCGTCCGTTGCCGGCGTCCTCACGAACGTCGCGGAGGATGTTGGTGAGTTGCAGGGCGAGGCCGAGCGTGTCGGCGTACTCGGCGGCGCGCCCGGAGTCGGCCGCGCCCGCCGTGGTGCCGAAGACGCCGAGCGAGAGCCGGCCGATGGCTCCGGCCACGCAGCGGCAGTAGACCTTGAGGTCGTCCCAGGTCTCGTAGGTCTCGCCGCGGACGTCCATCAGGACGCCGTCGATGAGTTCGTCGAGGCCGCCGAGCGGGATCGGGAAGCGGCGGGCGGCGTGCGCGAGGGCGACGGCGACCGGGTCGGTGTCGTCCTCGTCGACCTCCTCGGCCAGGATCCGCCCGAGCAGGGCGCGGGTCTCCTCCAGCCGGGCCAGCTTGGCCTCGGGCGCCAGCGTGCCGTCGCCGATGTCGTCGACGCGCCGCGAGAAGGCGTACAGCGCCGACATCGCCTGCCGCTTGTCGGTGGGCAGCAGCCGGATGCCGTACGCGAAATTGCGCGCCTGTGAACCGGTGACGGCCTCGCAGTAGCTGTAGGCCGCCGAAATCGGTGCGGACATCGCAGCCGGTGCGGACGCGTGTGTGGGGCCCTCCACGGTCGGGCTCACCCCTTTCTCGGCGCTGTGCGCAGGACGGCGGCAACCTCGCGGAGCAGGCCGCTCTTGGTGGGCTTGGGCGGGCCGGGGAGTACGTCGAAGCCGGCGGCCGTGACGGCCCGCAGGGCTGCGCGCCCTCCTCCCACGAAACCCGCGAGCAGCAGCCGGAGTCTGCCGTGCACGCTACCCACGAGCGGGGTGCCTTCATTCAGCAACTCGCGTGCGCGCTCAGTTTCGAATGCGACCAGGGAGCGTACGGACGCGCCGGCGGACGGGGCCGCGAGCTCGGCCTCGCTCACGTGGAAGCGCCGCATGTCCTCGGCCGGCAGGTAGATCCGGTCGTTGCCGAGGTCCTCGGCGACGTCCTGGATGTGCTCGACGATCTGCAGGGCGGTGCAGACGGCGTCGGAGCGGCGGATGCGTTCGGGGGTGCTGGTGCCGGTGAGGGAGAGCACGAGGCGCCCCACCGGGTTCGCGGAGAGCTCGCAGTAGCCGACCAGGTCCCCGTAGGTCTCGTAGCGCGTGACCCGCTGGTCCTGGCGGTTGGCCTCGATGAGCCCGAGGAAGGGCTCGGGGGTGAGGCCGTGGGCGCGGACCACGGGCTGGAGGGCGAGCAGCAGCGGGTGCCGCGGGGGGCCGTCCGTGCCGCCGAACACGCGGCGCAGGTCGGCCTCGAAGGCGTCGAGCATGGCGAGCCGGTCGTCGGCCGCGGCCGGGTCGAGGCCGAGGAGTACGGCGTCGCGTCCGCCGGGTGCGAGGTCGCCGTCGCCGATGTCGTCGACGAGGCGGGCGTACCCGTAGACGGCCGTCAGCCCGTCGCGCCAGGCGCGCGGGAGGAAGGCGGGGGCGACGGGGAAGTTCTCAGCCGAAGCCTTGTCGAGGGTGGCGCTCACGTGGACCGTGTCGGACAGGGGCCGGATGCCGTGCGCCGCGGTCACCGCCCGCCGCCCGGGGCGGGGACGGCCGTCGTGCCTGGGGGCCGGAGAATTCCCGTAGCCATTGCCGTCACATCTCCCGTTCTACACTGCCGACCCAATACATCCTATTTCGGACACGCCGCCGGGGGTTTGCCCGGGGCTGCCCCAGGGCCGTTCACCTGCGGGGAATCGTCCCCTCTTGCCGCGATTCAGGACCGCTTCAGCTTACGCTGTAGAACGCCGCGGAGGCCTCTCGGGTATTCGCTCCCGCGTCGAATGTCGCGGCGAAATGCGAAAGCACGCCGAAGGCCCCCGCCACGCACGGCAGCGGGGGCCTTCGGAAGGAACGGACCAGCGCCGCGCGGGGCGCCCTGCGACCCGGAGGTCAGCCGTTGGAGGCCTTCTCGTAGGCCGAGACGACTTCCTCGGTGGGCCCGTCCATCAGGAGCTCGCCCTTTTCCAGCCACAGCACCCGGTCACAGGTGTCGCGGATGGACTTGTTGTTGTGGCTCACGAGGAAGACCGTGCCGGCCTTCTCCCGCAGTTCGCGGATGCGGTTCTCCGAACGCACCTGGAAGCTGCGGTCACCGGTGGCCAGGGCCTCGTCGATCATCAGGACGTCGTGGTCCTTGGCCGCCGCGATGGAGAAGCGCAGTCGCGCCGCCATGCCGGAGGAGTAGGTGCGCATCGGCAGGGAGATGAAGTCGCCCTTCTCGTTGATGCCCGAGAAGTCGACGATGCCCTGGTAACGCTCCTTGATCTGCTCGCGGCTCATGCCCATCGCGAGACCGCCGAGGACGATGTTGCGCTCACCGGTGAGGTCGTTCATCAGCGCCGCGTTGACACCCAGCAGCGAGGGCTGGCCGTCGGTGTAGACCTTGCCGGCCTCGCAGGGCAGCAGGCCCGCGATGGCGCGCAGCAGGGTGGACTTGCCGGAACCGTTGGAACCGATCAGGCCGATCGCCTCGCCGCGGTACGCCGTGAAGGAGACCCCGCGCACGGCGTGGACCCGGCGGACGCCCGGGGCGTCGCCCTTGCCCCGGCGGATTATCTTGCTCAGCGCCGCGGTGGCGCTGCCCTTGCCGGAGCTGCCGGTGTTGACCCGGTAGACGATGTGGACGTCGTCGGCGATGACGGTGGGGACGCGCCCCTTGAAGTTCTCAGCCACGGCCGTAACGCTCCTCAGCCTTCCAGAAGTACACGAAACCCCCGAGGCCGATCACGACGGCCCAGCCGACCGCGAACGCCCAGACGTGCGGCGGCAGGTTCTCCGCGCCGTAGCCGTCGATCAGCGCGAACCGGATCAGGTCCATGTAGATGGCCGCCGGGTTCCACTGGAGCACGTCCGCGATCCACGCGGGCTTGTCCTTGAGCATCTCGCTGATCGAGAACATGACGCCGGAGGCGTACATCCACGTGCGCGTGACGAACGGCATCAGCTGCGCGAGGTCGGGGGTCTTGGAGCCCGCCCGCGCGAAGACCATGGCGAGGCCGGTGTTGAAGACGAACTGCAGCACGAGCACCGGGATGACCAGCAGCCAGGACGGCTGCGGGAAGTTCCCGAAGGCCATGACGATCACGAACACGACGATCATCGAGTACAGCAGCTGCTGGAGCTGCTGCATCGAGAAGGAGATCGGCAGGGAGGCCCGCGGGAAGTGCAGCGCGCGGACCAGGCCGAGGTTCCCGGGGATCGCCCGGACACCCGCCATCAGGGAGCTCTGCGTGAAGGTGAAGACGAAGATCCCGATCACCAGGAAGGGGATGTAGACGCCCTTCGGCATGCCCCGGTCCGCGTTCAGGATCAGCGCGAAGATCAGCCAGTAGACCAGCGCGTTCAGCAGCGGGGTCGCCACCTGCCAGACCTGGCCGAGCTTCGCCTGGCTGTACTGCGCGACCAGCTTGGCCCGGGAGAAGGCCATGATGAAGTGGCGCCGCCCCCAGAGCTGGCGCACGTACTCGCCCAGACCGGGCCGGGCGCCGCTGACGGAGAGGCCGTACTTCCTGGCGAGCTCCGCGGCGCTGAGCCCCGCGTCGTCGGACGGCGGCCTGCTCGTGGCGAGGGCGCCGTCGTGGGTTGTGTCACTCACAAGTTGAAACTTTCGTCTTCAAGATGCGGCCAGGTGGGCATCAGGCTGGTGGCGCGAGGCCCGTGATCGCGCCATGTTCCCAGACGCGGGCTGGTCAGATGACAGGTGGTCGGCCCAGGCGGGTCAACCGCCAGACCGTACGCCATCTCATGGGGCGGCGGGGTCCGCAGGGAGTGGTCCATCCCTCACGGAATCCGCCGAACCAGGCCTTGAGCGCCGGCGCCGAGGGCCTGCGTACGAGCGTCAGCAGGAGCCAGACGCCCAGGTAGACCGGGACCAGCGGAGCGGGCAGGTTGCGGCGGGCGAGCCACACCCGGTTACGAGCCACCATACGGTGGTAGACCGCGTGCCGGGAGGGGGCAGTGGTCGGATGCAGCAGGACCATGTCCGCCCGGTAGTCGATCAGCCACCCGGCGTCGAGCGCCCGCCAGGCGAGATCGGTCTCCTCGTGCGCGTAGAAGAACTCTCCCGGCAACGCTCCGACCTGCTCGAACACCTTCGTGCGGACGGCGTTGGCGCCGCCCAGGAAGGTGGTCACGCGGGAGGAGCGCATCGGGTCCGAGGCGCGCAGCCGCGGTACGTGCCGGCGCTGGGTCTCGCCGGTGTCCGGATCGGCGATCCGGAAGCTGACGATCCCGAGTCCGGGGTCCTCGGCGAAGGCCTGGCGGCACAGCTCGGCGGTGTCGGTGCGCTCCAGCAGCCCGTCGTCGTCGAGGAAGAGCAGTGCGTCCATCTCGCCGCCACCGGGGCCGAAGGCCTCGATGCCGACGTTGCGGCCGCCGGGGATGCCCAGGTTCTCGGGCAGCGTGATGCTGCGCACACCCTCGGGCAGGCCGGTGACCTCGACGCCCTGGCCCACGACGACCACCTCGACGGGGTCGCCTTCCTGGCGGGCCACCGAGTCGAGGAGCGCCTTGAGCTCGTCGGGCCGGTTGCCCATGGTGATGATCACGGCGCCCAGCCGCATCGGGGCACTCACTTGAGCCTGCTGGAGGCCAGGATCGACACCAGGTGCAGCACGGTCTGCAGCACCGCGATGCCGGCCAGGACGGCCACGCCGACGCGGGACCAGAACAGGTCGCCGCGCATCTGGTCCAGGACGGCCAGCACCAGGATGAGCAGCGAGGCCTCGATGCCGAGGACCAGGCGGTGGAACTTGAGCGCGGCGGCGGCCCGGCGGGCGAGCGCCATGCCGGACGAGCGCGGCTCGGCCGCGGCGTCCTTGACCACCGGCTTGCCGGCCTGGTGGCGGGCGACGCCGACCAGGTCGGTCTCGGCCTTGATCAGGATCGCGCCGAGCGCCGCGAGGGTGCCCAGGAAGGCCCAGAGCCAGTCGATCCGCCCGGTTCCCCACAGGTCCGCCGCGCGCAGGCCGAAGCCCACGAGGACGGCCGCGTCGCACAGGTAGGCGCCGACCCGGTCCAGGTACACCCCGGAGAGCGAGAACTGCTTCTTCCAGCGCGCGACCTCTCCGTCGACGCAGTCGAGCAGCAGGTAGAGCTGGACCGCGACCACGCCGAGGACGGCGCCCAGGACGCCCGGCACCAGCAGGGCCGGAAGGGCGAGGACGCCGGCGAGGGTCATCACGTAGGTCAGCTGGTTCGGCGTGACCTTGGTGGTGACCAGGAGGCGGGTGATGCGCAGGGAGATCTCGCGCATGTAGAGGCGCCCGCCCCAGTGCTCGCCGCTGACCCGGTCCTTGACGCCCGCCGGGTGCACGACGGGCCGGAGTTCAGCTACGGATGGTCTTGGCATAGTCGGCGTAAGCGTCCCTGATCTCGGCGGCGGACAGGTTGAGGTGCTCCAGGATCGTGAAACGTCCCGGGCGGGTCTGGGGGGCGTACTCGACGGCCGTGACGAACTCGTCGACGCTGAAACCGATCTCCTCGGGCGCCACCGGCAGACCGTGCCGGCGCAGCACCTCGGTGAAGAGGCCGGACTGCTCGGCGGCCCCGCGCAGGTGCATCGCGAAGGCGGCGCCGATGCCGACCTGCTCGCCGTGGAGCGCGGAGCGCCCCGGGTAGAGCAGGTCGAAGGCGTGGCTGATCTCGTGGCAGGCGCCGGACGACGGGCGGGAGTCCCCGCTGATCGACATGGCGATGCCGGAGAGGACCAGGGCCTCGGAGAGCACGGTGAGGAACTCGTCGTCGCCGCAGCCACCGGGGTGGCGCAGCACGGACTCGCCGGCGGTACGGGCCATGGCGGCGGCCAGGCCGTCGACGGGCTCGCCGTTGATCCGGTGCGAGAGCTCCCAGTCGGCGATCGCCGAGATGTTGGAGATGGCGTCGCCGATGCCGGCGCGGATGAACCGCACCGGGGCTTCCTTGATCACATCGAGGTCGATGACCATGGCGATGGGGGTGGGGACGCCGTAGGAACCGCGGCCGTTGTCGTTGTCCAGGATGGACACCGGCGAGCAGATGCCGTCGTGCGAGAGGTTGGTGGCGACGGCCACCATGGGCAGGCCGACCCGCGCCGCGGCGTACTTCGCCACGTCGATGATCTTGCCGCCGCCCAGGCCCACGACGGCGTCGTAGCGGCGGCCCTTTATGTCGTCGGCCAGCTTGACGGCGGAGTCGATGGTGCCGTCGACGACCGCGTACCAGTCGGCGTGCGGCAGGACGGGCTCCAGCTTGGCGCGCAGCGCCACGCCGGAGCCTCCGCTGATCGCGATGGCCAGCTTGCCGGAGGCGGAGATCCGCTGGTCGGCCAGGAGGCCGGCCAGGTCGTCCATCGCCCCGCGACTGATGTCGACGACGACGGGCGAGGGGATGAGCCTCGTCAGTACTGGCATGCGATCGTCCGGCCCTTGGCGAGGTCGTCGTGGTTGTCGATCTCGACCCACTTGACGTCGCCGATGGGGGCCACGTCGATGGTGAAACCGTCGTTGACGAGCTGCTGGTAGCCGTCCTCGTAGTAGAGGTCGGGGTCGCGCTCGAAGGTGGTCTTCAGGGCCTCGGCGAGCTGCTCGGCGGCCTCGGGCTCGATGAGGGTGACACCGATGTACTCGCCGGTGGCGTCGGCGGGGTCCATCAGCTTGGTGATCTTCTGGACGCCCTTGCCTTCGGCGGTGACGACCTTCATCTCCTCGTCGGCCAGGTTCTTGACCGTGTCGAGGGCGAGGATGATCTTCTGGCCGTTGCCGCGGGCGGCGAGCAGGGTCTTCTCGACGGAGACGGGGTGGACGGTGTCGCCGTTGGCGAGGATCACGCCCTGCTTGAGGACGTCACGCGCGCACCACAGGGAGTAGGCGTTGTTCCACTCCTCGGCCTTGTCGTTGTCGATCAGCGTGATCTTGACGCCGTACTTGGCCTCCAGGGCCTCCCGGCGCGCGTACACGGCTTCCTTGCGGTAGCCGACGACGATCGCGACCTCGGTGAGACCGACCTCGGCGAAGTTGCCGAGCGTCAGGTCGAGCACCGTGATGCTCTCCTCGTCACCCTCGGGGCCGACCGGCACGAGCGCCTTGGGCAGGGTGTCGGTGTAGGGACGCAGACGGCGTCCGGCACCGGCAGCGAGTACAAGGCCGATCATGCTGGTTCTCCTTCGTCATGTACGGCGGGTGCTCCGGAGGAGACCCAGAATCGGATGCTCTCGACGAGCACCACGAGTGCCACGAACACGGCCGCGGCCGTGAGCGCGACGGGGAAGTCCGCTTCGCGCGAGGCGAGGACGGCCGCCAGGACCGTGAGCAGCAGGACCCGGCCTTCGTGGCCGCCGATCGTCCGCACCAGCCAGTGCGGGGGCGCGCCGGTGCCGCCGCGGATGCGGTACACCGTGTCGTAGTGATGGTAGGCGACCGCCGCGATCAGGCCGAATGCCGCCGGAAGGGCTCCGGGGACGTCCGCCTTGGCGGCGAGCACGAGGACCGTGACGTACTCGGCGGCCCGGAACAGCGGCGGGATCAGCCAGTCCAGGGCGCCCTTGAGCGGCGCGGCGACGGCCAGCCCGGACGCCATGACGTAGATCACGGCGACGGCGATCAGCTTCGGGTCGCCGAACGGCAGCCAGAGGGCCGCCCCGATCATCAGCACCGCGCCCAGGGCCGCCACGTACACGGACCCGAAGGAACCGGCGCGGCCGCGCAGCAGCCGGGCCTGGAGCTCGGCGAGCGGGCCGGAGTCGGCGAGGTCGGCGAGGGCCTGGGCTGCGCGGTCGGTGCGGGTGGCCTTGCGGGTCAGGGAGCGCAGGACCCGGCCGGCGGTGGTGTAGAGCGCGCCGAAGGCGCAGCCGACGAGGAGGGCGTAGAAGACGATCCGCGGGGTGGTGAGGGCGGTCAGCACCGCGATCATCGCCCAGCGCTCACCGATCGGGAGGATGATCATCCGACGGACCCACACGGTCCAGCCGACGCTGTCGAGCTTGTCGGAGAGCGCCGCCGTGGGACTCGTGTTGGCCGTCGCGTCGTGGTTGGCCTCGTTGAAGGAGAAGTCCACGACGTGCCGGCAGGTCATGAGGATCATGGAGCCGACGGCCAGGGCCCAGACGTCGTCGCCGTTCCGGGCCGCGCCGAGGGCGAGGCCCGCGTAGAAGGAGTACTCCTTCGCGCGGTCGAAGGTGGCGTCGAGCCAGGCGCCCATCGTCGAGTACTGGAGCGAGTAGCGGGCGAGCTGCCCGTCGGTGCAGTCCAGTACGAAGGAGACGAGGAGCAGCACACCGGCCGCCACGTAGCCCCAGCGCTCGCCGGTGGCCGCGCAGCCGGCCGCGATCAGCGCGGTGATCAGCGAGGCGGTGGTGACCTGGTTCGGGGTGAGGCCGCGGCGCGCGCACCAGCGGGCGATGTAGCGCGAGTACGGGCTGATGAAGAAGGTGGTGAAGAAGCCGTCGCGGGACTTCACGGCGGTCCGCAGGCGGACGGCCTCGTCGTCGACGGCTGCGACGGCGGCGGTCGCCGCGTCCCGGTCCGCAGGACCTGCGGGGACCGTGGCGACGAGGGTGCCCAGCTCGGGGCGCTGTACGGCGGTCCCGGCGGCCTCGACCGAGGCGGCGAGCCGGTCCGCGTAGGGGCCGGTGCCGTCGGCTCCGGCGCCGGTCGCGAGAGCGGCGGCCTTGTCGAGGGCGTCACGGGCGCCGGGCAGGACGGCGAGGGCGCCGGTGACGGCGCAGGCGTCGAAGCGCGGATCGGTCAGCGCGAGGCGCAGGGCGTGCACGTGCCCGACGAAGGCGCTGTCCACGACGGCCACCCGCTGGTCGGCGGGTACGGCGGCCAGTGCGGCGGCGGCGTCCTCGGGACCGGTGGCGGGGCGGACCTCGAAGCCGAGGGAGCGCAGCTCGTCCGTGAGCGGTGATCCGGGGACCGGCAGGCCGGTGAGGATGACGGTCGGCAGACGAACTCACTCCTTGTAACGGATTCCGGACGGTCGCCTGAAGGGGCGGCGGCACGTCGGCAGAGGCTATCGGATGAATGGAAGCAGGGGTTCATCACCCGTTTACGCCCCGATAAGCCGAATATCGGGGCCCCGGACCGGGGCGCGATCATCATCGGTGATCACGGCGCGGTACCACAAACGGCCCGGATGTTACGGTGGACACGCCCCTGAACGAGTCGAGTGGGAAGAGGTGGGTTGATGACCGTCGTAGTGGTCGCGGCCATGCGCAGCGAACTCCGGTGCATCCCCCTTTCCCGTTTCCTCCGGGCATCCGGTCGGGCCTGATCACACAGCTGGGCCTCGTCGGCCGGAGCCCCCGTTCCAAGGGTTCACGTTGACCGACAACAACACCTCCACCGGCAGCGACGTTTTCACCGACAGCGACACCTTTACCGGCGACGCCTCCACCGAGGCCTTCTTCGCCGTGCACCGCGGCCTGCCCCGGCAGGCTCCGGGCTCCGACGCGAGCACCCGCCGGCTGCTGTCCCTGTGCGGACCGCTGCCCGAGCGGCCGCGCGTCCTCGACCTGGGCTGCGGTCCGGGCCGCAGCGCCCTGCTGCTCGCCGCCGAGGCGGGCGGTGCCCGCGGCGCCGAGGTGACCGCCGTAGACCTGTACGCCCCCTTCCTCGAAGAGCTCCGCACGGCCGCCGCGGCCCGCGGGCTCACCGGCCGCGTCCGCACCGTCGAGGCGGACATGGGCGCTCTCACGGGCGAGGACTTCGCGGACGGTTCCTTCGACCTCGTCTGGGCGGAGGGCTCCGCCTACCTCCTCGGCTTCGACGCCGCGCTCGCGCGGTGGAAGCGGCTGCTCGCCCCGGGCGCCACCCTCGTCCTGACCGAGTGCGAGTGGACGGTGCCCGAGCCGTCCGCGGGCGCCCGCGCCTTCTGGGACCCGCACTGCGCGCTGCGCACCACCGCCCGCAACCTCGCGGCCGCCCAGGCCGCCGGGTACCAGGTGCTCGGCGTGCACCACCTGCCCGACGCGGACTGGGCCGAGTACTACGGTCCGCTCGCCGAGCGGGTCCGTACCCTCTCCGGGGCCGGCGCCGCCGCTCCCGCGATGGCCGCGGCCCTGGCCGCGACCCGCGAGGAGCTCGACGTACGGGCCCGGCACGGACACGAGTACGGGTACACCGGCTACGTCCTGCGCCCGGTGACCGCCGGGGGCGGCGACGCCTGGCCCACCCGCCCGGAGACCGCGGGCGACGTGGCCGCCGTGCGGGAGGTCAACCTGGCGGCCTTCGGGACTCCGCTGGAGGCGGACCTCGTGGACGCGCTGCGCGCGGACGGCGCCTGGCTGCCCGGGCTGTCGTACGTGGCCGAGGCCCCGGACGGGTCGGTGGCGGCGCACGCCCTGCTCACCGCGTGCGAGGTCGACGGGGTACGGGCGCTCGCGCTCGCCCCTGTGGCCGTCGCTCCCGCGTTCCAGCGCTCGGGCGCGGGCAGCGCGGTCGTACGGGCCCTGCTCGCCGCGGCCCGGGAACGCGGGGAGTCGCTGGTCCTCGTGCTCGGGCACCCGGAGTACTACCCGCGCTTCGGTTTCACACCGGCGTCGCGCTTCGGGATCCGGGCGCCCTTCGAGGTCCCGGACGAGGCGATGATGGCGCTGGTGCTGGACGATTCCGTTCCGGTGCCGGCGGGAACGATCGGGTACCCGGCCCCCTTCGGGGTCTGACGCCTGCGCGACGTCAGGTGAAGTCGTACGTGAGGTGATCCGCCCCTCGTCGCCTAGCACGCGACGGGGGGCGGACATGCGCGGATGTCCGAAGTGGGGACAAGCCTCTTTTGTACGGCAGACTGAAGGCCGAAGTCCGAAGCGAAGGATGGGTATGCCGACCACACCAGCCACCGCCGCGAACAGCGCGTCCAACGGCACCGGTACTCAAGAACCGATCATGCTCGAACTGGTCGACGAGTCCGGCAACACCATCGGCACGGCGGAGAAGCTCTCCGCCCACCAGGCGCCCGGGCAGTTGCACCGGGCGTTCTCGGTGTTCCTCTTCGACGAGCAGGGCCGCCTGCTGCTCCAGCAGCGGGCCCTCGGGAAGTACCACTCCCCCGGCGTCTGGTCGAACACCTGTTGCGGTCACCCCTATCCCGGGGAGTCGCCGTTCGCGGCCGCGGCCCGGCGGACCCACGAGGAGCTGGGGCTGTCGCCCTCGCTGCTCGCGCAGGCGGGGACGGTGCGCTACAACCACCCGGACCCCGCTTCGGGTCTGGTGGAGCAGGAGTTCAATCACCTGTTCGTGGGACTCGCGCAGACCGCCGTGCGGCCGGATCCGGAGGAGGTCGAGGCCACTGCCTTCGTCACCGCCGAGGAGCTGGCCAAGCGGCACGCCGAAGTGCCGTTCTCGGCCTGGTTCATGACCGTGCTGGACGCGGCGCGGCCCGCGATCCGCGAGCTGACCGGCGACGCGGCCGGCTGGTAGTCCGGACGCCGTCCCGCTGTCGGCGGTCCTGCCGTACGCCGTTCCGCTGTGCGTCGTACGCCGTCCCGCTCGCCCGCCGCTCAGCCGGCGGTGGGCGGGGTGGCGAGCGGCAGGGCCGCCCAGATGACCTTGCCGCCGGTCGAGGTGTGCTCGACGTCGCAGACCCCGCCGGCCTCCAGCGTCACCTCCCGTACGAGGAGCAGGCCCCGGCCGCCGGTCTGGCCGAAGTCGGCCTCCAGGGCCTTGGGCCGGTACGGGTGGTTGTCCTCGACCGCCACCCGTACCCACTCGCGGCCGATCGCGACTTCGACCGCGACCTCCGGAGAGAGCAGGGCGGCGTGCCGGACCGAGTTCGTCACCAGTTCGGAGACGATCAGGAGCAGGGAGTACACGAGGTCCTGATGGGCCGGCACCCCTTGGCGCCCGAGCAGGTCCCGGACCGCCCGGCGGGCCTGCGGAACGGATTCTTCTACCGCGGGCGCCGTGAACCTCCACACGCCCTCGTACGCGAGGGGGTCGGCCGGAGCCTCCGGCTCCCCCTCCTTGGCTGGCGGGACACTCCCGCTGACATCCATCTTCCGTCCCCCGTCTTCACGCTCGATCGTCTCCACGCGTCAAGAGTGGGGAACGGGCTGGTCCGGACCGGACTGCTGACCAGAAGTCAGCGTCAATCGGACACATTCTGACCACTGGCGTATGACAGAGTCAGTTGTTCGACTGTTCCTGATCTTCTGCCGGACGCTTCGCGGCCGCCTCGCGGGTCCCGTCCGCCGCGGCCGCCTCCCGCGGCTCCTCGTCTTCCCTGACCAAGCCCAGGATGCGGCGGGCTCCCATGCCCAGGGCGATCAGGCTCAGGCCGTCGAACAGGAGGGCGAGGGAGAAGAAGGTTCCGATCACGTACAGACTGTTGCCGGGCCAGTTGGAGAGGATCAGGACCCCCAGCAGGACCCCGAAGGCCCCCTGGACGAGCGCGAGCCCGAAGTTCGAACCGCGCACCACCAGCGCTCCGACCAGCCGGAACAGGCCGCCCGTCAGGAAGAGCAGCGCGGCGAACATGGTCAGCGCCTCGGCGCTCGCCTCGGGACGGCGCAGGATCACGAAGCCGGCCGCGAGGTTGATCGCGGCGACGACGACGGCGAGCCAGAAGTAGTTGCTCCTGCGCGACTGCACGGCCTGCAGCAGGCCCACCACGCCGCCGATCAGGAGCAGCCAGCCGAAGAGGAACATCGAGGTGAGCGTGGCGAGGCCGGTGTAGACGAGGCCGACCAGACCGGCCAGCACGAGGATCACCCCCAGCAGCGCCAGCAGCCCGTAACTGCGGTGGAGCTTCTTCTTCTCCCGCTGCGGTTCCCGGCCCGTGGCCGCGGCCCCGGCCCCGGTGCGGTCTGCACGGTCTGTGCCCATGGACGCGCCACCTCCTCGCACCCCCGGACGGACTCCCTTGATCATAGGTACGACCGCCCGGGATAGCATCCGGCGCATGGACGCAGACCTCGACGCCACCCTCCTGCACACGGTCGCCGACGGGGTCGCCACCGTCGTCATCTCGCATCCCGCCAAGCGCAACGCCATGACCGCTTCCATGTGGCGGGCGCTCCCGGAGCTGCTGACGGGCCTCGCGGGCGACCCCGCGGTGCGGGCGCTCGTGCTGACCGGTGCCGGACCGACCTTCTGCGCGGGCGCCGACATCTCCTCACTGACCGGGGACGAGGACCCGCGGGCCCTCGCCGTCACGGCGGAGGAGGCCCTGGCCGCCTTCCCGAAGCCGACGCTGGCGGCGATCCGCGGGTTCTGCGTGGGCGGCGGGAGCCAGCTGGCGGCGGCCTGCGATCTGCGCTTCGCGCAGGAGGGGGCGTCGTTCGGGGTGACCCCGGCGAAGCTGGGCATCGTCTACCCGGCCTCCTCCACCCGCAGGCTCGCCTCCCTGGTCGGCCCGGCCTGGGCCAAGTACCTCCTCTTCTCGGCGGAGTTGATCGGCGCGGACCAGGCACTGCGCGCCGGGTTCCTGAACGAGCTGCTGCCGGCCGGGCAGCTGGACAAGCGGGTCGCCGAGTTCACCCGGGTCCTGGCCTCGCGCTCGCAGCTGACGCAGGCGGCGGCCAAGGAGTTCGCGGACGGCCGGACGGACCGGGACGGGCACTGGGACGCCGAGGCGGCGGCGAGCGGCGACGCCGCGGAGGGCGTCGCCGCGTTCCTGGAGCGCCGGGCGCCCCGCTTCACCTGGACCCCGTGAGGCGCTGACGCCCCGGGCTACGCCAGGGGGCTGTGCGCCCGCAGCCGGGCGACGAGCTCGGCGGGCGCCTTGTCCGGCGAACCGGCGTCGTAGGGCGGCTGCGGGTCGTACTCGGTCATCAGCTGGACGGTCTGGGCGACCTCGTCCCCCGCGATCCTGCCGAGCAGGGTGAGGCCCATGTCGATCCCGGAGGACACCCCGGCCGCGGTGACGTACTTCCCGTCGAACACCACGCGCTCACCGGTGGGCTCTGCCCCGAACTGCGGCAGCTGGTCGAGGTACAGCCAGTGGCCGGCGGCCCGCCGCCCGTCGAGCAGGCCGGCCGCGGCGAGCAGCAGCGAGCCCGTGCAGACGGACGTGGTCCACGTGCTGGTGGTGTCGACGGCCCGCAGCCACTCCAGTACGGCGGGGTTCTCCATCTCCACCTCGGGGTGCGGCCCGCCGGGCACGATCACGATGTCGGGCCGGGTGACCTCGTCGAGCCCCTTGTCGGCGACGAGCGCGAGCGAGCCGTTGTCCGTGCGCACGGGTCCGGGGCGCTCGGAGACGAACACGACCTCGGCGCCCGGCAGCCGCCCGAGCGTGTCGAAGGGCCCGATGGCGTCGAGGGCGGTGAAACGGTCGTAGAGCAGTACGGCGATCTGCATGGCTCCTCCGGAGCGGTCGATGTGTAGTGCGTTGTCCGGCTGTCGAATCGGGGCTAGTGGGCCCGGGCCGCGCCGAAGCGGCGGCGGTACTCCGTCGGGGGCTGGCCGAGCGTCTTCACGAAGGCGCGGCGCAGTGCCTCCGGCGTGCCGTACCCGCAGGCGCGGGCGACCTGGGCGATGCCGGCGGAGCCCTCCTCCAGGAGGCGCCGGGCGTGTTCCACCCGCACCCGCTCCACGTACCGCCCCGGGGTCACCCCCGTCTCCGTCTGGAAGGCCCGCGCGAAGTGGCGCGGGGAGAGGCGGGCCCGCGCGGCCAGCGCCTCGACGCTGAGGTCACCGTCGGGGTGCTCGGTGATCCACTGCTGCACGTCCCGCAGCGGCTCCCGCCGGGCGGTCTGGGCCGCCAGCTGCGCGCTGAACTGTGCCTGGTTGCCCGGCCTGTGCAGGAACACCACCAGGTGCCGGGCGATCGTCAGAGCGACGTCCTTCCCGTGGTCCTCCTCCACCAGCGCGAGCGCGAGGTCGATCCCGGCCGTGACCCCGGCCGAGGTGGCCACCGGTCCGTCCCGTACGTAGATGGGGTCGGGCTCCACTTCCACGGCCGGGTAGTCGCGCGCCATCTGTTCGCACACGTACCAGTGCGTCGTGGCCCGCCGCCCGTCCAGCAGCCCCGCCTCGGCCAGCAGCAGCCCGCCCGTGCACACGGACACCAACCGCTCCGCCCCACCCCCGTGGGCGCGCAGCCAGTCGGTGAGCCGCGGCTCGAAGTCGCCCGTGTACCGGCCCCCCGGCACCAGCAGCGTGGTCCCCGCCCCCGGGCGGGCGCTCTCCATGTCCCCGTCCGGCACCAGCGTCAGCCCGCTGCTGGTGCGGACCGGCGCTCCTCCCGGGGACACCGTTCCGATCGTGTAGGGAGGCAGCCCCGGGAACCGGGCCACGGCGGCGAACACCTCCACCGGCCCGGTCACGTCCAGGCTCTGCACCCCGTCGTAGAGGACGACGAGTACGTTTCGCGACGACATGACCCCATGGTGTGACGCGGGCCCCGGTGGCGGCAATGACGTGCTTCCCACCTATTCGGCCATCCGGGGGACGGCCGTCCGCCCGGATAGGATCGGCACATCATGACTGCAACCCTCGTCGCCAAGAAGCTCACCGCCGCGCACGGTGAGCGCACGCTCTTCGCCGATCTCGACCTCGTCGTCGCGCCCGGCGACGTCATCGGCCTCGTCGGCGTGAACGGCGCCGGGAAGTCCACCCTGCTGCGCCTGCTCGCCGGGCTGGACACCCCCGAGACCGGGGAGCTGCGGCTCTCCCCGCCGACCGCCGCCGTCGGCCACCTCCCGCAGGAGCCGGAGCGCCGGCCCGCCGAGTCGGTCCGGGACTTCCTGGCCCGCCGTACGGGTGTGGCCGCCGCGCAGGCGGAGCTGGACGCGGCGACGCAGGGGCTGGTGGACGGGACGCCGGGCGCGGACGACGCGTACGCGACCGCGCTGGACCGGTGGCTGGACCTCGGCGGCGCCGATCTCGAGGAGCGGGCCGAGGAGGTGGCCGCCGAGCTCGGCCTCATGGTCGGCCTGGACCTGCCCATGACGGCGCTCTCGGGCGGCCAGGCGGCCCGCGCGGGTCTCGCCTCGCTGCTGCTCTCCCGCTACGACGTCTTCCTCCTCGACGAGCCCACCAACGACCTGGACCTGGACGGTCTGGAGCGGCTGGAGCGGTTCGTGAAGGGGCTGCGCGCGGGCACGGTCGTCATCAGCCACGACCGCGAGTTCCTGACCCGGACCGTCACCAAGGTCCTCGAACTCGACCTGGCCCAGCAGCAGATCAACCTCTACGGCGGCGGCTACGACGCGTACCTGGAGGAGCGCGAGCGCTCGCGCGACCACGCCCGCGAGGAGTTCGAGGAGTACGCGGACAAGAAGGCCGCCCTGGAGGGCCGGGCCCAGATGCAGCGCAACTGGATGGACAAGGGCGTCCGCAACGCCCGCCGCAAGGCGACCGACAACAACAAGCTCGGCAAGAACCTGCGCGCCGAGTCCAGCGAGAAGCAGGCCGCCAAGGCCCGCCAGACGCAGCGCGCCATCGAGCGGCTGGACGTCGTCGACGAGCCCCGCAAGGAGTGGGAGCTGCGCATGGAGATCGCGGCGGCCCCGCGCTCCGGGTCCGTGGTGGCCACCCTGCGCGAAGCGGCCGTCAAGCGGGGCGACTTCGCCTTCGGCCCGGCCAGCCTGCAGATCGACTGGGCGGACCGGGTGGCGATCACCGGGGCCAACGGCGCCGGCAAGTCCACCCTCCTCGCCGTCCTGCTGGGCCGGCTGGCCCCGGACTCGGGCTCCGCGACCCTCGGCTCCGGCGTCCTCGTCGGCGAGGTGGACCAGGCCCGCGGCCTGTTCCTCGGCGACGAACCGCTGCTGGAGGCCTTCTGCGCGGCGGTCCCGGAGACCGAGCCGGCCGAAGTGCGCACCCTGCTGGCCAAGTTCGGTCTCAAGGCGGCCCACGTGCTGCGCCCGGCGGCCACCCTCTCCCCCGGCGAGCGCACCCGTGCCGCGCTGGCGCTGCTCCAGGGCCGCGGGGTGAACCTGCTGGTCCTGGACGAGCCCACCAACCACCTCGACCTCCCGGCGATCGAGCAGCTGGAGGCCGCCCTGGACGCCTACGAGGGCACCCTCCTGCTGGTCACCCACGACCGCCGCATGCTCGACGCGGTGTCGGTGACCCGCCGCCTCCGGGTGGAGGACGGCAAGGTCACCGAGCTGTAGCCACGGGCCCGCGGGCCCGTTCCACCGGCGGGGTCACGCCTCCGCGTCGGCCGGGGGGCGGCGCCTGCGGCCCATCTTGCGGGCCACGAAGTCGCGCGGGAGGTGCCGGACCGCCAGGGCGTACGCCCGGTAGCGGCGGCCGGTGATGCTGACCGGGCGGCGCAGGGACAGGTCCTTCAGGGCCTGGGCGACCACGGCCTCCGGCTCCAGCCAGACCGCTTCGCGCAGCGCGCTGACGTCCATGCCGGCGCGCTCCTGGAACTCGGTGCGGGTGAAGCCGGGGACCACGGCCAGCACCCGGACCCCGTACGGCGCCATGTCCACCCGGAGCGACTCGCTGAACGCGGTGATCCAGGCCTTGGCGGCCCCGTACGTGCCGGTCGGCAGGAGCCCCGCCACCGAGGAGACGTTGAGGACCGCGCCCCGGCGGCGTTCGCGCAGGCCCGGCAGGACGGCGTGGGTGAGCCGGAGCGGGACCTTCACGAGCAGGTCGAGCATCCGCTCCTCGTCCTCGACCGGGCTGTACGGGAAGGGCGCGGGCAGTCCGAAGCCCGCGTTGTTGACCAGCATGTCCACGGGCCGGGACCGGTCGGCGAGCCGCTCGGCGACCGCCGCGCAGTCCCCCGCGTCCAGCAGGTCGGCGGGCAGCACCTCGCACACGGTGCCGTACTCGCGGCCCAGTTGTGCGGCGACGGCTTCGAGCCGGTCCTTGTCGCGGGCGACGAGGACCAGGTCGCAGCCCTTGGCCGCGAAGCCGCGGGCGAAGGCCGCGCCCAGTCCGGCGCTGGCCCCGGTGATCAGTACGGTGGTTCCTGCGGTGGTCAAGACGGGTTCACTTCCTTGTGCTGACGGACGTGGTGCCGGCGGGAGAGACGTAGGCCTGGGCCACGTCGACGAGGAACCGGGCCTCGTCCGCCAGGTCCCCGCCCTCCTGCGAGGTGTGGATCGAGGCGGGCAGCTCCAGCGCGGCGGCCTCGCCCGGCTGCCCGGGCAGTCCGTCGAGCTTCGCCTGCCGCGCCTCCTTCAGTACGCGGGCCAGCGCGGCCGCGGTGGCCCGCTGCTCGGGGACCCCCTGTCCGGCGGCCTGGCCGCGGGCCCGCTCCAGCGCGCCAGCGGGCGCGTACTCCCCCAGGATCAGGATCGCGTCGCGCGTCTCGATGACCTTGCGGTACACCAGCAGGTTGCGCGGGACCGGCGGCCACAGCAGCTCCACCACCCGGCCGGCGCGCGGCTTGTTGAGGGCCACGTGCGGGACGGCTTCGACCAGGTCGCGCCAGAGCGGCCACAGCCGCCAGGCGGTGGCGGTGTCGGCGGCGGTCCGGCGGAGGGTGAACAGGGTGGGCACGAGGATCGCGGCGGCGCGCAGCAGGCCGTGCAGGTTCATCAGCAGCGGCAGGGCGGGCATCGCCCAGGTGCTGCCGAACAGGGCCTTGAGCAGGTACGCCAGCCAGAACAGGCCGGCGAGCGCGGTGCCGAGGCCGAACAGGCGCAGTCCGGCGGCCAGTCCCCGGCTCTCGGTGCGCCGGCTGTAGCGCCAGCACAGGGCCACGCAGACGGTGTTGGCGATGACGTGCGCGGAGATCAGCACCAGCCAGTACGCGAGGGAGGGCACCGGGTCGCCGACCGGCGGCATGGTGTGCGTGCCGTGGCCGGGGGCGGCCGCGTCCAGGGCGAGGAGTGTGCCCAGCCAGGCCAGCGTGGCGATCCAGGAGGCGAGTTGGAGCCTGCGGCCGCGGGTGGCGGCGGCGACGAAGTAGAGCACGGCGCCCGCCGACAGTACGCCGATGAGGTTGCGGACGAGGCCGATGGTGTGGGCGTAGCCGGCGCCGCGGTTCATCGCGTAGCCGACCACGTCCGGGAGGTTCAGCGTCATCGCGGCGGCGGCGGTGGCGACGGCCAGCCACAGGCCGCGCTGCTGGGGGGAGCGCAGGGCGCCGGGAGCGCGGAGCAGGACGGCGGCCCACAGGCACACCACGCTGGGGACGGCGAGCCAGTCGCCGAAGGCGGTGAGGTCAGCTGCCATCGTTGCCCCGCTCGTAGCCCATGGCCGACTCCAGCCGGGCCAGGGTGCCGCGGTCGCGGTCGGCCGGGCGCGGGCCGGCGTTCGCCGTGCGGATGCGGATCATGCTGGCGAGCATCTCCGCCTCCTGCTCCTGGCGGGTGGTGTAGTTGGTGCGCCCGAGCACGGTGGGAGCCTCGCCGTCGGTCTCCTCGCCCTCCAGCGAGTTGTGCCCGAAGAGGATGTGGCCGAGTTCGTGGAGGACGATGTGCTCCCGGTGCAGCGGGGTGGTCTGCGCCTCGTAGAAGACGTAGTCGACGCTGGCCGTGCCCACCCACAGTCCGCAGACCCCGGACTCCGCCGCCTCCTTCGGGAGCGGGTGCAGCCGGATGGGGCGGCCCCGCTGCTCGGCTATCCGGTTGCACAGCCCGTCGAGGGAGAAGGGGTGGGTCAGATCCAGATGGCCGAGAATGTTCTCGCACCGTTTACGAAGGCTGAGTTGCCGGTGGGGCATGTGATCCCTCTTCGGACCCTTTCCGGGGCAGCGTCGGTAGGCGTGTGTGGGCATGGGCATGACGTCCTGTGCCTTCAAGGCGGCCTCGGGGAATGCGGTCCTGAGGGGGAAACACGGAAGCCCGTCCGCCGGATGACGAACGGGCGTTCCACCATGCCTACAGATCTTGTACGCGAGTTGGCAAGACAAGTCCCCAGGTGGGGACCCTATTCGGCCATCGCGCGCGAGACCCTGACGCGCCGGGTGGCTGCAAGCCGCCCTTGACGATGCCTACCGCTTGCGGCGCTCCTCGGGGGCCGTGAGGCCCGCGCGGCGCAGCGCGTCCGCCATCGCGCTGTTCGCGGGGGCGGGGGCACCGCCACCGCCCTGGCGCTGGCCCTGGCCGCCCTGGCCGCGCTCGCCCTGGTTCCGGCCGCCCTCGCGGGTGCCACCGCCCCCACCCCGCTGCTGCGGGGGACGGCCGTCGCCGGAGCCGCCGCCCCGCCGGTCCTCGCGCTGCCTGGGGGCGCCCGCGCCGCGCTCGGCCCCGGCCTCGTCCTCCAGCCGCAGGGTGAGCGAGATCCGCTTGCGCGGGATGTCCACGTCCATGACCTTCACGCGGACGATGTCGCCCGGCTTGACCACGTCCCGCGGGTCCTTGACGAAGTTCCTCGACAGCGCCGAGACGTGTGCCAGGCCGTCCTGGTGGACGCCGATGTCGATGAAGGCGCCGAAGGCGGCCACGTTGGTGACCACTCCCTCCAGGATCATCCCGGGGGCAAGGTCGCCGATCTTCTCCACGCCCTCCTTGAAGGTGGCCGTCTTGAAGGCGGGACGCGGGTCGCGGCCCGGCTTCTCCAGCTCGCGCAGGATGTCGGTGACCGTGGGCAGGCCGAAGGCCTCGGTGACGAACTGCTCGGGGCGCAGGGAGCGCAGCACGGAGGTGTTGCCGATCAGGGCCGCCACCTCGCCGCCCGCCGTCTTGCCCATGGCCCGCACGACCGGGTAGGCCTCGGGGTGCACGGCCGAGCCGTCCAGCGGGTCGTCCCCGCCGCGGATCCGCAGGAAGCCCGCGCACTGCTCGTACGCCTTCGGGCCGAGGCGGGCCACGTCCTTGAGCCCCTTGCGGCTGCGGAAGGGGCCGTTGGCGTCGCGGTGGGCCACGATGTTCTCGGCGAGGCCGCCGCTGATGCCCGACACGCGCGAGAGCAGGGGCGCGGAGGCGGTGTTGACGTCGACGCCGACGCCGTTCACGCAGTCCTCGACGACCGCGTCGAGCGAGCGCGAGAGCTTCATCTCGGAGAGGTCGTGCTGGTACTGGCCGACGCCGATCGACTTCGGGTCGATCTTGACCAGCTCGGCGAGCGGGTCCTGGAGGCGGCGGGCGATGGAGACGGCGCCGCGCAGCGACACGTCCATGCCGGGCAGTTCCTGCGAGGCGAAGGCCGAGGCCGAGTACACGGAGGCGCCCGCCTCCGAGACCATCACCTTGGTGAGTCCCAGTTCGGGGTGGCGGGTGATGAGGTCGCCGGCGAGCTTGTCGGTCTCGCGGGAGGCGGTGCCGTTGCCGATGGCGACCAGCTCGACCGCGTGCTCCTTCGCGAGGCGGGCAAGCTTGGCGAGGGACTCGTCCCACTTGTTGGCGGGCACGTGCGGGTAGATCACGTCCGTGGCCACGACCTTGCCGGTGGCGTCCACGACGGCGACCTTCACGCCGGTACGGAAGCCCGGGTCCAGGCCGAGCGTGGCCCGTGTGCCGGCGGGCGCCGCGAGCAGCAGGTCGCGCAGGTTGGACGCGAAGACCCGTACGGCCTCGTCCTCGGCGGCCTGGCGCAGCCGCATCCGCAGGTCGATGCCGAGGTGCACCTGGATCTTCGTGCGCCAGGCCCAGCGGACCGTGTCGCCCAGCCACTTGTCGCCGGGACGGCCTCGGTCGCCCACGCCGAAGCGGCGGGCGATCATGCCCTCGTACGTGGACGGGCCGGGGGTCGCCGTGTCTTCGGGGGCCTCGGGCTCCAGGTTGAGGTCGAGGACGTCCTCCTTCTCGCCGCGCAGCATGGCGAGGACGCGGTGCGAGGGCAGCGCGGTGAACGGCTCGGCGAAGTCGAAGTAGTCGGCGAACTTGGCGCCCGCCTCCTCCTTGCCCTCGCGGACCTTCGCGGCGAGCCGGCCGCGGCCCCACATGCGCTCGCGCAGTTCGCCGATCAGGTCGGCGTCCTCGCCGAACCGCTCGGTGAGGATGGCGCGGGCGCCTTCGAGGGCGGCTGCCGGGTCGGCGACGCCCTTGTCGGCGTCGACGAACGCGGCGGCCGCGGCGGCCGGTTCCACGGACGGGTCGGCCAGCAGGCCGTCCGCGAGCGGCTCCAGCCCGGCCTCGCGGGCGATCTGCGCCTTGGTGCGCCGCTTGGGCTTGAAGGGGAGGTAGATGTCCTCCAGCCGGGCTTTGGTGTCGGCCGCGTTGATCCGGGCCTCCAGCTCGGCGTCGAGCTTGCCCTGTTCCCGTACGGAGTCGAGGATCGCCGCGCGCCGGTCCTCCAGCTCGCGCAGATACCGCAGCCGCTCCTCGAGGGTGCGCAGCTGGGCGTCGTCGAGCATCTCCGTCGCTTCCTTGCGGTAGCGCGCGATGAACGGCACGGTGGAGCCGCCGTCGAGCAGCTCGACGGCGGCCTTGACCTGCCGCTCCCGTACGCCGAGCTCCTCGGCGATCCTGCCTTCGATGGACATCGTCACGATCGGGTCCCGCCTGCCTTCGTTTGCACTGGAAGGCTGCCAATTGTGGCAGGTGGCGGTGACGGACGGCGGGAGCCCTGTCCGTCAGCCCTTCCCCATGAGGTCGGCGGGGAAGGCCCCGGCGGTCACGGCCTTGACCACGAGGGCGCCGCCGAGCTCCGTGAGGCGGGCCAGGCCGGCCTCGCCGAGGTGCTCGTAGGGGGCGGCGTCCAGGCGGTCGGTGTCGTGCTCCAGCTGCTCGCGCAGGGCGACGCCCTGCTCGGTCAGCTCGCCGGCGGCGTCGAGCACGCCGCGCTCGCGCAGCCGGGCGGCCGCGGCGTCCAGGTCGGCCTGCTCCCAGCCGCGCATGCCCTTGAGCCACTTCGGGGTCATGCCCTTGCCGGTGGCGGTGTGGCTGACCAGTGCCTCGACCGGGTCCAGGCCCGCCAGGAGCAGGGCGGCGAGGTGGCCGTCGCCGCGGTGTTCGCGCAGCAGGGTGGTGGCGTGCCACAGGCGCAGGTGCGGCTCCTGCGGTACGGGGAGGTCGGCGTGGGCGGCGTAGAGGGTGCGGGCGTGCCGGGTGCAGGCCTCGGTGGCGCGCATCGCCAGGTCGGCGGCCTCGGCGAGTTCGGGCGAGGCTATGGCCTCGGCGCCGAGGAGCCGGCGCAGGCAGCCGTCGGCGGCCCGCAGCCGGGCGGCGAGGGCCTCCTCGGGGGTGGTGGTGTCCCAGACGGCGGGCAGGTGCCGGGCGACGAGGTCGTGGCGGTAGTTGTAGAAGGTGGCGGTGACCGCGCCCGCCCCGACGGCGCCCATCGCGGCCGACCGGTGGGCCAGGTTGACGGCCACCGGGTCGGTGACGCCGAGGGCGGCGAATTCCTTGGCGATCTCCGGCGAGAAGTAGACGGTGGCGTGCAGCGGGTTGATCGCGGCGTGCCAGCAACGACGGGCGGCGAGCAAGGGAAAGGTCATGCGCCGCACGCTACCGACTGTTCGGTACGCCGGGTAGGGCGCCGGCCGGTGGTGCGCGTCTCACCCCGTGGACACCTTCCCCGCGCCCTCGGCCGGCCCGGCTCCGGCGTCCTCGTCACCGCACATCGCCTGCCCGTACGGGGCTTTCAGCCTCAGGGGGTGAAACCCGTTTGGTTTCCGTGGGTGGGGGTCGCGACGATGGACGGCCGCCGTGCCGGTCCGGGACGGCGGCCGTCCGTGCGTGCCGTTCCCCCGGAGGTTTTTCCGTATGACTGCTGTGCCGACCGTCCGGCGTGTGTTCGGCGACGGGCCGTTCGCCGAGATCGGCCGGCCGAGGGCGGCCGTCGCCGATGCCCCTTCGGGACTGGTCGCCGTGGGCGGTGACGTGGGCCGGCTGGAGTGGAACGGTCACGGCAGCGGCGACCGGCGGTGGATCGAGCACCGGATCGGCGTGTACGAGCGGGACGGCCTGCGGTGCCGGCACCTGGTGCCGTCCCGCGAGGAGGTGAACTGCCTGGCCTTCCACCCCGTGCTGCCCCTGCTGGCCGTCGGCACCGGTGGGTACGACGGCGGCTACGACTTCACGGGCGAACTGCTGCTGGTCCGCCTGGACACCGGTGAGGCCGTGTCCGTACTCCCGTACCCGCGCGAGGTCGTTCGCGTGGCATGGCAGAGCCCGACCGCACTGCGCCTCACCCTGGCGCCGCCGGACGACTGGCAGGACCCGGGCGCGCACGGGCAGGCGCACACGGCCGTGATCGAGCGCCCCGACTGGACCCGGGTCGGGCACCAGGGCGTCGCCCTGGCGGAACTGAGCGTCCCTGCGGCGGAGTTCGACCGCGCGGACCCCGGTCCGGACGCCCGCCGGCTCCTGCGCGGCCTCGCGGCCCGGGCCGGCCGGGAGTGGATTCCGCGGACCCGGGTGCGCTCGGTCGAGGCCCTGCCCGACGGACGGGTCCTGGCGGCCCTGGACGGTGTCCTCGCCGAGGCGTGGCTCCCCTCGGGGGAACGGCAGTGGGCGGTCCCGGATGCGGAAGGCGGCCGCCGGCTGCTCCTCGCCCCCGGAGCCCCGGACGCGGCCCCGGGCCGGGCCTCGGTCTGGGCCGACGCGGAACGGCTGCGCCCGCCCCACCGCAAGGAGCACCCCGCGCCACGGGTCGTCCGGCTCTCGGCCGACGACGGCAGCGTCCTGGAGACCGTGCCGGTGGAACACCCCGTGACCTTCGTGGCCGGCGGTGACCGTACGTTCCTGCGGCCGGTGGAGCAGTACCGGGACGTCCCGTGGACCCTGCTCGCCCCGGGCCCGGACGGCCCGGTGGACGGTCCGTCGGGTACGGGCTTCCTCCACGACTTTCCGGTCCGCCACGCCACCCGGCCGTACCTGCTGGTGGGCTTCGACCCCCGCAGGCCGTACCGGGACAAGTGGATCACGACCGTCGGCCCGGACGGCACGCTCCGCCGGCTCTTCCCGCACGCGCCGGAGCCCGGGAGGCAGCACGCGAGCGGTCCGGCGGCCGAGATCGGGCGCTCCCTCGTGTACGCGGGCACGGACCACCGGAGGGGCGAGTCGTACGTCGTGCGGCGCTCCCTGACCGACGGGAGCGTGCTGTGGCGGTACCGGGCGGACGCCCCCGCCACCGCCCTGGACACCGACGGGGAGCTGGTGCACGTCGCCCGGAGCGACGGCACCCTGGTGGCACTGGACGCCGCCGAGGGCTCGGTGCGCCGTCGTACGGAGCTGAGGGTCCACGGTCTCCCGACCGTCGCGCTGTCGCTGGTGGTGGCACCCGTACCCGGGGGCGGGCTGTACGCCGGGACCGCCGACGGACGGATCCTGCACCTCGTCCACACCCCGGCCGCATCCCGCCCCTGAAGGCGGACGCCTTCCCCCGATGCGTCAGGGCCCGTTCGTCAGGCCCGATTCGGCCGATCCGGCGCGCCCGGGAGCGCTCCCGGGCGAGGTGCTCCCCGCCCTCGGCGCGCGCCGCGGCCTCGGCCGCCCGGACCCCGGCGGGGCCGTGGCCCGGCGGCTGCGCCGCAGGCCACGGGCCCCGGACGGGCCGCGCCGGGTCGTCGGCGGGGTGCGCCCGGTGCGCGGCACCCCCGGCGTACGTCCCGCTCCGTCCGCCATACCGTGACGGCCGAATGGCGATCGTGTGACAGCAGGGGCCATGGACATGACGTGAGTGATCACGGGTGAATACGGTCGAGACACAAGACCTGGAACCGACCTGCCTCCCCTACCACTTGGAGTCATTCGTGCACCGCAAAGTCATCGCCCCGAGCGTGCTCGCCGCTTCCCTGCTGCTGGTGATCCCGGCGTCGGCGGCGAGTGCCGGTCCGGGTGCCCCGGGTATCGGCGACCCCTACTACCCGGCCAGCGGCAACGGCGGATACGACGTGTCCCACTACGACCTCCGTCTGCAGTACCAGCCCAAGACGGACCTGCTGGAAGGCACCGCCACCCTCCTCGCCACCACCAAGCAGGACCTGTCCCGCTTCAACCTCGACTTCGGCCTCAAGGTCAGCGAGATCCGCGTCAACGGGGCCAAGGCGAAGTTCGCCACGTCCGGCGACCACGAGCTGGAGGTCACCCCGGCGAAGCCGCTGGCGCGCAACACCCCGATCAGCGTCGTCGTCAAGTACGCCGGGAAGCCCTCCGAGTTCAAGGTGGACGGCTGGTCGGCGTGGCAGCGCACGCCGGACGGCGGTGTGGCCGCGCAGGAGCCGGACTCGGCGGCCTGGTGGTTCCCGAGCAACGACCACCCCACGGACAAGGCCACCTTCGACGTCTCCGTCAACGTCCCCGACGGCACCCAGGCCATCAGCAACGGCGTGCTCCAGTCGCAGACCTCGCGGCTCGGCTGGACCCGGTACAACTGGCGCTCCAACAAGCCGCAGGCCACCTACCTCGCCACCCTCGCCGTCGGCAAGTTCGACATCACCACCGACACGACGGCGAGCGGGCTGCCGATCGTGAACGCCTACAGCAAGGACCTCGGCGACAACGCGGGCGCGGCGCGCGCGAGCGTGGAGCGCACCGGCGAGGTCACCGAGTGGCTGGAGGGGGTCTTCGGCCCGTACCCCTTCAACGCGCTGGGCGGTTACGTGCCGAACGTGAACGCCGGCTACGCGCTGGAGACGCAGACGAGGCCGTTCTACGGTCCGGGCCAGTTCCGCAACGGCGCCAACGTCTCGGTGGTCGTCCACGAGCTGGCCCACCAGTGGTACGGCGACAGCGTGTCCGTCGAGGGCTGGAAGGACATCTGGATCAACGAGGGCTTCGCCCGCTACAGCCAGTGGCTGTGGTCGGAGAAGGAGGGCGAGGGCACCGCGCAGGAGCTCGCCGACTGGGCCTACGCCCTGCGCCCGGCCGAGGACGCGTTCTGGCAGGTCAAGCCGGGTGACCCCGGTCCGGAGAACCAGTTCCACGGCGCCGTCTACGACCGTGGCGCCATCGCCCTGCAGGCGCTGCGCAACGAGATCGGCGACGAGAAGTTCTTCCAGATCCTCAAGGGCTGGCCGACCGAGCGGGCCTACGGCAACGCCAAGGTCGGGGACTTCGTGCGCTACGCGGAGAAGGTCTCGGCCAAGCCGCTGGCCCAGCTGTTCGAGACCTGGCTCTACACCCCGGGCAAGCCGGAGGCCTCGGCCCTGAACCCGGCGGCCGGCAAGCCCGCGGCCCGCTCACAGCAGGCCGCTCCCGCCAAGCCGGCGAAGCCCGCCGCGGAGCCGAGGTCCTGGAAGAAGATCGCGGAGACGAACACGATCCACACGCACGACGAGCACTGAGTCCCGTCAGCGGGCGGCGGCGCGCCATCGGGCGCGCGCCGCCCGCGCGATGGGCAGGTAGCGCAGCCGCTCCGGCAGCAGGGGTACGAGGAGCCGCAGGGCCGTGCTGAACCTGCGGAGCCTGCGCTCCTGGGCCGGGCTCCATTCCAGTCCGAGGGCGGCCCGCGCCTCGGGCGGCATGTACCCGACGGTGACGAAGGCCCGCAGGTGCAGGAAGGCCGCCCGCAGGGCGGGCCAGGTGAGCCGCAGCAACAGGCGTACGGCGAAGGATCCGGACTCGGGCCGCGGCAGCGGCACATCGGTGGCGATCAGCTCGCGGGCGACCTTGGTGGGCTCTATCTCCTCGGCCAGCATCCGGCCCCAGTACGTCCAGTACTCCTCGATGCTCTGCGGCATGTCCCGGTCGTGGATGCCGAGGATCCGGCCCACCTGCAGCCATTCCCGGTAGAGCTGCCGCTCCTGGGCGGGGGTGAAGCGGCGCAGCAGGTA
The DNA here is from genome assembly GCF_040651555.1 of Streptomyces sp. NPDC048424. NCBI lineage: Bacteria > Bacillati > Actinomycetota > Actinomycetes > Kitasatosporales > Streptomycetaceae > Streptomyces > Streptomyces sp. NPDC048424. Next base: position 270,628 of record NZ_JBEZKE010000003.1, on the reverse strand, counting down.
GCGCCCGGCGTACAGGTAGACGGGGAAGCCGGTGGCGTGCACCCAGGAGTAGCAGGCGGGGTCGAGGGAGTGGTAGCGCCGGCCGCGGGTGTCGGTGCCCTGGATCTCCTTGTGCAGGCGGCGGACCCGGCGGCCCTCCTCGGCGGCTTCCTCCCCGCCGTACACCCACAGCTGGACCGAGCGCAGCGAGCGCTCGCCGCGGCCCCAGGGGTCGGTGCGGAAGACGGAGTACTGGTCGACGCCGGCCCCGATCGCGGGGTGGGCGACCTGCAGGGTGAAGGCGGCGGGCAGCATCAGCAGGGCCCGGACGTCGCCGGCGATGGTCCACAGCACCCCGCCCGGGGGCGGCGGCTCGGGGTCGGTGCGGGGGCGCGCGGGGCGGCTTTCGGATGCGTGGGCTGCCGTTCTTTCCATGTCACCAGTATGCGAGAGCCAGATGGCCCCGCGCCGGACAGAAAGTCGCTGCACGGGTGTTACCCAGAGGTAACCGTGGCTGCTTGGATGACGGAGCCGATCTTCCCGCAGGAATGATGGAGTCCCCTATGCCGCAGAACTCCCCCCGTCGCCACCGTGCCGCCGCGGCGGCCGTAGCGGCGGTCGCCGCCGGCGCCCTGGCCGCCACCTCCGCGCCCGCCGCCACGGCCGCGGAGGGCGCCGCCGCCCCGCGGCTCAGCGTCCTGTCGTACAACGTGTTCCTGATGAGCAAGAACCTGTATCCGAACTGGGGCCAGGACCACCGGGCCGCGGAGATCCCCAAGGCCTCCTTCTACCAGGGCCACGACGTGGTGGTGCTCCAGGAGGCCTTCGACAACGGCGCGTCGGACGCGCTGAAGGCCAACTCGGCGGCGCAGTACCCGTACCAGACCCCGGTCGTCGGCCGCAGCAAGAGCGGCTGGGACGCCACGGGCGGCGCCTACTCCTCCACCACCCCGGAGGACGGCGGCGTCACGGTCCTGAGCAAGTGGCCGATCGTCCGCAAGGAGCAGGTGGTCTACAAGGACGCCTGCGGCGCCGACTGGTGGTCCAACAAGGGCTTCGCCTACGTGGTGCTGAACGTGAACGGCGCGAAGGTGCACGTGGTCGGCACGCACGCCCAGTCCACCGACCCGGGCTGCGGCGCGGGCGAGGCGGCGGACATGCGCGCCCGCCAGTTCCGCGCGATCGACGCCTTCCTCGACGGGAAGAACATCCCGGCGAACGAGCAGGTCATCGTGGCGGGCGACCTGAACGTCGACTCGCGCACGCCCGAGTACGCCGCCCTGCTCGCCAACACCGACCTGGCGGGCTCCGACACGCGCACGGGCCACCCGTACTCCTTCGACACCGCCCAGAACTCGATAGCGAACTACCGCTACCCGACCGACCCGCGCGAGGACCTGGACTACGTCCTCTACCGCAAGGGCAATGCCCGTCCCGCGGGCTGGGAGAACAACGTGGTCAAGGAGCAGTCGGCGCCCTGGACGGTCTCCAGCTGGGGCACCTCCTACACCTACACCAACCTCTCCGACCACTACCCGCTGATCGGCCGCTAGCGGCCGCGCACCGCACCCGGTCCGTCCCCCCGGGTGCGGTGCGCCGGCTCAGCCCGTCACGGAGCCTCGTACGGCTCCTCGTACAGTCCGTCGATCAGTGCCCCGTACTTGTCGCGGATCACCCGGCGGCGGAGCTTGAGCGAGGGCGTGAGCTCGCCGCTGTCGGGACCCCACTCCCCGGTCAGCAGCCGGTACCGCTTGATCTGCTCGGTCCGGTTGAGCCGGGCGTTGGCCGCCTCGACCGCGCGGGCGATCTCCTCCCGGACGGCCGGGTGCGCGGCGAGCTCGGCCGGGGAGGCGGCCTCGATGCCCCGGGCGGCGGCCCAGACCGGGGCCAGTTCGGGGTCCAGGACCAGCAGGGCGACGAGGTAGGACCGGCCGTCGCCGTGGACCAGGGCCTGGCCGATCAGCGGGTGCTCCTTGACCGTGTTCTCCACCAGCGCCGGCGAGACGTTCTTGCCGTTCGAGGTGATGATCAGTTCCTTCTTGCGGTCGGTCAGCCAGAGGAACCCGTCCTCGTCGAGCCGGCCCACGTCCCCGGTGGGGAACCAGCCCTCGGCGTCGGACGCGCTCTCCACCGTGCCGTCCGGCCGCAGATAGCCGCCGAAGACGGTCGCGCCGCGGGTGAGGATCTCCCCGTCCTCGGCGAGCCTCAGCTCCAGCCCCTCGATCGGGCGGCCCACCGAGCCGAGCCGGAAGCGGTCCGGGCTGTTGACCGTGCACACGCCCGCAGTCTCGGTGAGCCCCCAGGCGTCCATGATCGTGATGCCCCAGCCGGCCCAGAAGCGGACCACGTCGATCGGCATCGGCGCGGTGGCACTGGCCGTCCACATCAGGCGGTCCAGGCCCGCCATCCGCAGCAGCGGGTCCAGCACCTGCTCCTTCGCCCCGGCGTACGAGGCTTCGAGCGCGGCCGGCACCTCCTCGCCCCGCTCCTGGTGGCCGGCCCGGGCGCGGGCCAGGTCGTTCGCGGCCTCGATGGCCGTGCGCTGGGCCTCGGGCAGCTGCGCGAGGACCGCGCGGACCGAGGCGGCGAGCTTCTCCCACACGCGCGGCACGCCGAAGAACTGGACCGGGTGCAGTTCGCGGACCGCCCCCGCCACGGCGGTGGGGTCGGCGCACAGCCGTACGTGCGCGGCCCGCAGCAGGGGCAGGTAGATGCCGAGGACCCGCTCGGCGATGTGCGCGAAGGGCAGGTAGCAGAGGTGCTCGGCGTGCTCGGGCAGCTCGACGTGCCGGTCGAGGCGGATCGCCTGGAGCATGAGGTTGCGGTGGGTGAGCCGCACGCCCTTGGGGTCGCCGGTGGTCCCGGAGGTGTAGACGACGGTCAGCGGGTCCTCGGGGCGCGTCTCCTGCCAGGCCTTCTCGAAGGCGTCGGCGCGGTGCAGCCGGGCCCCGCCCGCGTGCAGGGAGCCGTACGTGGAGTGCCCGCCCGCGTCGGCCGCCTCGGCCACGACGAGGCGCTCCAGCGGAACGGTCGCGTCGGCCAGCAGCGGCTCCCACCGCCGCAGTTCGCGGGCGCCCTCGACGACGGCGACCCTGGCCCGGCTGTGGCGGGCGATGTGGGCGATCTGCTCGGGCGCGGAGGTCCCGTACACGGTGACGGGCACGGCGCCGAGGTGGACGAGGGCGAGGTCGCTGAGCCAGTGCTCGGGACGGTTGCCCATCATCATCAGGACGTGCTCGCCGCGCTCGACCCCGAGGGCGGCGTAGCCGGAGGCGAGGACGGCCACCTTGCGGCGGACCTCGCTCCAGGTGAGGGTCGTCCACTCGGCGGAGCCGGGGCCCGCGCGCCACGAGAGGGCGGGGAGGTCCCCGTGCTCGGCGGCGTTGCGGGCCAGCAGGGCGGGGAAGGTGATCTCTTCGGGTCGTCCGGGCAGTCGCAGATTCGTGGTCATGGGCAGCTCCTGGCCGTTTCACATCGTTGGTGCGACAGCAATACTGTTGAACCCAAGCTGTGGAGCAGAGAGCGAGGCGCAGACGATGGCCGACCAGGCAACCGAGCCGATGCTCACCGTCGACGAGCTGGCGGCCAGGGCGGGTGTCACCGTGCGCACCGTACGGTTCTACAGCACCCGCGGGCTTTTGCCCCCTCCCGTGATCGGCCCTCGTCGGGTCGGCCACTACGGGCCGGAGCACCTGTCCCGGCTGGCCCTGATCGAGGAGCTGCAGCACCAGGGCATGACCCTGTCCGCCATCGAGCGCTATCTGGACGCGCTGCCCGACGACCTGAGCGCCCACGACCTGGCGATCCACCGGGCGATGGTGGCCAGTTGGGCTCCGGACGCGGCCCAGGAGGTCTCGCGCGAGGAGCTGGAGAAGCGGGCCGGGCGGGGCCTGTCGGACACCGACGTGCGGCGGCTGACGGCGATGAACGTGCTCGCCGCCTCGGGCGACGGGTTCCGGGTGGACGTGGGGCTGCTGCGGCTGGGGGTCGCGCTGCTCGACGTACCGATCGCGCACGAGACGATCCTGGCGGCGCGCAGGGTGCTGATGGAGCACACCAGGTCGGCCGCGCACGAGCTGACGGCCCTGTTCCGGGACGAGGTGTGGGGACCGTTCACGCGCGACGAGAGCGATCCGGAGCGGGTGGAGTCGATGAAGGCGCTGTCGGCGCACATGCAGCCGATGGTGGTCCAGGCCCTGGTGACGGCCTTCCAGCGGTCGCTGAAGGAGGAGCTGAAGGCGGCGTTCGCCCCGGAGGCGTGACGCCCCGCAGCCCCAGCGGTTCGCCCAACAGGGCTCCCCACCAGGTAGGTTCGCCGTCATGGCGATCATCCACAAGACCACGATGAGCCCCGGCAAGCTGGAGCTGCTTGCCGCGTGGCTGCCGGCCCAGCCCTGGTACCTGCCCACCGGACGGCCGCCGGTCCTGGCCCGCGCGGGCGGTTTCCGGCTCGACGACCCCGAGGGCGAGGTGGGCATCGAGTTCATGGTGGTCACCGACACCTCCGGCGGGGAGCCGACGGCGTACCACGTGCCGCTCACCTACCGCGGCGCGCCGCTGGCGGGCGCCGAGGCGGCCCTGGTCGGCACCACCGAGCACGGCGTCCTGGGACGCCGCTGGGTGTACGACGGGCCGCACGACCCGGTGCTGACGGCGCAGCTGCTCGCGCTGTTCCAGGGCAGCGCCCAGCCGCAGGCGCAGAGCCTGAGCGACACCCCGGACCCCACCGTCACCGCGCGGTACGACGGACCGGAGCCGACGGGCGCCGACGCGCTCACCGTGACGCGCGTGCTCGGGGAGGCGGCACCGGCGGCCGAGCCCCTCGGCGAGGTCACCGCGGGCTGGACCGGCCCGGACGGGACCGCGCACCGGGGCGTGTTCGCGTCCCTCGCCGTGCGCTGACCCCGCCGTGCCCGCGGTCCCGGGGCGGCAACCGCCCCGGGACCGCGGTACGCCGCCGTGCGCTCAGTCGCTGTACGTCTCGCCGCGCTCGGCCTTCTCCACGAGGGAGGCGGGCGGGGTGAAGCGCTCGCCGTACTGGGCGGCCAGCTCACGGGAGCGGGCGACGAAGCCCGGCAGACCGCCCTCGTAGCCGTTGATGTACTGGATCACGCCGCCGGTCCAGGCCGGGAAGCCGATGCCCATGATGGAGCCGATGTTGGCGTCGGCGATCGAGGTGAGGACGCCCTCGTCGAGGCAGCGGACGGTGTCCAGGGCCTCGGAGAAGAGCATCCGCTCCTTCATGTCGGTGAACGGGATGTCGGCATCCGGCTTGGCGAAGTGCTCGCGCAGGCCCGGCCAGATGCCGGCGCGCTTGCCCGCCTCGTCGTACGCGTAGAAGCCGGCCCCGCCGCTGCGGCCCGGGCGGCCGAACTCGTCGACCATCCGGTCGATGACGGTGTCGGCGGGGTGCTCGGTCCAGGTCCGGCCCTCGGCCTCGACGGCCTTGCGGGTCTCGTTGCGGATCTTGCGCGGCAGGGTGAGGGTGAGCTCGTCCATCAGCGAGAGCACCTTGGCCGGGTAGCCGGCCTGGGCGGCGGCCTGCTCGATCGAGGCGGGCTCGATGCCCTCGCCGACCATGGCCACGCCCTCGTTGATGAACTGGCCGATGACGCGCGAGGTGAAGAAGCCGCGCGAGTCGTTGACCACGATCGGGGTCTTGTTGATCTGGCGGACCAGGTCGAAGGCCCGGGCGATGGCCTCGTCGCCGGTCTGCTCCCCCTTGATGATCTCGACGAGCGGCATCTTGTCGACGGGCGAGAAGAAGTGCAGCCCGATGAAGTCGACGGGCCGCTTCACGCCCTGCGCGAGGCCGGAGATCGGCAGGGTGGAGGTGTTGGAGCACAGCAGCGCGTCGGGCGCGATGACGTCCTGGATCTCCTGGAACACCTTGTGCTTGAGGGCGGTGTCCTCGAAGACGGCCTCGATGACGGCGTCGCAGCCCGCCAGGTCGGCGGCGTCCGCGGTCGGGGTGATGCGGGCGAGCAGCTCGGTGCGCTGGGCCTCGGTGCTCCGGCCGCGGGAGACGGCCTTGTCGAGGAGCTTCTCGGAGTACGCCTTGCCCTTGGCGGCGGCCTCGGCGCTGACGTCCTTCAGCACCACCTCGATGCCCGCGCGGGCGCAGGTGTACGCGATGCCCGCGCCCATCATCCCGGCGCCGAGGACGGCGACCTTGGTGACCTTGCGGGGCGCGACGCCCTGCGGGCGGCTGCGGCCGGCGTTGACGGCCTGCAGGTCGAAGAAGAACGCCTGGATCATGTTCTTCGCGGTCTGCCCGGTGACCAGCTCGGTGAAGTAGCGGGCCTCGATGGTCAGCGCGGTCTCGAAGTCCACCTGGGCGCCCTCGACGGCGCAGGCCAGGATGTTGCGCGGGGCCGGGTACGGGGCACCGTTCAGCTGCTTCTTCAGGTTGGCCGGGAAGGCCGGGAGGTTCGCGGCGAACCGCGGGTTGGACGGCGTACCGCCCGGGATCTTGTAGCCGGGTACGTCCCAGGGCTGCTTCGACTCGGGGTTCGCGTCGATGAAGGCGCGGGCCTTGGCGAGCATGTCCTCGGGGCTCTCGGCCAGTTCGTGGACCAGGCCGTTCTCCAGGGCGCGCTTCGGGTTGTACTGGGTGCCCTGGAGCAGCACCTTGAGCAGCGCGTCGGCGATGCCCATCAGGCGGACGGTTCGGGTGACGCCGCCGCCGGCCGGGAGGAGGCCGAGGGTGACTTCGGGCAGGCCGATCTTGGAGCCGGGGGCGTCGAGGGCCACGCGGTGGTGGGAGGCGAGGCAGATCTCGTAACCGCCGCCCAGGGCCGCGCCGTTGATCGCGGCGACCACGGGCTTGCCGAGGGTCTCGATGCGGCGCAGCGAGCGCTTGATGGCGGTGCCGGTGTCGAAGGCGAGCTGCGCGTGCTCGGGGCGCAGCCGGATCATGTCCTTGAGGTCGCCGCCCGCGAAGAAGGTCTTCTTGGCGGAGGTGTAGATGATGCCGCGGATGGAGTCCTTCTCGGCCTCGGCGCGGTCGGCGATCGCCGCGATGGAGTCCTTGAAGGCCTGGTTCATCGTGTTCGCGGACTGGTCGGGGTCGTCGAGGACGAGGGTGACGACGCCGGTCTCGTCCTGTTCCCAGCGGATCGTGGTGGACTCGCTCATGGTCACTGCTTTCGTGTCGGTCCGTGCGGAGGAGGGTCTGGGGACAGGACGGTTCAGAGGCGTTCGACGATGGTGGCGACGCCCATGCCGCCGCCGACGCAGAGGGTGACGAGGCCGTAGCGCTTGTCCTGGCGCTCCAGCTCGTCGACGATCGTGCCGAGGATCATCGCGCCGGTGGCGCCGAGCGGGTGGCCGAGCGCGATGGCGCCGCCGTTGACGTTGACCTTGTCGAGGGACAGGCCCATGTCCTTGACGAAGCGCAGCACGACGCCGGCGAACGCCTCGTTGATCTCGACCAGGTCGATGTCGTCGATGGTCAGTCCGGCCTTGGCTAGGGCCTTGCGGGTGGCGGGGGCGGGGCCGGTGAGCATGATGGTGGGCTCGGAGCCGGACACGGCGGCGGAGACGATCCGGGCGCGCGGGGTCAGCCCGTTGCGCTCGCCCGCCTCGCGGGAGCCGATCGCGACGAGCGAGGCGCCGTCGACGATGCCGGAGGAGTTGCCCGCGTGGTGGACGTGGTCGATCTTCTCGACCCAGTGGTACTTCTGCAGCGCGACGGCGTCGAAGCCGCCGAGCTCGCCGATGTCCGCGAAGGAGGGCTTCAGCTTGGCGAGGGTGTCGGCGGTGGTGCCGGGGCGGACGAACTCGTCGTGGTCCAGGACGACCAGGCCGTTGCGGTCGGTGACCGGGACGACCGACTTCGCGAAGCGGCCGTCCTTGATGGCGGCGGCGGCGCGCTCCTGCGAGAGGGCGGCGTACTCGTCCACGTCGCGCCGGGAGAATCCCTCGATGGTGGCGATCAGGTCGGCGCCGATGCCCTGCGGGACGAAGTTGACGTCCCAGTTCGTCATCGGGTCGTTGAACCAGGCGCCGCCGTCCGAGGCCATCGGGACGCGGGACATGGACTCCACGCCGCCCGCGAGGACCAGGTCCTCCCAGCCGGAACGGACCTTGGCGGCGGCCAGGTTGACGGCCTCCAGGCCGGAGGCACAGAAGCGGTTCTCCTGTACGCCGGCCACCGTGTCCGGGAGGCCCGCGGCGATGGCCGCGATCCGGGCGATGTCGGAGCCCTGGTCGCCGACCGGGCCGACGACGCCGAGCACGATGTCGTCGATGGTGGCGGGGTCCAGGCCGGGGTTGCGCTCGCGCAGGGCGTCGATGAGACCGACGACCAGATCGATCGGCTTGGTGCCGTGCAGGGAGCCATTGGCCTTGCCGCGGCCGCGCGGGGTGCGGATCGCGTCGTATACGTAAGCTTCGGTGCTCACTGGTCAAGCCTTTCGGAGTGTTCTGGGCGGAAGGGTTCCGGGGAGGTTCAGCCGAGGAGGGAGCGGCCGATGATCTCTTTCATGATCTCGGTCGTGCCGCCGTAGATGGTCTGGATGCGGCCGTCGGTGAAGGCCCGCGCGACCCGGTATTCGGTCATGTATCCGTAGCCGCCGTGGAGTTGCAGACAGCGGTCGGCGACGCGCTTCTGCAGCTCGGTGGCCCACCACTTGGCCATCGAGGCGTGCACGTGGTCCAGTTCGCCGTTCGAGTGGTCGGTGATGCACCGGTCGAGGAAGGTCCGGGTGACCGCGACCTCGGTGGCCATCTCCGCGATCTCGAAGCGGATGTGCTGGAGCTTGGAGAGCGGACGTCCGAAGGCCTCCCGCTCCTTCACGTACCGCGTGGTGATCTCCAGCAGGTGCTCGGCGGCGGCGATGCCGGCCATCGCGATGCCCATCCGCTCCTGCGCGAGATTGGTCATCAGGTGGACGAAGGCCCCGTTCAGCTCGCCGAGCAGGTTCTGCTTCGGGACGCGGACGTCGGTGAAGAACAGCTCGGCGGTGTCCTGGGACTTCTGGCCGATCTTGTCGAGGTTGCGGCCGCGCTCGAAACCCTCCGCGCCGCGCTCGACGACCAGCAGCGACAGTCCGTGCGCCCCGCCCTCGGGGGTGGTCTTGGCGACCACGATCACCAGGTCGGCGAGGATGCCGTTGGAGATGAAGGTCTTGGAGCCGTTCAGCACCCAGTGGTCACCGCGGTCCTCGGCGGTGGTCCGGATCCCCTGGAGGTCGGAGCCCGCCCCCGGCTCGGTCATCGCGATGGCGGTGATGGTCTCCCCGGAGCAGAATCCGGGCAGCCAGCGGCGCTTCTGCTCCTCGGTGGCGAGCGAGGTCAGGTACGGGCCGATGATGTCGTTGTGCAGGCCGATGGCCAGCCCCGGGGCGCCCGCGCGGGTGAACTCCTCCGCGATCACGGCGGCGTAGCGGAAGTCGGTGTTCCCGCCGCCGCCGTACTCCTCGGGGACGGCGAGGCCCAGCAGCCCCTGGCGGCCCGCGGCCCGCCAGGCCTCGCGGCTGACGATGCCGTCCTTCTCCCACTGCTCGTAGTGCGGCAGCACCTCCTTGGTGAGGAAGGTGCGCACGGTCTCGCGGAACGCCTCGTGGTCGGCGTCGAAGATCTGGCGTTTCATCGGTCGGCTCCCTAAAGCCAGTTCTTGACGGTTTCGATCAGCCGGGCCGGCTCGGGCCCGACGGGAGTGACGTTGAGCATGGTGACGCCCGCCTCCCGGAAGGCCTCGACGCGCTCGCGCACGTAGCCCTCGGGCCCGCACAGGGTCATCAGCTCGCAGAACTCGTCCGGGACGGCCGCGGCCGCGTCGCGCTTGCGGCCGGAGAGGTAGAGCTCCTGGATCTCGCGGGCCTCCTCCTCGTAGCCGTAGGCCACGGCGAGGTCGTTGTAGAAGTTCTTGCCGACCGCTCCCATGCCGCCGACGTACAGGGCGATCTGCGGGCGCGCGAGGTCCCGTACGGCGGCCGCGTCCTCGCCGATGGCGAGCAGGCCCCCGGCGACGGTCTGGAGCGGGCCGAGCTCCGGCGCCCGCTTGGCCGCGCCCTCGGCGAGGGGCCCGCCCCACACCGCGCCGGCCTTCTCCGGGATGAACAGGGTCGGCAGCCAGCCGTCGGCGATCTCGGCGGTCATCCGCACGTTGGCCGGGCCGAGCGAGGCGATGTAGACGGGGACCGCGTCGCGCACCGGCCGGGTGAGGATCTTCAGGGGCTTGCCGAGCCCGCTGCCCCGCTCCGGGGGCAGCGGCATGTCGGTGATGCCGTGGTGGTCGATCGTCTCGCGGCGCCAGATGCGGCGGCACAGCTCGACGGTCTCGCGGGTCCGGCCGAGCGGCTTGTCGTACGGCTTCCCGTGCCAGCCCTCGACGACCTGCGGGCCGGAGGCGCCGAGGCCGAGCAGGGCCCGGCCGCCGGAGAGCGCGTCCAGGCCGGCGGCGGTCTGGGCGATGAGGCCGGGGGTGCGCGAGTAGACGTTGAGGATGGCCGAGCCGATCTTCATGCGCTCGGTGCGGGCGGCCAGGTAGCCCATGATCGTCGGGGAGTCGAAACCCCAGGCCTCGGCCACCCACACGGCGTCGAGCCCGGCCGTCTCCAGCTCGGCCGCCCGGTCCGCCGCCTGCCGCGGGTCACCGGCGTAGTCGAGCATCATCGACAGTTCCATCAGACGTCCTTCGGGAGCAGGGCCGGTACGTCCCAGTCGGCGGCCACGGATTCGGTGTGCGCCCCCGGCTGGGCCGGGCCGCCGGTGACGGCGGCGGGGGTCGCGGAGAAGCGGGGCGCCGGCGCGGGCTGGGTGATCCCGCCGAACTCGGTGAAGGTGGCGCGGGCGGCCAGGTGCGGGTGGTGCGGGGCCTCGCGCAGCGAGAGCACGGGCGCCACGCAGGCGTCGGTGCCGTCGAAGACCGCCGTCCACTCCTCGCGCGTACGGGTCCTGAAGCGTGCGGCGACCACCTCGCGCAGCTCGCCCCAGCGGGCGAGGTCCTTGCGGGCCGGGGCCCGGTCCGCGATGCCGAGGAGCTCCACGAAGGTGTCGTAGAACTGCTGCTCCAGCGCGCCGACCGCCATGTACCCGCCGTCGGAGGTCTCGTAGGTGCCGTAGAAGGGGCAGCCGCCGTCGAGCAGGTTGGCCCCGCGGCGGTCCTGCCAGCCGCCGGCCGCCATCATCCCGTGGATCATGGCGGTGAGGTGGGCGGTGCCGTCGACGATGGCCGCGTCGACGACCTGGCCGGTGCCGGTGGTCCGGGCGTGCTGGAGGGCGGCGAGGAGCCCGATCACCAGGTAGAGCGAGCCGCCCGCGTAGTCCCCGACCAGGTTGGCGGGGACGGCCGGCGGCTCCCCCGGGTTGCCGATCATGCCGAGGGCGCCGGTGACGGCGATGTACGCGATGTCGTGCCCGGCGCTCTGCGCGAGCGGGCCCTCCTGGCCCCAGCCGGTCATCCGCCCGTAGACGAGCTTCGGGTTGCGGGCGTGGCAGTCGGCCGGGCCGACGCCGAGCCGTTCGGCGACCCCGGGGCGGAACCCCTCGACGAGGACGTCGGCCCGCTCGACCAGGTCCAGGACGAGGGCGGGCCCGTCGGCGGACTTCAGGTCGACCAGGACGGAGCGCTTGCCGCGGTTGGTGAGGTCGTAGGCCGGGTCGACCGCGAGCCCGCCGCCGCCGGGCCGGTCCACCCGTACGACGTCCGCGCCCAGGTCGGCGAGGAGCATGGCGGCGAACGGTCCGGGGCCGATGCCCGCCAGCTCGACGACGCGCAGTCCGGCGAGCGGGCCCCGCCCGCGCGCGTCCCCGCCGCCGTTGCCTGTCACTGCCATCGAGCCCCCAGCGTCTGTTGTCCGTGGATGGTGTCCGTGGTGTGCGGCTGTGTGACACAACTGATGTAACACCGGTGATGCTAGGAACGTGTTCCACCGAGCACAAGCCCCCGGACGGCGCTCGGCCGGTATCGGTCGGCCCCTGATGTTTGGATCGGCGAAAGCGAGGCCAAGATGTAGGGCCACCCCCCTGATCAATCGCCGTGCGGCTGTGTACTCTGAACACGCTTTCGAACTTGTTCAAGCGTTCAACCAGAAATATGGGGGGCCGGTGCGCAGTCGCCGACTTGTAATTTCCGCTGCCGCAATCGCAGCAGGCGTGGGTCTCATCCCGGGCGTGGCGCAGGCCGACCCGGCCCAGCCCGACGCTCACGGTGCGACCGTTCCCGACCTGGACCTGGGCAAGGCCAAGGGTTCCAAGTCGAAGGGTCACACCTTCACCAGCCCCGCCGAGCGCTCGGTCCGCAAGGCCCTGCCCGCCGGGAAGGCCGGGGCGGCCGCCGCTCCGCAGGCGCAGTCCGTCGCCGCCAACCCCGACCTCGCGGTCGGTGTGTACGCCTACGGCACCACGGCGCACGGGGTCGAGCTGGACACCGTCATCACGAGCGCCCCCAGCGCCCTCGAGGTCACCATCGCCTGGGGCGACGGCAAGACGGACGTGCTGAGCGCGTCCGGCGACACCACGCTGACCACGCCGCACACCTACGCCGAGGTCGGCTCCTACACGGTCAAGGTCACCGTCAAGGACACCGCCAACGCCGTGTCGGCCGTGAACGAGGTCGTGTTCGTCACCCAGGGCTCGGACTTCACCCCGTACGCGCCCACCCGCCTCCTCGACACCCGCGACGGGACCGGCGCCGCCAAGGGCAAGGTCGCCCCGTACGGCTCCACCCGCGTGAAGGTCGGCGGCAACGGCACGATCCCCGCCGGGGTCACCGCCGTGGTCCTCAACATCACGGTCACCAACACCACGACCGCCGGACACATCACGGCGTTCCCCGAGGGCACCGACCGTCCGACCACGTCGAACGTCAACTTCAAGGCCGGCCAGACCGTCCCGAACCTGGTCATCGTGCCCGTCGGCAAGAACGGCTACGTCGAGCTGGCCAACCGCGGCGGCCAGTCGGTCGACCTGATCGCGGACGTCACGGGCTACTTCAGCTCCACCGCGTCCAGCGGCTACACCCCGATCACCCCGTCCCGCTTCGTCGACACCCGCGAGGGCCTCGGCACGGTCAAGGGCCAGCTCGGCGGGCGCAAGACCTTCTCCACCCAGATCGGCGGCCTGCGCGGCGTGCCCCAGGGCATCACCGCCGTGGCCCTCAACGTGACCGTCACCAACCCGAAGGAGGCCGGCCACCTGTCGGTCTTCCCGGGCGGCGGCGCCACCCCCACCGCGTCCAACCTGAACTTCACCCCCGGCCAGACGATCGCCAACTCGGTCATCGTGCCCGTCGGCGCGGACGGCAAGATCAGCGTCTTCAACGGCGCCTGGGCGGGCACCGACGTCGTCGTCGACGTCGTCGGCTACTACAGCAAGGACAGCACGAGCGCCTTCATACCGCTCGAGCCGGAGCGCCTGCTCGACACCCGCGACGCGGCGACCTGGGCCTGGGGCCCGCTGGGCGCCCGTAGCTACGTCTACATGCCGCTCTCGTACAACGCGCCGAGCATCACGGGCTTCGTGATGAACTCCACGGTCACGAACACGAACGGCGACGGGTTCCTCACGGTCACCCCGGACCCGAACTCGATGGACGACTACGACAACGGCACCGAGACCTGGCCGACGCCGCCCAACTCCTCGAACCTGAACTGGACGAAGGGCGACACCGTCCCGAACCTGGTCCAGGCGAGCACCGGAAGCAACGGCATCGTCGACTTCTGGAACCAGGGCTGGGAGGACATCGACCTCGTCGTCGACCTCTTCGGCCTGTACCAGCAGGGCTGATCCACCGACAGGTGGCACTCGCAGCGCCCCGGGCGCGGCCGCAAGGCCGTTCCCGGGGCGCTGTTCTCGTCAGGGGCGGTTCCCGTCGCACCTGCCCGCACGGGCGGCCGGGCGTCACGCTAGCCTCGGCCACCGGAACGACCAACGCCACCGACACCGACACACCGGCACCCACCCGGGAGGAGCGCTCATGAACGCACGGGTCCCGCAGGACCGGCCGGAACGGGCCTACGACGTCGTGCTCTTCGGCGCCACCGGGTTCGTGGGGGCGCTCACCGCCGAGTACCTGGCCGCCCACGCGCCCGCGGGCTGCCGGTGGGCGCTCGCCGGCCGGGACCTCGCGAAGCTGGAGCGGCTGCGCGAGCGGCTGGCCGCGATCGATCCGGCGTGCGCGCAGCTGCCGCTGCTGCGGGCGGACGCCGCCGACGCCGGGGCCCTGCGCGAGCTGGCCGCGTCCACCCGGGTGCTGGCCACGACCGTGGGGCCGTACGTCTGGTACGGGGCCGAGCTCGTGGCCGCCTGCGCCCGCGCGGGCACGGACTACGTGGACCTCACCGGCGAGCCGGAGTTCGTGGACCGGATGTACGTGGAGCACGACGCGCGGGCCCGGGAGACCGGTGCGCGCCTCGTCCACGCCTGCGGCTTCGACTCGATCCCGGCCGATCTGGGGGCGTACTTCACGGTCCGTCAGCTGCCGGAGGGCGTGCCGCTGACGGTCGACGGGTTCGTGCGGTCCAACGCCCTCTTCTCCGGCGGGACCCTGGCCTCCGCGCTGACCGCGCTGTCCCGCGGCCCCCAGACCCTGGCCGCCGCCCGGGAGCGCCGGCTGCACGAGCCCCGGCTGCTCGGGCGGCGGGCCCGCGGGCCGGCGGGCGCGCCGCGGTTCAGCCGGGAGACCGGCACCTGGGCGATGCCCCTGCCCACCCTGGACCCGCGGATCGTGGCCCGGTCGGCGGCCGCCCTGGAGCGGTACGGCCCGGACTTCCGCTACCGGCACTACGCCTCCGTCAAGCACCTCCCGGTCGCGGTCGGCGGTACGGCGGCGCTGGGCGCGACGGTGGCCCTGGCCCAGGTGCCGCAGGCCCGGCGGTGGCTGATGAGCCGCTGGGAGCCGGGCCTGGGGCCGGACGCGGAACGCCGCGCGCGCAGCTGGTTCAGCCTGCGGTTCGTGGGCGAGGGCGGCGGCCGACGGGTGCTCACCGAGGTGTCGGGCGGCGACCCGGGCTACGGGGAGACGGCGAAGATGCTGGCGGAGTCGGCGCTGTGCCTCGCCCACGACGCCCTGCCGGAGGCCGCCGGCCAGCTGACGACGGCCGTGGCGATGGGCGACGCCCTCCTCGACCGCCTGCAGAAGGCGGGGATCACCTTCCGGGTGGCCGACGCCCGCTGACGCCGCCGGGGCCGGGCCGGGCTTCGGGGGTGCCGGTTGTGCCGGGGGCGGGCGTGCGCCGGGGCGTCTCCTCGGGCACCGAACGTGACGAGGGGTCGGAGAGCTCGGCAGAAGTGCGTTCGACGCCCTGCGGGGATTGCGGGGATCACCCCGACGCACACCCGCCCCCGGCCCAACCCGCAGGGCGATCCGAGAGAAGCGGCCTAGGCGGTGGCCCCGCGCAGGGCGCGGCGGCACAGGGAGTCGGCGTGCCGGGTGGTCTCGGGGATCCGGAAGCGGGGGCTCAGGGCCAGGGCGTGCGCGCAGGCGTTGTCCAGCGAGACCCGGTGCCCGACGGAGACGTAGACCGGCTTGATCCCGTCCTGCGTCCGCAGCGCCCGCCCGACCTCGGCCCCGTCGGCCGCGAGCAGCGCGGCGGCGTCGCCCCGCCGGGCGCCCGGTTCCTCGTGGGTGAAGGTGAACGGGTTCTTCGCGACGCCGATCGTCGGGAGCCCGGTGACCACGCCGAGGTGGCAGGCGAGGCCGAAGCCGCGCGGGTGGGCGAGGCCGTAGCCGTCGCAGACGACGAGCCCGGGGCCGGTGGTCAGGGCGTCGAGGGCGGCCAGTACGGTCGGCAGCTCGCGGAAGGCGAGCAGCCCGGGCACGTACGGGAAGCTGACGTGCCCGACGGCGGTGGCCTCCTCGACGACCTCCAGGGTGGCGGCGTCGAGCACCACGGCCGCGGCGGCGACCAGGTCGCGCTCGTCGTCGTAGGCCACGTCCACTCCCGTGACCAACCCGTGGCCGGGTGGCGGGCCGGGCTCGGTGAGCACGACCCGATGGCGCAGTTCGTCCTGTATCGCCCGGGCTTCGGCCTCGTCGGCGGGGGTGTTCACACTCGTCATGATGGAGCGAGAGTAGCCTGACGATCATGTTCGTCATGGAGCTCACCTACACCGCACCCGTCGAGGCCGTCGAGGAGGAGATGGACGCCCACATCGCCTGGCTGGACGTCCACTACGCCGCGGGCGTCTTCCTCGCGTCGGGCCGCAAGGTGCCGCGCGACGGGGGCGTGATCCTGGCCGGCGGGGTGTCCCGGGCCGAGATCGAGAGGATCGCGTCCGAGGACCCCTTCGCGGTGGCCGGCGTCTGCGCCTACCGCATCACCGAGTTCCTCGCCACGAAGACCTCGGCGGACCTGGCCACGGTGCGGGAGAACCCGGTGGCCTAGGCCCCGTCAGGGCGGACAGGACCTAGGCCGTCTCCCGGATGTGGTCGGCGCGGGACGCGCGGCCGGTCAGTGCCGCTCCAGCCGCGCCACCCGGCCCTTCTCCCCCGCCGCCCAGCATCCGGTGTCCGCCGCGCAGTCGACCGTGTCGAAGGAGCCCGGCTCCAGCGGCCGCCAGCTGCGGCCGCCGTCCGTGGTCACGTCCGTGCCCGTCGGCCCCACCGCGAGGGCCGTCCCCCGGCTGTACGGGAACCAGGCCGCGCCCGAGCGGTACGCCGGCGGCGGGGCCGCCGCCTGCCGCCAGCTGCGTCCCCCGTCGGAGGAGACGGCCGCGGCCTGCGGGGAGGCCTGTCCGGTGCGGTAGTCGCCGCCGACCGCGAGTCCCCTCGTACGGTCGCGGAAGGCGAGGGCGAAGACCCCGCGCGCCGGGTCGCCCGCCGGGACGGTGGATTCGGCGACCCGCCAGGTCAGACCGCGGTCCGCGGAATGGAGGACCCGCGCGCTCGCCCCGCCGCCCGTGGCCAGCCAGACGTCGCGCGGGCCCGCGCTGACCAGGCACTGGCCGCCGGCGGCGAAGCCCGCCTCGCCGGGCAGCGCCTCGGGCATGCCCGAGGCGGGCAGGACCTGCCAGTTCCGCCCGCCGTCGTCCGTGGACAGGATCCGGAACCTGCCGTCCACCGGATCGCTCATCGCCAGTCCGTGCCGGGCGTCGAAGAAGGTCAGGCAGTCGTAGAAGGCGCGCGGGTCGGGGTTGCGGAAGGTCTCGGTCCAGGTCGCGCCGCCGTCCTCGGTGCGCAGCACCCTGGAGGCCTCGCCCTCCCCGATGGACAGAGCCACCGCGCGCCGCGCGTCGAAGGCCTCGATGTCGCGCAGCTCCAGCCCCTGCGCGACCGCGCCGGGCGGCGAGACGTCCTGCCAGCTGCGGCCGCCGTCGACCGTGCGCAGTACGGTCCCCTGGGAACCGGCCACCCAGGCCGTGCTGCGGCTGACCGCGGCGAGCCCCCGGAAGCGTGCGGTCTTCCCGGTGTCCTTCAGCCCCCAGCCCGCGCTCCGTAAGTCCTGCGCCACCAGGGCCTCGGCGGACGGTTCGGACGCTCCGGACGGTTGCCCGGCCGGGTTCCCCGTGGCCGTCCCGGCCTGGGCGGGGGCGGCGAGCGCCCCCACCACCAGGGCCGCCGCGCACAGGCCCGCTCCCACTTCCAGAAGTCTCATGGCGCCGGAAGCTAACGCACCCCGGTTTCGCCGTCCAGAGCGCCTCCCCGGATGCGTTGGGCCTGTGGAGTGAGCGGTAACCAGCCCTTCTGTGGCCCCTTGGGGTCCTTCGGGAACCGCCGGCCCTCCTTCGGGCGGCTCCCCTCTCGCGGTCACTCTGTGCGATCACACAGATCGGTTCCGGCCAATCGGTGACACAGCTCACGCAACTGCCCATGCACGGATTTGCCGATTCCGGCGTCTATCGGGTTGCCGGGCTCCACCCCAAAGCCCGGCAGCAGATCCGCCGCAAGGGAGTGAGCCTTGATCACTGTCATCGAGCAGGCCGCACAGGCCCGTCTGGTCGCCACCGCGCCGAAGGTCGAGACCGTTCCCGTCACCCTCTGCTACGACCGTGCGGATCCGTTCGCCGTGCGGATGGCCTTCCCCGCCCCGGCGACGCTGGAGGGGATCGAGGTGTCGTGGACCTTCTCGCGCGAGCTGCTGGAGTCCGGGCTGGACCGCCCGTCGGGCCGTGGCGACGTACGGGTGCGCCCGTACGACGCCGACCGGACGACGATCGAGTTCCACGCGGCGGAGGGCGTCGCGATCGTGCTGATGCTGACGGCCGAGCTGCACCGCTTCCTGGAGCGGGCGGCGACCGTGGTGCCGCCGGGCCTGGAGCACCTGTACCTCGACATGGACCACAGCCTGGCCGAGCTGATGCGCGACACCTGCTGAACCCGGCCCGCCGGTTATTCGATTGCGGGCGGCTCCGGCCGCCCGTAGCGTCGTTGACGGCCCATTGCCGTCGAAACGGAGCAGGACGTTGCTCTTCTGAGGTTCGAGACACCGACCACCCACCACCGTGACCCCCGCCGTCACCGGCTGAGCGTCGGCTGTCTCCCCGCGTTGCACGCACCACTCACGCAACCTGGAGGCCTCCATGAGCCACGCCCCTGCATTCATCACCTGCTCCGCCCTGTCCTTCGACTGGCCCGACGGCACTCCCGTCTTCGACGGGTTCCAGCTCGCCGTCGGCCCCGGCCGCACCGGTCTGATCGGCCTGAACGGCTGCGGGAAGTCCACCCTGCTGAAGCTGATCGCCGGTGAACTGACCCCGTCCGGTGGGCAGTCGTCCGTCTCCGGCTCCGTCGGCCACCTCCCCCAAACGGTCACGCTCGACACCGCGCTGCGCGTGGACGAGGCGCTCGGCATCCGCACCGTCCGCGCCGCCCTCCACGCCATCGAGGCGGGCGAGGCCACCGAGGCGAACTTCACCGCCGTCGGCGACGACTGGGACGTGGAGGAGCGGGCCCTGGCCGCGCTCGACCAGCTCGGTCTCGCCGGGATCGGCCTGGACCGCACCGTCGGCGAGCTCTCGGGCGGCGAGTCCGTACTGCTGCGGCTGGCGGCCCTGCTGCTCGCGCGTCCCGACGTCCTACTGCTGGACGAGCCCACCAACAACCTGGACCTGCGCGCCCGGAGCCGGCTGTACGCGGCGGTCGAGTCCTGGCCCGGGGTGATGCTCGTGGTCAGTCACGACCGGGAACTGCTGGAGCGGGTCGACCAGATCGCCGATCTGCGCGACGGCGAAGTCCGCTGGTACGGAGGGAACTTCACGGACTACGAGGAGATGCTCGCCGCCGAACAGGACGCGGCCGAGCGGATGGTCCGCGTCGCGGAGGGCGACGTACAGCGGCAGAAGCGCGAACTGGCCGACGCGCAGGTCAAATTGGCGCGCCGCAGGCGGTACGGCCAGAAGATGTTCGAGAGCAAGCGTGAGCCGAAGATCGTGATGGGTGCGCGCAAGCGGGCCGCGCAGGAGTCGGCCGGCAAGCACCGGATCATGCACACCGAGAAGCTGGCGCAGGCGAAGGAGCGGCTGGACCAGGCGGTGGAGGCGGTGCGCGACGACGACGAGATCCGCATCGAGCTGCCCGCCACGCAGGTCCCGCCGGGGCGCCGCGTGCTGACCCTGAGCGATCTGCGCCTGCCGCACGGGGCATGCGTACCGGGCGAGTGGGAGCTTCGGGGGCCGGAGCGGATCGCCCTGGTCGGCCGCAACGGCTCGGGGAAGACCACGCTGCTGCGCACGGTCGCGGGGCAGCTCGCACCGGAGTCCGGGGCGGCGCAGACGCACGTGACCACGCGGTTCCTGCCACAGCGGCTGGACGTGCTCGACGAGAGCCGGACGGTCGTGGAGAACGTGGCCCGCTTCGCCCCGCAGGCCACGAACAACCTGGTCCGGGCTCGGCTCGCGCACTTCCTCTTCCGGGGCGCCCGGGCGGACCGGCCGGCCGGCACCCTGTCGGGCGGCGAGCGGTTCCGGGCGGCGCTGGCGGCACTGCTGCTGGCGGAGCCCGCCCCGCAGCTGCTCATGCTCGACGAGCCGACGAACAATCTCGACCTGGCGAGCGTGCGGCAGCTGACCAGGGCGCTGGAGTCCTACGAGGGCGCCCTTGTGGTGGCGAGCCACGACGTGCCGTTCCTGGAGTCGATCGGCATCACGCGGTGGCTGCTGCTGGACGGGGAGCTGCGGCCGACCACGGCCGAGGAGGTCCGGGAGACCCTCTGGCACGAGTGAGCGGGCCCGCTGCGCCGCCGCCCGTCGCCGCCCGCGGACGCCCGACGCGGCGGGCGGCGGCGAAGCGGAACCCGTTCCGGCCGTCAAGGGTAAAAGTTTCGATCCACCTGACGGCGTGATTTCGCGCCCTCAGGGGCCTCTCACACCCCCCGTAAACTGCATAGATAACCGGATGTAACCGGACATACACCTGCTCGGGGGTTGGCTGGCCTTGATGTCGCGCTTAACCTACGACTCCGTAGGCTACGGAACCGTAGGTAATTCGCTTTGCACCCAGGAGTACCCGTGACGATCACCTCTCCCCACCTCGGCAGCTCGGAGGCGTGGACCGACGCCAAGCTGCTGTTCGCGCTGGAAGAGGTGGTCGAAAAGGAGCTCAACCGCCATCTGAAGGTCACCAAGGACTGGATGCCCCACGAGTACGTCCCGTGGAGCGACGGCCGGAACTTCCCGGGCTTCTTCGAGGACGGCGAGGCCTGGGACCCGCAGCAGTCCAAGGTCACCGACATCGGCAAGATCGCGCTGGTCGTGAACCTGCTGACCGAGGACAACCTCCCCAGCTACCACCACGAGATCGCCTCGCTCTTCGGGCGCAACGGCGCCTGGGGCACCTGGGTGCACCGCTGGACGGCCGAGGAGGGCCGCCACGGCATCGTGATGCGCGACTACCTGCTGGCCTCGCGCGCCGTGGACCCGGACAAGCTGGAAGCGTTCCGCATGCAGCACATGTCGGAGGGGTTCGAGTCCGACAACCGCCACTCCATGCTGCACTCGGTGGCGTACGTGGCCTTCCAGGAGCTCGCCACCCGCATCTCGCACCGCAACACCGGCCACCAGTCCGGTGACCCGGTCTGCGACCGGATGCTGGCGCGCATCGCGCAGGACGAGAACCTGCACATGATCTTCTACCGCAACCTGCTGGGCTCGGCCTTCGAGCTCGCCCCGGACCTGACGATGCAGGCCGTACGGGACGTCGTGGTCAACTTCCGGATGCCCGGACACGGCATGCCCGGCTTCGAGCGGATGGCCGCGCAGATGGCGATCGGCGGGGTCTACAACCTGCGGATCCACCACGACGACGTGCTGAGCCCCGTGATCCGCTTCCTGAAGATCATGGACATCGACGGCCTCGGCCCCGAGGGCCAGAAGGCCCAGGAGGAACTCGGCCTGTTCATGAACGGCCTGGACAGCGAGGCCCGCAAGTTCGACGAGCGCCTGGCCGCCCGCGCGGCGCGCATCGCGGCCCGCCAGGGCTGACCTGTTTCCGCTCGCTCGGGCGAGTGACGCCGATTGCCCTGGCAGAGCCGTGCTCTGCCAGGGTTTCGCGTCATGACCTCGCTCCAGGTGGACATCGACCAGCTGACCCGTCTGACGCGCGCCCTGGACTCCTCGCTGGTCTCCCTGCGGGAGGCACGGCGCGCGCTGGACCACGTACGGGCCGACCAGCTGGGCACGGCCGACCTCGACGCGGCGTGCGACGGCTTCCAGGAACGCTGGGCCCACGGCACGCGCGAGCTGACCAAACGCGTCAAGACCGTACGGGAGGGCGTGGACCGCAGCGCCGCGGAGTACGCGGAGCTGGAGGAGGCCGTCCGCGCGGCCTTCCGCCGGGTGGCGGCCGCGCATGGCTGACCACGCGGCGCTGGGCTTCGACCCGGCGCCCGGAGATCCGGCCGCGGTCCTGGCCCTGACGAAGAAGCTCGGAGCGTCGGCGCAGTCCCTCGGGGAGGCCTCGCGCGTCGTGAAGGACCTCGTCTCCCACAGCTCGCAGTGGCAGGGCGAGGCCGCGACCGCCTTCCGCGCCTCCCTCTCGCAGGAGCTCCCCCGCTACCTGGGCGCGGCCCACACCTCCCTCGCGGAGGCGGCCCGCCGGCTCGCCGGCTGGCACGACACCCTGGTCGCGCACCGCGCGCTGGCCGCCCGGTACGAGGCCGAGGCGGCCGCGGCCAAGACGGAGCAGGCCCTCTCCGACACCCGCCGCCTGGCCCGCGAACTCGCCACCGAACACGCGGCGGCGGCGAGCCGCGTGGCCCGCACCCTGAACGCGGCGACGGACCGCCTGGCCCCGAAGGAACCGGGCCTGCTGTCCTCGATCTGGTCCAAGATCGTGGAAGACCCGGGCGACGCGCTGTCGAACGCATCGGCGATCCTGGGCGCGATCGGTGCGGGCGTGGCGCTGTTCTGCCCGCCCGCGGGCCTGGCGGTGATGCTGGTCGCGGGCGGCCTGTCCCTGGCGGCCCTGGCCACGCACCTGGCGGATCCGAAGTTCCGCAAACCGCTGCTGGACGGCGCCACGAAGGGCGAGTTCGACGCGGACTTCTGGAAGAGCGGCGTGACCCTCCTCGGCGACGCCGCCGGCACGGTCCCGGGCGTGGCCGCGGTCGCCTCGGGCGCCAAGGCCGGCACCCTGGCCGCCCGCGCCGCCCTCACCGCCGCCCCCGAAGCCAGCGCCCTGACAGGCCTAAGCGCCGGCACGGCCTCCTTCCGCAGCACAACCTGGTCCACCGCCGATGAGCTGCGGCAAGTGGAGAGCCCCCTCGCCGGATGGGCAATGCGGTCAGCAAGTCAGGACGCCAGGGACCGGGTGGGTGTAGCTGTGGCCAGTACAGCTGCGGTCACCGCCGTACTCGACTACGCGCCGGACAACGAAACGCTCGAACACGCCACGACAGGGGTGGACGGTGCCCGGGGCGCACTGGACGACGCCCCTTCGGCCATCAGGAAAACGGGGCACGCGTGGTCGGCGCTGAGGCCATGACTCATCAGCACAGCAACGCGCCGGTATGGTTCCGCCTGCCTCCGGGCTTCCACGACATCGGCCCCAGTGACAGAGCCACATTGAACGCCGTCGCCCATGCACTGAACAGCCCCGATGCCCAACACGACCTCTCCCTGCTCATGGACGGCCTTGAGAAATTGGCAGGGCACGACGTCGTGCACACTGCTGTCGGCCTTCATCCTGAGGAGCCCAACGGCGTTAACACGTCGCTGTTCTCTCTGACCGTCCGGCGTGCCGATCAGCCCAACCCTCGGCTCACCGTGGCGCGTACGGCCCTGGCCATCGCCGGTTCCCCCCTGTGGACCAGCTCCGTCCGCAGGTTCATCGATTTGCCATCAGCCCTCCCGTGCTGCCTGGTCGCCGGGATCGTTTCCGTGCCCGATGTGGAGCAGGGTCTGTTTCAGGCCAGGGTCGCGACCATGCATCCGGATGGACTCCATCTGCTCTTGCTCGATCTGACCAGCGCTTCCATCCAGCACGCCGACGCGTACACGGACATTCTCGAAGCCGTGGCGCACACCCTCCTCTTCACCGACCCCGAACCGAGCATTCCACCAGCAACCGGGACCTCTCGCATCCTGGAGGTGCTCCTGTGATCGCACTCGCCAAGGCGGCATGGGACCACCCTCCGACGGTGGTCGGCTACAAACGGCTGGTCATCCGCCGCCTCGGATGGGTGCTCAGCCTCGGTGGTCCTCCGCTGATCGCCCTGGCCTCCATCGGCTTGGTCCCTCACGCGGGCATGGGATTTGCCCTCATCATCATCGTCGTGTCGCCCTTCCTCCCCTGGGTGGTCATCGCCTACTTCAGGCGGTGGCGCGTGGCAGCCGTCCTGCGGGCCTACCCCTGGCAAGAGTGGCCGTGCCAGCACCCGACCCGTCCACCCGGGAGCCCTGGGACCATCGTCATCCCGTTCCGGGAGGACTTCACGGCCACGTTCCGATTCATCCCGTTCCCCGTCGCGCTCGCAGCGCTGGAGGGCGATCAGCCGGACCGGATCTGGTTCGCGGGGGATCCTCGCTTCGGTGGGGTGGTTTCGCCCGTCGGGGGGCACTACCCCGTGCGGGTCGTGCCGCACACGCCGCGCCGCGAGGAGTGTGGGGGCGAGGGGTTCGACCTCGCCCGGCGGGTGGGGCTGGTCCGTGCGAGCGGCAAGGGAACGCGGACCTGATCAGTGGCGGGGGCGGAGGGCGAGGCGTTCGGCTTCGGAGAGGCCGCCCCAGACGCCGAAGCGCTCGTCATGGGCCAGGGCGTACTCCAGGCACGCCGCCCGCCCCTCGCACGCCCCGCACAGCCGCTTCGCGTCGCGCAGCGACGAGCCCGGCTCCGGGAAGAAGAAGCCCGGGCCCGTCTGGGCGCACAGGGCGAGTTCGTACCAGGCGGTGTCCGTGGCTGCGGCAGTGGTGTTCATCGACATGCCGCAGATACTGGTGGCCGCCGATGGACGTCCGATCAACGCCTGATCAACACCCCGTCATGTCACCGCTTCTCCGTCCTCTTCGAGCATCGCACCCTCCACTGACAACGGCCCCGGCTCATCCCTCGGGCAGGACGAAGGCCTGCTTGGACGCGCAGGTCCAGATCACCGGCTGGACCCGGCCCTCGGCGTCGAGCGCGGCCCCGCCGACGCGGTCGTCGTCGGTGACGGCGAACGCGGCGGTGAAGCGGGACGGGGCGAGCCCGGGAAGGACCCGCATCGGGCCGCTGCCGGTCCAGTACTGGGCCCGCGCGTCCGGGCTGTCCGCCGGCTGCGGGGAGTCGTAGCGGAATTCGGCCAGGCCGACCGAGACGTTGGTGTTCGGGCTGACGGCCTCGAAGGTGCCGCCCATGCCGCCGGGCGCCCAGGGCGCGTACACGGGCGGGCCGTCGGGGCGGTTCCACATCACGGCGATCTCGCTCCCGTCCGCCGCTGCCTGCCTCTGGTAGCCGACGATCCGGCCGGATTCGTCGATGCCACGGGTGACGTAGCGGTCCCCGGTGCGGTCGGCGGGCCGGAGCACCCTGGGGGCGGTGCGCGGGTCGGCGGACCAGTGCAGCCCCGGGGTGATCCAGATCTGTGTGCCGGGGAGGGGCTCCTGCGTCTCGCCGTTGCCGACGGCCTGGCCGGCGTTGTTGATCCCGGACATGAAGTGGATCCGGTATCCGGCGGGCGCAGGCAGTTCGCGGCGGATCCTCGTGCCGGACCATTCCATGGCGATGGTCCGGTTCCGGGCCGCGTCCCAGACATCGCCGACGATGACCCCGTGGTCGTTGACGCCGTAGGCCGCGCCCCCGCCGGGCAGTACGGTGATGGCCCGGTCACCGTGCCGGTAGCTGAACGCCTTGCTGCCTTCGGACGTGGTCACCTTGCCGACCATGAGGCCGGACCGGTTGACGTCCGTGAGCGTGCCCGGGCCGGAGCCGGCGGGCAGCGGCACGGCGAACACCCGCGTCCCGATCCAGTAGACGGGCTGCATCCCGGACATGCCGACGGCCAGCCGCGACGGCCCCGGCGCGATGGCGCTGACCTGGGTGCGGCGCACCCACGGGCTCGGATGCGGGTCCTCCGCAGGCGACAGTCTCTCCAGGACCTGGACGGACGGCTTGCAGGCCCTGCCGGCTGCCCCCGGAGCCGCCTGCGCGGGAGCGGTCACCGCGAGCGCGGCGAGGAGGCTCCCCACCACGGCGAGCCCGATGCGCGCATTCCTCGTTCCCATGAACATCCCCCCGGATCGATTCACGTGACGGCCGGCCGGCCGCGCCACATCCTTGCCGTGCCGCACCGGGATGAACAGACACGATCCGGACGACCGGGCCCCGCACGGGCTGAACGGACGTCAGTCCTCGTGCTTGGCGCGGCTGGGCTGGACGCGCTTGGGTTCGCCCGGCATCTTCGGGTAGTCCGGGGGGTAGGGCATGTCGCCCAGGCCGTGCTCGTGTTCGTCGCGGGCCGCGAGTTCCAGTACGGGGTCCAGGGCGAAGGCGTGTTCGTCCATGTCCGCGTGCAGGTCGCCCAGTTCGGCGAAGCGGGCCGGCATCGTCACGATGTCGAAGTCGCGGGGCTCCGCGTCGTCCACCTCTTCCCAGCGCAGCGGAGCCGAGACCGGAGCGTGCGGGCGGGGGCGGATGGAGTAGGCGGAGGCGATGGTGCGGTCGCGGGCCGTCTGGTTGTAGTCGACGAAGATCCGCTCGCCGCGTTCCTCCTTCCACCAGGCCGTGGTGACCTTGCCCGGCATCCGGCGTTCCAGTTCCCGGCCGAGAGCGATGGCGCACCGGCGGACCTCGGTGAAGGTCCAGCGCGGGGCGATCGGCACGAAGACGTGCAGCCCGCGCCCGCCCGAGGTCTTGGGCCAGCCGCGCAGACCCAGTTCCTCCAGCAGGGCGCGCAGCTCGTGGGCGGCCGCCACCGCGTGGTGGTAGTCGGTGCCCGGCTGCGGGTCCAGGTCGATGCGCAGTTCGTCGGGGCGGTCGGTGTCCTCGCGGCGCACCGGCCAGGGGTGGAAGGTGAGGCAGCCCAGGTTGGCGGCCCACAGGACGGCGGCCGGCTCGGTCGGGCAGATCTCATCGGCCGAGCGGCCGCTCGGGAAGGAGATGTGGGCGGTCGGGATCCAGTCGGGAAGGTTCTTCGGCGCCCTCTTCTGGAAGAAGGACTCGCCCTCCACCCCGTCCGGGAAGCGTTCCAGGGTCGTCGGCCGGTTGCGCAGGGCGCGCGTGATGCCGTCCGCGACCGCCAGGTAGTACTCGGCCACGTGCCGCTTGGTGAGGCCGCGCTCCGGGAAGTACACCTTGTCCGGGCTGGACAGCCGTACCGTCCGCCCGCCCGCGTCCAGCTCGATCGCATTACCGGCAGCACCCATGTGCGCCACGGTAGGCGGGCCCGCTCGTGCGCGCATACCGGGCGCGGCCGGACGTACCACCGCAGAATCGAAGGCATGGATCTGCCAGTGATGCCGCCCGTGAAACCGATGCTCGCCAAGTCCGTGGCGAAGATCCCGCCCGGCATGCAGTACGAGGCCAAGTGGGACGGCTTCCGGGCCATCGTCCATCGCGACGGCGATGAGATCGAGCTCGGCAGCCGCACGGGCAAGACCCTGACCAGGTACTTTCCCGAGCTGGCGGAGGCGCTGAAGGGCAATCTGCCCGACCGCTGCGTCGTGGACGGCGAGATCGTGATCGTTCACGGCGGGCGGCTCGACTTCGACCGGCTGACCGAGCGGATCCATCCCGCGCAGTCCCGCGTCGCCCTGCTGGCCGAGACCACCCCCGCCAGCTTCGTCGCCTTCGACCTGCTCGCGCTCGGCGACGAGTCGCTCCTCGACACGCCGCTCACCGACCGCCGTGCCGCCCTGGTCCGGTCACTCTCCACTGCTCGGCCCCCCGTCCATCTCGCGCCCGCCACCACCGATCCCGCGCTCGCGCAGGAGTGGTTCGAGCGGTTCGAGGGCGCCGGGCTCGACGGAGTGATCGCCAAACCGCTCGATCTCCTCTACCGGCCCGATGCCCGCCTCATGTACAAGATCAAGCACGAACGTACCGCCGACGTCGTCGTCGCGGGTTTCCGTTTCCACAAGAGCGGTCCGATTGTCGGATCGCTGCTCCTCGGCCTGTACGACGGCCACGGCACCCTCCAGCACGTGGGCGTCTGCGCCGCCTTCCCCATGAAGCGCCGCGCCGAGCTGGTGGAGGAGCTCGAACCCCTGCGGATGTCCGACCCGGCCGGACACCCGTGGGCCGCCTGGGCGGAGGAGTCGGCCCACGAGAGCGCCCGGCTGCCGGGCGCGCAGAGCCGCTGGACCGGCAAGAAGGACCTGTCCTGGGTGCCGCTGCGCCCCGAGCGGGTCGTCGAGGTGAAGTACGACCACATGGAGGGCGACCGCTTCCGGCACACCGCACAGTTCCACCGCTGGCGGGCGGACCGGACCCCCGAGAGCTGCACCTACGCCCAGCTGGAGGAGGTCGTCGGCTACGACCTCGCCGAAGTGCTCGGCCCGGCCGCCGGAACCGCCGGCACCGCCGGAACCGCTGGAACCGCCGGCACCGCCGGAACCGCTGGAACCGCCGGTATCTGAGGTGCGGCAGGTACCGGTGGTACAGCGGGTTCCGGCGGCTGAGCGGCCCACCCCGCCCCCGCCGTCAGCTTCTCCCACTCCGCCCGGTCCGGCCCCGCGTCCTGCGGGGTGTAGTCCGGCCGCGCCGCCAGCCAGCGCGCCACCCGGGCCTTGATCTCCGGATCCGCGTACGCCCGCTCCGGCGGCTCGGCCAGGTGCCGCACCCTCGCCCGTGCCCGCATCACCTCGGGGTCCTCCAGCGCGCAGTCGAACAGCGCGGCCACCTCGCGCGCCGTCCCCGTCCGCCCGGCCCGCGTCGCGAAGCGCTCCCCGATGGCCGCGTCGGCGACCACCTGGAAGTCGAACCACGGCTTCAGCGTCCGCACCGCCCAGTCGTGGTGGTCGACGGCGAACCGGGCCGATCCCGGGTCCCGGTGCGCCGTACGGGCCACCCGGCGCGCGGCCCACAGCGCGAGCGAGGTGCCCTGCCCCAGCGTCGGATTGGTGTGGGTGATCGAGTCGCCGACCGGCACCAGCCCGGTCACCACCGGGCCCCGCTCGTCGACCAGGGCGCTCCACCGGTTGTCCAGGCTCGCCGTGGCCCGTACGTCCGACAGCGGCTCGGCCCCCAGGGCCAGCCAGGCCGCTCCGGGCGGGAAGGCACGGGCCGCACGCTCGAAGACGGCGGGGTCGCGCAGCGCCGAGCGGGTGGTGTCCGAGGTGTGCACGAACAGCGTCACCGCGAACACCCGGTTGTCGGCCGGGAACACCGCGCACCCGGCGAAGGCCCCGCCGGTCACCGCCCAGGGCCGGCGCGGCCCCTCGTCCATGCCCTCGGGCAGCCGGTACCAGCGGCAGAAGTACGCGAGCCCCGTGCGGTGCCGTTCCACGACGGGCGGCCGGCAGCCCGCCTCGGCCAGCCGGCGCTCGACTCCCCCGCGCCGCCCGCCCGCGTCCACCACGAGGTCCCCCTCGTAGCCGCCTGCCTCGGTGGTCACTCCCGTCACCTGGATCCCCGCGTTCCCGGCCGGCTCCGACACGGTGGTCAGGCCGGTGACCGGCTCCCCGTACCGGACGACGACGCCCGCCTCCGCGCGCAGGGCCGTCGTCAGGGCGCTCTCCAGCACGATGCGCCGCGCCTGGAGCATGACGAGGTCCTCGTCGCCGGGGCGTGCGGGGGGCCGCACCTCGAACCAGTCCAGCTCGTGCCGCTCCCGCGCTCCGAGTCCGAGCATCTCCGCGTAGACGTCGGGCAGTTCGTCGCGCAGGACCGTGCGGGCGGCCCCGAGCAGCGCGTGCGGCTGGGCGGCCTGCGGTACGGTCGGCCGGCGCCAGCCGAAGAAGTCACGGTCGAGGGCGGTGCCCGGAGCGCGCGCATCGCGCTCGAAGAGCTCCGCCGTGTGTCCGTGCCGCGCCGCGAGCAGGGCCGTGGCCAGGCCTGCGACCCCTCCGCCGATGACCAGTACATGTGCCATGGAGCGTCCCCCCGAACCCTTGGAACCGTTGGACCGTACGACGATCACACCGCCCAGAGCCTGCGCGGACGGACGGCGGCCGAAACCCGCACAGTTGTCCGATACGAGCCGTACGCGACGAACCGGCCGCCCGGCCCGCCACCCGCCGGACCGCCCCCCGCCGGTGCCTCCGCGCGGCCCGCTCAGCCGCGATCCTGCTCAGCCGCCGACCGGTCCGGCGCCGGCCCCGCTACGCGCCCCCGGGCCCGCGCGATGGGCCGCCAGGGCCCGACGGCCCTCCGCCTCGATCAGGTCGGCGTTCACGGCGACGGCCGCACGCACCCCTTGCGCGGCCGCGCCCACGACCTGCTCCGTCAGGGCGGTCACGTTGCCCGCCGCCCAGACCCCGCGCAGCGCGGTGGCGCCGGTCGCCGGGTCGGAGGCGACGCAGGTGCCGATGACGTGCCCGTCCCGCTCCACGGCGACGGCCGGCAGGCCCAGGCTGGTCAGAACGCCCGAGCGCGCGGTGAACCGCGGGGCCACCACCAAGGCCGCGCACTCCACGCCGGAGCCGTCGGCCAGGGTCACCCCGGTCAGGCGGTCCTCCTCGACCGCGAGCCCGGTCACCTCTCCCTCGACGACCCGGACACCGAGGGCCGCCAGCAGCTCCCGGTCCGCGTCGGTGAGCCGCCAGGTGTGCGCCAGCAGGGTGATCCGCTCGCTCCACTGCCGCCAGAGCTGCGCCTGGTGCACGGCGAGGGGTCCGTCGGCGAGCACCGCGAGCGGCAGGTCCCGGACCTCCCAGCCGTGGCAGTACGGGCAGTGCAGCACGTCCCGGCCCCAGCGCGCCCCGATCCCCGGCACCGCGGGCAGCTCGTCGACCAGGCCGGTGGCGACCAGCAGCCGCCGCGCCCGGACGGTCGAGCCGTCCCCGCAGCGGACGAGGAAGCCCCCGTCGGGCAGCCGGTCCGCGGCGATGGCCGTGCCCGGCCTGATCTCGCCGCCGTAGCCGGCCACCTCGGCGCGCCCCCCGGCCAACAGCGCGGCCGGGCTCTCCCCGTCCTTGCCGAGGTATCCGTGCATGTGTGCGGCCGGGGCGTTGCGCGGGCTGCCTGAGTCGATCACCAGCACCGAACGGCGGGCCCGGACCAGGGTCAGGGCCCCGGCGAGCCCGGCGGCCCCACCGCCCACGACCACCACGTCGAACACGTCGTCCCCCGCGTCGCCCGAATTCCTTGAGTCCCGTGCGTTGTCCATGCCTCCGAGGGTCCGCTCGCAGGCGCCCGCTTGACAAATGTTCTTGCCGAAGTGGCAAATGGAGCCATGGCCACCGAGGAGCAGGACGAGGAACTCGCCGGCGTGCTCACTGCCGTCGGCCCGCGACTGCGCGCCCTGCGCCGGCAGCGCGGCACCACGCTGGCCCAGCTCAGCGAGACGACCGGAATCTCGCTCTCCACCCTCTCCCGGCTGGAGTCCGGCCAACGCAGGCCGACCCTGGAGCTGCTGCTTCCGCTGGCCAGGGCGCACCGGGTGGCGCTCGACGAGCTGGTCGGCGCCCCGGAGACCGGGGATCCCCGGGTCCGCCCGCGCCCCTTCGTCCGGCACGGCAGCACCTACGTGCCGCTGACCCGCAAATTCAGCGGGGTGCACGCCTTCAAGCAGATCCTCCCGCCCCGCGAAGGCCCGCCGCCCGAGCCCGAACTCCAGGTCCACGAGGGTTACGAGTGGCTGTACGTGCTGTCCGGGCGCATCCGGCTGCTGCTCGGCGAGCACGACCTCGTCCTCGGCCCCGGCGAGGCCGCCGAGTTCGACACGCGCACCCCGCACGCCTTCTTCAACGCGGGGCCGCAGGCAGCGGAGTTCCTCAGCCTCTTCGGCCCCCAGGGCGAACGGATCCACGTCCGCGCCCGGCCCACCACTTCACCGGAAGGACGTCCATGACCACCACCGGAGAGCGCCCCGAGCGGGCCGTACCGCAGCCCAACGCCGTCGTCGGGGTGGGGCTGGTCGTCATCGGCCCGGACGGCCGGGTTCTGCTCGGCCAGGCACACGACGGCCGCTGGGAGCTGCCGGGCGGCAAGGTCGATCCCGGGGAGGGCTTCGAACAGGCCGCGGCCCGGGAGCTCGCCGAGGAGACGGCTCTGCGCGCGGCCCCCGAGGGGATCCGCGTCCTCTCCGTCCAGATCGACGCGAAGTCCGGCCTGACCCGGCTGACGGCGGCCGCCGTCACCACCTCGGCGGAGGGGGTCCCCGCCGTCACCGAGCCGCACAAGATCGCCCGCTGGCAGTGGTTCGCCCCGGCCGAGATCCCCGCCGCCCTGTACGCGCCGTCGGCGGCCGTGCTGCGCAGCTGGCGCCCGGACCTCGCGAGCCTGCCGCACGTCCCCTCGTACGACTACCCCACCGCGGACCCGAGCCCGAACCCGGGCGCGGACCCCGGCACGGACGCGGCCGCGAGCGCCTGAAGCCGCTCGAAGAGCGGACTCGAAGGGCGGAAGGGACGGCCCGGCCTCACGTGGTGAAGGCCGTCGCCACCGTCACGGCCGTCACGGCCACCATCGCGGCCTGCACGTCGCGGACGGCCGCCCGGACGCTGTCGGACGCCCACTGACCGGCGGCTATCTCCGCCGTCCTCGGGGCCACCTCCTTGCGGCGCCGGTCCGGGAAGGCCAGCCGGTGCAGACCCGTCGAGTGGATCAGCGCGATGAGGCCGGCCGTCCGCTCGTCCGGCTCGACGCCCTCGATGACGACGGCGCGCAGCCGTTCCCGCAGGGCGCGCTCGGCGGCGCCGTCGGTCCCGGGGTAGCGCTTCTGCGGGAACACCCCAAGCACCTTGTGCACCTCCGCCGCCACCAGGCCGCGCTCGACCAGCCGCTCCACCGCGGCGCCGACCGCCTTGGTCTGGTCCCTGGTCAGCCAGTCCGTCACCCGGCGCTTGGCCCGGCCGCGCAGCCACGCCTCCATCGACAGGATCCGGCCGTCGAGCAGTTCTTCCCCGGTGGGCGTGGTGTCGCGCAGCTCCAGGTACTTGCCGGCCACCGACACCCGCTCGGCCATGACCAGTTCCAGCAGGATCGCGCCCGCGGCGGCCCAGCCCGCCGACTGGCGCCGGCGCGTCTCCCCGGACTCGTCGTCCAGGGACAGCAGCACGATCTCCTCGGCCAGTGTGATCCCCATGTCCGCTCCCCCGTCCGCCGTGCGCCACACGCTTCGACGAGGAGGACGTCCGACAGCCGACGGAAGTTCCTATTCCGCTAAGTCCGCACCACCACCTTCGGCGCGAAGTTCCCCTCGCCCAGGTCCTCCGCCAGCAGCCGCTTCGCGATCGCGTCCGCCGCCACCCGCAGTTCGGCGCTCCGCGGCCGCCCCTTGTCCTTCTCCAGCTGGTCGCCGAGCCACTCGGCCCACGCGGCCGAGATGATCGCGGCCTCCCGCTCCCCGGCCGGGGTGAGGGAGAAGAAGCTGCCCGCGCGGCTGAGGTAGCCCTCCTCCGTCATCCGGTCGAAGACCGGGAGCAGCACCTCCGGCGGCACCGACCGGCGCGCCGCGATCAGCCCGATGCTGGCGGTGCCGACCGTCCGGTTCATCAGCTCCACCTGCATCACCGTCCACGCGCCCGCGATGTCCAGCCGGGTGTCGGAGCCCCCGACGATCGCGCGCGCCGTCGCGGGCCCCATGTTCCGTACGAGTTTGCCGACCGCCAGCTCCAGCAGCTTGGCCGAATTCCCGCTGGCCGTGGCCGGGGAGGCGAATCCGTCGCCCATGTCCGTGGAGCCGGCCCGGGCGCTGTCGCGCAGCCTGACCTGTTTGAGGAAGAGCCCGGCGATGAACCCGAAGACCGCCACCGGCACGGTCCAGAGGAACACCGTGTGCAGGGCCTGCGCGTACGCGTCGATGATCGGAGCCGCGGCCTCCGGGCTGAGCCGGTGCACCCCTTCCGGGGTCGACGCGGCCTCGGCCAGCCGCGCCGGGTCCTGGCCGGTGATCCGCGCCGCCTCCGCGATCCCCGCCTTCAGCCCGGGCCCCAGGTGGTTCGCGTAGATCGTCCCGAAGACGGCCGTGCCGAAGGCGCTGCCGAGCGTACGGAAGAAGGTGACCCCGGAGGTGGCGGTGCCCAGGTCGGCGTAGTCGACGGTGTTCTGCACGGCGATCGTCAGGACCTGCATGGACAGGCCGATGCCGGTGCCGAGCACGAACATGTACAGCGATTCGAGCAGGGTGCTGGTCCCCGGTTGCATGCGCGACAGCAGGTACAGGCCGATGCCCGTGACCGCGTTGCCGACGATCGGGAAGATCCGGTACTGGCCGGTCTTGCTCACGACGTTGCCGCTGAAGACGGAGGCGATCAGCAGTCCGAAGACCATGGGCAGGGTCCGGACGCCCGAGACGGTGGCCGAGTCCCCGTCGACGTACTGGAGGTAGGTGGGCAGGAAGGTCATCGCGCCGAGCATCGCGAACCCGACGACGAAGCTCAGTACGGAGCACACGGCGAAGACCGGATTGTGGAAGAGCCGCATCGGCAGCATCGGTTCCGCGGCCCGTGTCTCGACGAAGCAGAACAGGGCCAGCGCGACCGCGCCGAGCACGAACAGGCCGATGATCGTCGGCGAGGTCCAGGCGTACTGGTTCCCGCCCCAGCTGGTGCCCAGGATCAGCGCGCTCGCGCCGACCGCGACCAGGGCGATGCCCAGGTAGTCGATGACCGCCTTGCCCGAGGCCTTGACCACCGGGATCGTCTTGGCGGCCGCGATGACCACGAGGATGGCGATCGGGACGTTGACGTAGAAGCACCACCGCCAGCTGAGCTGGTCGGTGAAGAACCCGCCGAGCAGCGGTCCGATCACGGTGGCGACGCCGAACACGGCGCCGATCAGGCCCTGGTACTTGCCGCGTTCGCGCAGCGGCACCACGTCGGCGATCAGCGCCATGGCGGTGACCATCAGGCCGCCGGCTCCGACGCCCTGGACGCCGCGCCACACGATCAGCAACGTCATGTTGCTCGACAGGCCGCACAGGAACGAGCCGCTGATGAAGACGATCGCGGAGATCTGGAAGATCAGCTTTCGGCCGTACAGGTCGCCGAACTTGCCCACCAGCACGGTCGACACGGTCTCCGCGAGCAGGTAGGAGGTCACCACCCACGACATGTGGTCCCCGCCGCCGAGGTCCCCCACGATCGTGGGCAGGGCGGTGCCGACGATCGTCTGGTCGAGCGCCGCGAGCAGCACTCCCAGCATGATCGTGCCGAAGATGATGTTGCGCTGCCGCCGGTCGAGCACGGTTGGCGCGGTGTCTACGGCGGGAGCAGTGGTCACCTTCGCACTCTCACAGCGCACCCGTCCCACCGCATGCGGCACTGCGCCGTACGGGGGACCGCCCGCCTCCGCCGCCGGCGCACCGGCGCGGCCACGTCAGCGCGGGTGCATCAGCCCGGGTCCACCAGTACGGGTGCGTCAGCGGCACAGGTACGTCAGCGCAGGTACGCCAGTCCCGGGTGCTCCGCCGCGTACCCCTCCAGCAGCCGCCGCGCCACGGCCACGGAGTCCACCAGCGGGTGCAGCGCGAAGGCCTTGACCGCGGTGGCCCGGGACCCGCTCGCCGCGGCCGCCAGGACCTCCCGTTCGACCGCCTTGACGGCCGTCACGAGCCCGACCGCGTGCAGCGGCAGCTGCGCCACGCCGACCGGGTGGGCGCCGTTCGCGTCGACCAGGCAGGGCACCTCGATGACCGCTCCGGCGTCCAGGACCGACAGCGTCGAGCCGTTGCGAACGTTCAGGATCAGCGTGGCCCGCTCGTCCCGGGCGATGGCCCGCATCAGCGCGAGCGCGACCTTCTCGTACCCGCCGGACTCCAGGTCGCTCTCGTCGCGCTCGCCGACGCCGGCCGCCTCGCGGTTCTCGGCCATGTACGTGGCCTCGCGCTCGGCCCGCGTCCGGTCCCAGGCGGCCAGCGCCGCCCCGGCCGGCTGCCCGGCGCGGCCGGCCTCGGCGTAGAAGCCGCGCTGCTGGTCGCGCAGGAAGGCCCCGCGGGTCTGCTCGGCCTCCTGGTAGGCCCGTACGGTGTCACGGTTGAAGTAGTAGTAGTGCAGGTACTCATTGGGGATCGCGCCGAGCGAGCGCAGCCACTCGGCCCCGAAGAGACGGCCCTCCTCGAAGGACTCCAGGGCCTTGGTGTCGGCCAGCAGCCGGGGCAGTTCGTCGCGGCCGCCGATGCGCAGCCCGCGCACCCAGCCCAGGTGGTTGAGGCCGACGTAGTCGATCCAGGCCTCTTGCGGCCGGGCCCCGAGCAGCCGGGCGATGCGCCGGCCGAGTCCCACGGGGGAATCGCAGATGCCGATCACCCGCTCGCCGAGCTCCTCGGCCATGGCCTCGGTGACCAGTCCCGCCGGGTTGGTGAAGTTGATGACCCACGCCTCGGGGGCGCTGCGGGCGATCCTGCGCGCGATCGCGCGGGCCACGGGCACGGTCCGCAGTCCGTACGCGATCCCGCCCGCACCCACCGTCTCCTGGCCCAGCACCCCCTCGGCCAGGGCGATCCGCTCGTCCGCGGCGCGCCCGTCCAAACCGCCGACGCGGATGGCCGAAAAAATGAAATCCGCCCCGCGCAGGGCCTCGTCGAGGTCCCCGGTGGCCGTGACGGCCGGGGCATCGGGTACCCCGGCGGCCTGGGCCTGGTCGTGGAGGACGCGGGCCATGGCGGTGAGCCGCGCCGGGTCCTCGTCGTACAGCGTCACATGGGACACCCGGCCCTCGGCGTGGTCGCCGAGCAGTGCTCCGTAGACGAGCGGCACGCGGAAGCCGCCCCCGCCGAGGATCGTCAGCCGCACGTCCCTACCGCCCTTCGCCCGTGCCGGTGCAGAGGCCACCGCAGGTGCCGGTGACCGTGGCAGTTCCCGTGGCCGTCGCCCGCACCACGATCGTGCCCGCGGCGGCTCCGGCGCCTCCCGTGCCACGATCGGTGACACGACGGGTGACGCGATCGGTGGCACGGAACCCGCCGTGCGCGCCCGCCGGCACCAGTCTGCCCCGGCCGCTCACTCCTCCAGCGACGGCACGGCGCGCAGCCTGGCACCCTGCTGGTGCGTGACCCCGCCGCCGCCCCGTACGGGACCCACCGGGGCGCCCTGCGGCGCCGACAGGATCAGGGTGATCCGCGTCAGCCCCATCTCGTCCAGCATCCGACTGGTCTCGGCCACCATCCGGCAGCGCACCAGCCCCCACCGCGGGTCGGGGTGGCGCACGGTCCGCACCGCCCCGTCCATCTCGGCGGCCTCGGCTCCGCGCATGCTCAGCCAGTGCGGCACCCCGTACCGGTAGGCGGCCTCCATGAACGGGTCACGGGCCACCTCCTGGCGGATGCTGCGCAGCCCCTCGTCCTCCGGAGCCGCGGCGAGCGCGGCCGCGAACTGGGCCAGCAGCGGTACGCACCAGGCCGGTTCGTGGTCCTCCAGCACGCCCGCCGCGTCCGGGTGGAACAGCACGAAGCGCAGGAAGTTGTCGTCCGGCAGGGCCGTCGGGTGCGGCCGTACGGACTGGAAGAGCTGGTCGAAGGCAGAGTTGGTGAGCGCGACGTCCCACCGGTGGTCCACCAGGAAGCTCGGGTAGGGCACCGACTCCATGAGGGCCGCGTAGTCGCACAGGTAGTCGCGCTGCGCGGGGTCCTCGGGCAGCCGGTTCTCCTCGGCCGCCCGCCACGTGGGCGGAGGGTCGCGGTCGACCATGACGCGGAACAGCCAGAAGCACTGCCGCTCGCTCATCTCCAAGGCCTCGGCCAGGGCGAGCAGTTTGCGGTCCGTCCACTCCTTGACGAGGCCGCGTTCCCAGTTTCCGTACGCGCGCACGCTGATGCGCAGCCGGGCGGCGAGGTCCTCCTGGCTCAGCCCCAGCTCCTCGCGGCGCTGGCGCAAAATCTCCTTGCGTCGCTCCGACCGTACGACGCCTCGTGCGGACTCCTCGCCCGCCAGGCGCTCCTCACCGGCTCGGGCGAGGCCATCGGACGGGCCCACCGCTGCGAGATGTGGCACCGAGAGCTCCCCCTCCTCCGGTCTGGATCTTCATTTCCGTGTGGCGATCCTGCTACCGACTTCATTCGAGTGTCAACTATTGTGGCAATTCCAGCCTCTTGACAGCTCATTCCCGCCACAGCTGTGGCACGTTCTAGCCCTTACGGGCGGGAGCGGCTAGATTCCAGAAGCCGACCATGTGCCGTACCGACTTCGCGCGATCTAGGAGAACCACTGGTGACAGACGGCTTCCCGGCTCCCGTCGCGGTGGCCAACGCACCCCTGGCAGCCACCATCACGCGCGTCGCCGAACTCGCGGGCAAGATGGGCCGCGACCTGAACCATGTCTTCGACCTGCGGCGGCTCTCGGAGGCCTCCGGCGTCCCCACGGACGTGGTCAGGACCCTCCTCGACGGCAGGCCGGCCGGCGAACCCGATCTGCAGACCCGGTTCCTCCAGCGGCTCGACCTGCTGCGGCGCACC
This sequence comes from Streptomyces sp. NPDC048424, assembly GCF_040651555.1. Classification (NCBI taxonomy): domain Bacteria; kingdom Bacillati; phylum Actinomycetota; class Actinomycetes; order Kitasatosporales; family Streptomycetaceae; genus Streptomyces; species Streptomyces sp. NPDC048424. The sequence continues at coordinate 232,795 of NZ_JBEZKE010000003.1, read as the reverse complement.
CGCGTCAAACCGAACGGCCGCCGGTACACCCAGCAGGAGATCGCGGACGGCGCCGGCATGTCGCGGCAGCAGGCCGGGGCCCTGATCAACGGCGACCGGCGCCCCACCATGGAGCACTGCGACGCGATCCAGCGCTTCTTCGGGGTGCACGCCGGGTTCCTCACGGCACACGACTCCGACGCCCTCACCGACGCGCTCCAGCGGACCGAACAACAGCTGCTCCAGGACTTCGCGGGGCGCGCGCGGGAAACCGTACCGGCCGCGGCCGCATCGGCGGGCGATCCGCTGGCAAGACTCCTCCAGAACCACGGCGTGCGGGGCATCGCCTGGCGCGCCGCCCAACTGCCCAGCGACAAGCACCGGGACAAGGTGACCGAATGGCTGGACATGCTCCTCGAAAGCGTCAAACCGAATGAATCCTGACCCAGTCGAAAGTCTGGGTCTGATCCTTGAGTCCTGATCCGGATCCGCGCCGACGGGGAGAACGGTGAGCATAGGCAGAGAGCAGCGGCGGTTGTGCGGGGAGCTGGTGGCCGGCATCCGGCTGACCGCCCCCGCGGAACCCGTGGAACTCTACGCTGCCCTCTGCGAGGGCATGAGCAGACACCGCGGCCGACGGGTGGACTTCCGGATGGCCTCGTTCCCCCCGCGGACGGCCAGCGGCCTGTGGCTCGACATGGCGGACCGCGACCTCGTGGTCATCGAGGAACGCACCGCGCCCGACCACCAGCTGGTCATCCTGGGCCACGAGCTGTGGCACATGAAGGCCGGCCACTGCAGCCACCACGTCGACGGCGCCGCCGTCGCCGCGCGACTGCTGTCCGACGAGGCCGACATCGGCGAGACCGTCCGCCGCGTCGCGGCGCGCACGCGCGCCGACGTGCAGGAGGAGACCGAGGCCGAGACGTTCGGCTTACTGCTGGGCAGCCGGTGCCGGAACTGGCTGGCCGGATCGGCCGGCCACCGGGCTCCGGTCCAGCGCGACCAACTGGCGGGCCGCATCGAGGCATCGCTGGGCTACCGGGGGCACAGGAACGACCGTTGAACGGCGAGGACTACTACATACCCGCGGCCGCGATGGCGATCTCACTCGCCTTCAAGCTGCCGGCCCTGCGGCACAACTGGCGTGACCCCCTGCTGCGCTCGGTCGTCGCCCTGCTGACCCTGGCGGGAGCGGTGTTCTTCTTCGCCGCCCCGCCCACCATCGCGGCGGTCAACCGCTGGACCGGGATCGTCAACGTCTCGGCCCCGCTGGTGTACTGCCTGATCACCGCGTTCAGCGCCTCCTGCCTGGTGCTGATGGTCAACTGGCGGGGCGGAGAGCCCGAACAGACCCGACGCGTCTCGCGCCGCTGGATCAAGGGCTACAGCCTCGTCGTCGCCGCCCTGATCGTGCTGTTCGCCCTCGGCGACACCCCGGTGGAGCGGCTGCGCGACTTCGACACCTTCTACGCCAACACCCCGTACATCGGGATGATGATCGCCCTCTACCTGCTGGCGCACCACGTGGCCGCGGTGGTGATGGTGGTCCTGTGCTGGCGCTGGTCGCTGCAGGTGCGCGGCTGGCTGCGGGTGGGCCTGATGATCATCGTCTCCGGCTACATCTTCAACCTCACCTACGACGCCACCAAGATCTCCGCGGTGGTCGCCCGCTGGCTGGGCCACAACCTCGACGACCTGAGCACCTACGTCGCCCCGCCGCTCGCCGCCCTGGGCGCGCTGATCAGCGCGATGGGCTTCGTGGTCCCGCTCGTCTGCCAGCGGCTGTCGGACCACTGGCAGACCTGGGCGACGTACCGCCGGCTCGGCGCGCTGTGGCAGGAGGTGCAGATCTCGGCGCCCAGCGGCACGCCCTCCGTGCAGATGGCCTGGTGGTCGGCGGCCGAGCTGCGGGTGATCCAGCGGGAGTCGGACATCCACGACGGCTTCCTGCACCTGGGCCCGTACTTCGACAAGGGCCTGCGCGACGACGCCTACGAGAGCGCCGTCGCCACCGGGGCCGACGAGGAGACCGCCCGCGCGGTCGCCGACGCCGCCATGGTCGCGGCCGCCGTACGGGCCCGCTCCGCGGACCCCGAGGGCAAGATCATCGGCGAGGACGAGGAGACCCTGCTCGACACCCCCGACGTACCCCGCGACCTGCTGCGGATCTCCCACGCCCTGCGGCATTCACCGGTGGTGCAGGCGGTCCGTCAACAGGTGGCGGTGTAACGACGCCCCTCTGCGGGCTCAGCGGGCCGCGGTCACCGCCGTCTTCGGGAACAGGTCCTGGAACGGACCCGCCGAGTCGATCCCGTCCCGCCCGTAGGGCGCGTCGAAGCTCCACACCATGAACAGCAGGAACACGATCAGCGCGCTGAACAGTCCGGCGAGCAGCAACTCCCGCCCGGAGCGGCGGATCTGCAGGGTGAAGATCAGCCCGACCGTGACCACCCCGCCGACCAGCAGCCCGAACCACACCACGCTCGGCAGCGTGGACTCGGAGCTCTGGGTCCGCGAGTGGCGGGCGTCGTCGGCGGCCGCGATGTGGTCCAGCAGCGGCTGGTAGGCCTGCGCCTGGAGCTCGGTGGCCGGGCTCTGGTGGGTGACGTCGCTGCGCAGCTTGCCCAGCAGCTGGGCGCCCTCGGCCGACGCGCCCTCCCCGGAGGTCAGCAGCGGCCAGTCCACGGCGACGGTGTGGGTGACGTACGCGTCCACCTCGCCGCGGATCCGGTCGCGGACCGCGGTCGGGTAGACGTCGGCGCGCTGGGTGACCTCGTACAGCGCCTGGGCCTCGCGGCGCACGCTGTCCTCCGCGGCGCCGCGCGCCTCCCAGACGCCCGCGATGGCCAGGCCCAGCACGATCGCGTAGACCACGCCCACCATCATCGTCATGTACTCGATGACGTCGGGGGTTTCGCTGGTGTCCTCGTCGTCCGCGGCCCGGCGGTGCCGGATCGTGGTGATGGCGAGGACGACGGCGCAGACGAGCGCCATGGCAATGGCCAGGACCAGCCATTCGGACACGTGGATTCTCCCGGTGTGGGTGGGGTGGGTGGGGTGGGGTGGGCTGAGTCGGGTGGGTCGGGTCGACGGGGCGCGGCGGGGTCAGCCGCGGCTCTTGGAACGCGGACGCAGGGCGGCGGCGGCGAGCACGGCCGGGGTGGTGACGACGACCATGAGCATCACGGTGGACATCCCGTTCGGGCCGCGCCGCTCCAGGGCCACCGCGCGGTACGGACGCACGTGGAAGGCGCTCACACGCGCGGCGGCGGCCCTGGGCAGGGCCGGGGCGGGTGCGTCCGCGGGCGCCGTCGCCCTCTCCTCGGCGGGATCCGGCGCGGGCCCCGGCGGCTCCGCGTCCCCGGCCACGGCCTCCGCGGAAGGCACGGCCGGACCCGGCTCGCCGGGCGGGACCACCGGCTCCGGCAGTGCGGGCCGCTCGGGTCGTCCGGGCCGCTCGGGGGCGGCGGCCGGCACGGGCGTCCGCCCCGGGTGGTGCACGGTCGGCCGGTCGGCGCCGGGCACGGCCGCCCGTACGGACGGTCGTCCGGAAGGCTGCGCGACGGGCCCCCTCGGCTGCGGCCCCTTCATCGGCACGCACAGGTCGACGCGGGCGCCGCGGCCGTGGCCGTCACCCGCGACCGCCACGTGGCCGTGCAGCGGGCAGAGCGCCGCCACCAGCCCCGCCCCGGCGAAGTACTGCCAAGCGGTCACGCGCGTCCTCCCGAATTCCGCGGCCGATGCATGGTCACGGCTGAAGAAACGATCAAGGCCCCGCTTCGACACGCCGCGGACGGAACGGGAACCCGGACGCGGCGATCACGTCACCCGGTCGTGCGTGCGTCGTGTTGTCCGTCGTGCGTGCGTCGTACGTCCGCCGTGCGTCCGCCGTGCGTCCGTCGCACGTCCGTCGTGCGGCCGCGCGTGCGTGCGCCCGGCCCCGCCCCGCACCGGCGATGCGGCATGATGGCGCCATGGGGACCCAGGGGGAGAACGCCCGACTCATCGCCGGGCGTTACCGGCTGGACGCCAAGCTCGGCCGCGGTGGCATGGGCGTCGTGTGGCGCGCCACCGACCAGCTGCTCGGCCGGAGCGTCGCCGTCAAGGAGGTCGCACTCGATCCCGCGCTGTCCGAGGACGAGGCCCTGCTCCAGCGCGAGCGCACGCTCCGCGAGGCGCGCGCGGCCGCGCAGCTCAAGCACCCGCACATCATCGTGGTGCACGACATCGTCGAGGACGGCGAACGCCCGTACATCGTCATGGAGCTGGTCGAGGGCGGCTCCCTCGCCGACCGGCTCTCCCGTACCGGCCCGGTGGACCCCGCTGAAGGCGCCCGGATCGGGATCGCCCTGCTCGGCGCCCTGCGCGCGGCGCACGCCGCGGGAGTGCTGCACCGGGACATCAAGCCGGCGAACGTCCTGCTGGAGGCGCCGGGCGGCCGGCCCGTCCTCACGGACTTCGGGATCGCGCAGGTGGCGGGCGCGACGACGCTGACCTCGACCGGGGCCTTCGTCGGTTCCCCGGAGTACACCGCGCCCGAGCGGATGTCCGCGCAGACGCCGGTGGGGCCCGAGTCCGACCTGTGGTCGCTGGGGGCCCTGCTGTGCGCCGCGGTGAGCGGCGCCTCCCCGTTCCGGCGGGACTCGCTCGGCGGGGTGCTGCACGCGGTGGTCTACGACGAGATCCGGCCGCCCGCCGCGTGCGGGCCGCTGCTGCCGGTGGTGCGGGGGCTGCTGGAGCGCGATCCCGCCGAGCGGCTCGGCGCGGAGCAGGCGGAGCGACTGCTGCGGGCGTACGCGGCGGCGCCGGAGTACACGCCGACGCAGGACGTGGCCGGACCCGCCCTGGCCGTACCCGTGCCCGTACCGGCGCCCCTGCCCACACCACCGCCCGTGCCGGCGACGGCGCCCGTCACCGCCCCCGCGGCCGCGGCCCCGGCCGTCCCCTCCGCCCCGAAGCGCCGGCCGGCGGCGGCGCTGATCGCCGGCCTGCTGGTGGCCGCGATCGCCGGGGCGGGCGTCTCCGCGGCCGCGCTGCTCATGAACGACGACGAACACCCGCAGCAGGCGTCCACGAGCGGGGTCGCGGGCGGCCGCAGCGCGGCCACGGACGTGGTCGCCTCCGCACCCCCCGCACCGACCACCCCCTCCGCGACCACCCCCTCCGCGAGCGGCCCCGGCGAGCGGACCCCGACGGTGAGTCCGGCGGCGCCGCGGCCGCTTCCCCCCGCGTCCGACGACAAGGCCGCCCCCGCCGGCTACCACGTGGTCGTGGACCCGGAGGGCTTCTCGCTCGCCGTCCCCCTCGGCTTCACGCGCAAGGTCGAAGGCCCGCGGATCTTCTACATGTCCCCCGGCGAGACCTTCCGCATCGGCATCAAGGTGGCCGATCCGGAGTCGGGCGGACCACTCGCCGTACACCAACGGGCCCACGCCAAGGGGCCGTCGAGCAACCCCGGCTACCGGGACGCCGAGGTCGTGGCCAGCACGCACGATGGCCACGAGGCCGCCCTCTGGCTGTTCACCTGGAACGGCTTCTCGGCGGCCGAAGGCCCCCGGCACACCCGCGACCTGTGCTGGGAGGAGGGCGGCCGGCTGTACGACGTGTGGGTCTCCTCGCCGGTCGGGCGTTCCGGTGAGGCCCGCGGCTACTTCGACACGGCGGTACGGACCTTCGTACGGACCGGCTGAACGGCGGGGCCCGGGAGGGCTTCCCGGCCTTGGGCGCCGTGATGTGACGGGGTGACGGTTCCGGGCCGGCGTCCGGGCGGCCTCGGTCCTGCGCCCTCTAAACTGGGGACACATGTCTGACTCCCTCCCCCTCGGCGAACCCGCCGCCGGACCGGCCGCCGCACCTGCCGCCGCACCTGCCGGCGAGCCCGCGGTCGCCGTCCGGGCGGCGATGCGAAGGCCGCTGCGGTTCCTGGGCTCGTGGTGGCCCTGGCGGTGCTGGGCGTACGTGGGCAGCGGGTTCCTCATCGGCTATCCGGTGCTGGTCGTCCTGGGACTGCTCGTCGGGCTCGGCGTGGTGCTCGCGGTGGCCGGGATCGGGCTGCTGCTCCTGCTCTGCGCGGTCGTCGCCGGGGTGCCGCTGGGGGCGCTGGAGCGGTGGCGGCTGCGGTGCGTGGAGCCCGTGCCCGTGGCGGATCCGCACGCCTCGCTCGCCGGGGCCGGGCCGGCGGCCTGGCTGCGGACGAGGCTGCGCGAGCGGGCCACCTGGCGGGAGTTCGGGTACGCCGCGCTGCTCGGGCCGGTCTTCGGGGCGGCCGGGTTCCTCGTGATCACACTGGTGGCGTTCTCCCTGATCCTCGTCGCGACCCCGGTCACCGTCTGGGCCATCGCCCCCGACCACGTGATGCTGATCCCCGGCCGGGCCGTCTCCGGGCCGCTGGAGGCCCTCGGCGGCACGGCGGTCGGGCTGATCGGACTGATGGCGGCGGCGTACGCGGCAGCCCTGCTCGCGGGGGCCCAGGTCACGACCGTGCGCCGGCTGCTCGGGCCGCGCGAGGAGGCCGACCGGGTCCTGGAGCTCACCCGCTCCCGGGTCCGGCTCGTCGAGGCCTTCGAAGCCGAACGGCGCCGCATCGAGCGAGACCTGCACGACGGCGCCCAGCAGCAGCTGGTCGCGCTCAGCATGACCCTGGGCCTCGCCGAACTGGAGCTGCGGGGGCTGCCGGAGGCCGCCGGAGCCGCCGCGCTGGTGGCCCGGGGCCGCGGCGAGGCGAAGGTGGCCCTGGAGCAACTGCGCGACCTCGTACGGGGCATCCACCCGCAGGTGCTCACCGACCACGGGCTCGCGGCGGCCGTGGCCGAGGTGGCCCTGCGCCATCCCGTACCGGTCACGGTGGACCTGGACCTGCCCCGGCTGCCCGAACCGGTGGAGATCACGGCGTACTTCACGGTCACGGAGGCCCTGGCGAACGCCGCCAAGCACAGCGGTGCCTCACGGATCGCGGTCGCGGGTAGGGTCGAGGGCGACCGGCTCACCCTCTCCGTCACCGACGACGGCCGCGGCGGCGCCGATCCCGGCGCGGGAGCGGGACTGGCGGGACTCGCGGACAGGGTGGCGATGTTGAAGGGCAGGCTGGTGGTGTCCAGTCCGGTGGGCGGGCCGACGGAACTGCGCGTGGAGGTCCCGTGCTCAGGCTGATCCTCGCCGAGGACTCCGTACTGCTGCGCGCCGGGCTGACGGAGCTCCTCACCCGCGGCGGCCACCGGGTCCTCGCCGCCGTCGGCAGCGCCGAGGAGCTCGTACGGGCGGTGGCGGCGGAGCGGCCGGACGCCGTCGTCACCGATGTGCGGATGCCGCCCGGCTTCCGCGACGAGGGGCTGCGGGCCGCGCTCGAACTCCGTTCCCGCGACGCGTCGTTGCCCGTGCTCGTGCTCTCCCAGTACGTGGCCACGGCCTACGCCGCCCAGCTGTTCACCGGGGCCTCCGCGGCCGGGCTGGGCTATCTCCTCAAGGACCGCGTCGGCGAGGTTTCGGAGTTCCTCGACGCCCTCCAGCGGGTCGCCGACGGCCAGACCGTCATCGATCCGGAGGTGGTACGGGTCCTGCTCGGCCGGCAGTCCGAGGACCGGCCGCTGGCCCGGCTGACCCCGCGCGAGCGCGAGGTGCTGACCCTGATGGCCTCGGGCCTCAACAACCAGGCCCTGGCCGCACGGCTGTTCATCACCGAGGCCGCCGTGGTCAAGCACGCGTCCAGCATCTTCACGAAGCTCGACCTGGACTCCACCGAGGGCAACCGCCGCGTCCTCGCGGTCCTGGCCCACCTGGCGGGCCAGGAGGCCTAGGCCTAGGCAGTGTCCCGCCGCGGGGCCCCGGTCCTGATCAGCAGGGCGGCGGGCAGGGCCGCGAGCAGGAGGCCGCCGACCGCGCACCACAGGGTGGTGGTGTAGGAGTCCAGCATCCGGGCGAACAGGTCGGTGTCGTCCGAGACCCGGTCCAGGTGGCTCACCAGGACCGTGCCGAGCACGGCTCCGCCGATCGACTGCCCCAGGTGGTGGGCCGCGCCGAGGGCCGCCGAGGCCCCGCCTGCGTGCTGCGGGGACACCCCGCCCGTCGCGATGGCGTAGAGCGGGACGAGGGTCAGGCCCAGGCCGACGCCGGTGAGCAGCATGCCGGGCAGCATCCCCGTCGCATAGGTGGTCGCACCCCCCACACCGGCCAGCAGGGCCAGCCCGAGGGCCGTGGCCACCAGGCCCGGCAGGATCAGGGAGCGCGGTGCGACGCGGGGCAGCAGGCGGGCGGAGACCTGGGTGGCGGTCACGAGGGCGGCGGCGACCAGGGGCAGGTGGGCCGTTCCGGACGCGGCCGGTCCCTCGCCGCGGATCTGCTGGGCGAAGAAGCCCAGGGCCGGGAGGAGGGCGACCGTGGCGGCGCCGGCGAAGAGGAGGACCAGGAGGGAGGCGAGGCGGCTCCGGTCGGCGAGGACGTACGCCGGGAGCAGCGGGCCGGACGTCCTGGTCTGCCACCGCAGGAAGGCGGCGAGCAGCGCGATGCCGCCCACGAACAGCAACAGGCTCAGGGGGGAGGCCCAGCCGGCCGTCTCGACCTCGGCGAGGCCGTAGGTCAGGGCGGCGAGTCCCGCCGATCCGAGGAGCACGCCGAGTCCGTCGAACCGGGCGCCGGTACGGCCCGGACGGTCGGGCAGCAGGGTGAGCGCGCCGATCAGGGCGAGCACGGCGAGCGGAACGACCGACCACAGGGCCCAGCGCCACGCCAGGGTCTCGGCGAGCCACCCGCCCGTGAACACGCCGAGCGCGCTTCCGCCGGCGGCGACCGCCGCGTAGATCCCGAAGGCCCGGGCGCGTTCCCGGGGTGCGGTGAAACCGGTGGCCACCAGGGACAGCGCCGCCGGGACGAGCAGGGCGGCGAAGGCGCCCTGCAGGGCGCGGGCGGTGATCAGCAGCCCGGAGCTGCCGGCCGCGCCGCTGAGCGCGGCGGCCACCGCGAACCCGAGCAGGCCGGCCACCAGCATGCGCCGGGCCCCGAGCAGGTCGGCGAGGTGCCCGCCGAGCAGCAGCAGTCCGCCGAGGGCGACCAGATAGACGCTGAAGACCGTGCCCAGGCCGTCGACGCCGAGGTCGGCATGGATCTGCGGACCCAGCAGGTTGAACTGCGCCGCTTCGACCAGCACCAGCAGCTGCGTCAGGGCGAGGACGGCGAGGCCCCACCACCGCTTGGGGTGCGGGGGCGCGGGGGCGGACGGGTCGCCGGGGGCGGGGCCCGGGGGCGGGCCGAAGCCGTCCGCGGGGCCGAAGTGGCCGGGTGCCGTGGGGGCGTACGCGGGCGGCGTCCCGTACGGGGAGGCGTCCCGGCGGGACTGCTCCGGCACGAGGCGGGGGTCCGGCGCCCCGGCGGGCGCGCCCCCGCTCGAACCCTCGCTGCCGGCTACGGCTCCGGCTCCGGCGGGAGACGCCGGGGCGTAGTCCAGCAGCTGTGCGGCATGTCGCCCCAAGTGGGCCAGGACCGTGCCCGGGAGCCATTCCCCGGGTGCGTCCGCCGCCGTACGCGCCGCCACCTCCTCGGGGGTGGGCCGTCGGGCCGGGTCCTTGTGCAGGCATGCGCCGACGAGGTCGACCAGCGACTCCGGTACGCCGGACAGGTCCGCCTCCTCCTCGGCGATCCGGAAGAGGTGGGCGTTCAGACCGGTGTCGGTGGCGCCGAAGAGCATGCGTCCGGTGGCCGCGTACACGAGGACCGCGCCGAGGCAGAAGACGTCGCTGGCGGGGGTCAGTTCGAGTCCGCGCACCTGTTCCGGGGACATGAACCCCGGTGAGCCGATCAGCATGCCGGTGCGGGTGTGCAGGCTGTCGCCGGTCAGGCTGTCCATCGCCCGTGCGATGCCGAAGTCGATGACGCGGGGCCCGTCGACGGTGACGAGCACGTTGGACGGCTTCAGGTCGCGGTGGATCAGGCCCGCGTCGTGCACGGCCCGCAGCGCGAGGGCGAGCCGGTTGGCGAGGGTCCGCACCGAGTCCTCGGGCAGCGGCCCGAACTGCCGGGCGACCACGGTCTGCAGGTCGGGTCCCGGGATGTACTGGGTCGCCACCCAGGGCACGGCGGCTTCGGTGTCGGCGTCGAGCACCGCCGCCGTCCAGCTGCCGCCCACCCGGCGCGCGGCGGCCACCTCGCGGGCGAACCTCCTGCGGAATTCGGGGTTCCCGGCGAACTCCGCCTGGACCACCTTCACGGCAACGGTACGGCCGCCCTCGGAGCGGCCCAGGTAGACCAGGCCCATGCCGCCCGCGCCCAGCCGGGCGATCAGGCGGTACGGTCCTATACGGGTCGGGTCTTCGGCGATCAGCTGATCCACGGACGGAAGGATAGTGGAACTATCCAATGCGCGGGGGCCATCAGGCGAAATGCCCTCCCGACCGCTCGTTCCGTGCTTCCGGACGCCCGTCCGGCGACCGGAGCCGCGCCGAGCCCGTCACGACGCGGGAGACGCCCGGGACCGTCACCGTGCGGGACCAGAGGGCCAGCAGCACCGGGAGCGCCAGGTAGCCGAAGCGGCCGGCGGGGGCCAGCAGGAAGGCCGCGGTGAGGCCGATCGCGAGGCGGTCGGCCGCCGCGACCAGGGTGCGCGGAGGCCGGACCAGCAGCGAGAGGGCCACCGCCAGGCCGCCCATGGCCAGCAGAGTCACCGTCAGATACCACCCCCAGGAGCCGAGTTCGGCGATGAGGTGTCCGGGGAGCGGGCTGCCGGCCGGGGTCGGGACCTCCGCGCGTCCGGTGGGGAAGGCGAACACCTGCCGCCACATCTCGCCCGGCTGGAGCAGCGCACCGGGCAGCACCAGCAGGGCCGTGCCGCCGGCCGCCGCCAGCGCGCAGCGCACCGCCGGCCGCCCGCCCCGGCAGACCGCCAGCAGGGCCACCACCACCGCCACCGCGGGCAGCGCCGTCCACTTCAGCGCGCACGCCCCGGCGAGGGCCGCGCCCGCCACGACGGGACGGCCCGCCGCGGCGGCGGCGAGCGCCAGGCAGCACAGCCCGGCCAGCGGCAGGTCCACCCCGCTGACGGCCAGGGGCAGCGCCACCACGGGCGAGGCCACGAGCGCGGGAAGCAGCGGGGACCGGGCCGCGCCGAGCAGTCGCCGCCCGGCCCACAGGCTGCCGAACAGGGCCGCCGCGCACCAGATCCGGGCATCGCCCAGCAGCCGGACGACCCAGCCGTCCCCGCCGCCGAGCAGCGCCCGCGGGAGGCCGAGCAGGGCCATGCCGGGCAGGTACGGCGTGTACTCCTCCACCGCCGCGGGCCCTTCCACGTAGAGCCGGCCGGACTCCAGCAGGAGCCGCCCGGACCGTTCGATGACCCTCACTTCCGACTGTCCCTGGCCGGTCAGGACCAGCCACAGCAGGGGCACGGCGACGGCGCCGAGCAGTGCGGCCCCGAGCGCGGCGCGGCGGCGGCCCAGGGCGGTGGCCGCGGCGGCGGCGAGGTAGCCGCACGCCGCGCACCAGCCCCACAGCCGGTGGGGTTCCAGCGGGGACAGCAGCGGAAAGGACAGCGCCCAGGCGGCCGCGAGCAGCCAGCCCGCGGTCCAACGGGCGGTACGGGAAAGGGTCATGGCCCCATTCCAGCCGCGCGGCCCCCACCGGGTCTGCACGCCCAGGTGGACACTTCACGGTGGGGTTTTCCCTACCGTCTTCGCCCGGCGGGCACGGATGAGGGGCGCGACCCGGAAGGTCGCGCCCCTCATGCGGCGGTCAGGCGAAGGCTCAGGCCTCCGGGGAACCGCCGAAACGCTCGCGGTAGGACTCCAGGTCCTCCTCGGTGACCCGCGCGAAGAGCACCGGCGGCACGGTGAACGGCGTACCGGCCGGGACCGCGTCCAGCGCCTTGGCCTGCTCCGGGGTGATCCACGTGGCCGTGTCGTCGGCGAGCGCGAAGGAGGAGCGCATGGCGCGCGCCGAGGCCGGGATGAACGGCTCGGAGACCACCGAGTAGAGGTGGATGAGGTTCATGGCGGTGCGCAGGGTGAGCGCCGCACCGTCGAGGTCGGTCTTGACCTCCAGCCAGGGGGCCTTCTCGTCCAGGTAGGAGTTGCCGGCCGACCACAGGGCGCGCAGCGCGGCCGCCGCCTTGCGGTACTGGAGGGACTCCATGTGGCCCTCGTACTCGGCCAGCAGCTCGGCGATCTGCTCGCCCAGCTTGGCCTCGACCTCGCCGGCGGGGCTGCCGGCGGGGACCTCGTCGCCGAACTTCTTGCGGGAGAAGGTCAGTACGCGGTTGACGAAGTTGCCCAGGGTGCCGCCGAGGTCCTTGTTGACCGTGGCGGCGAAGTGCTCCCAGGTGAAGGAGGAGTCGTCGGACTCGGGCGCGTTGGCGATGAGGAAGTAGCGCCAGAAGTCGGCCGGGAGGATCTCCAGCGCCTGGTCGGTGAAGACGCCGCGCTTCTGCGAGGTGGAGAACTTGCCGCCGTAGTACGTCAGCCAGTTGAAGGCCTTGACGTAGTCGACCTTCTTCCACGGCTCGCGGGTGGCCAGTTCGGTGGCGGGGAACATCACCGTGTGGAACGGGACGTTGTCCTTGGCCATGAACTGCGTGTAGCGGACGTCCTCGGCCTCGTACCACCACGACTTGTAGTCGCGGTTCGCCGGGTCCAGGTCCGACCACTCCTTGGTGGAGCCGATGTACTCGATCGGGGCGTCGAACCAGACGTAGAAGACCTTGCCCTCGGCGGCCAGCTCCGGCCAGGTGTCGGCCGGGACGGGGACGCCCCAGTCGAGGTCACGGGTGATGGCGCGGTCGTGCAGGCCCTCGGTCAGCCACTTGCGGGCGATGGAGGAGGCGAGCTGCGGCCACTCCTCCTCGTGCTCGGAGACCCAGGCCTCGACCTCGTGCTGGAGCTTGGACTGCAGGAGGAAGAGGTGCTTGGTCTCGCGGACCTCCAGCTCGGTGGAGCCGGAGATGGCCGAGCGGGGCTCGATCAGGTCCGTGGGGTCCAGGACGCGGGTGCAGTTCTCGCACTGGTCGCCGCGGGCCTTGTCGTAGCCGCAGTGCGGGCAGGTGCCCTCGACGTAGCGGTCCGGCAGGAAGCGGCCGTCGACCGGCGAGTAGACCTGCCGGATCGCGCGCTCCTCGATGAAGCCGTTCTCCTGGAGCCTGCGCGCGAAGTGCTGGGTGATCTCGCGGTTCTGCGCGGAGGAGCTGCGGCCGAAGTAGTCGAAGGACAGCTGGAAGCCGTCGTAGACCGCCTTCTGGGCGTCGTGGGCCTGCGCGCAGAATTCGGCGACCGAGATGCCGGCCTCCTTGGCGGCGAGTTCGGCGGGGGTGCCGTGCTCGTCGGTGGCGCAGATGTAGAGGACGTCGTGGCCGCGCTGGCGGAGGTACCGGGAGTACACATCCGCCGGAAGCATCGACCCGACCATGTTGCCCAGGTGCTTGATCCCGTTGATGTACGGAAGCGCGCTGGTGATCAGGTGTCGAGCCATCCTCGGATGCTCCATTTCCTCTGTGCGGTACCACGTGACGTGACGGAATGTGAGTGCGGTTCATCGTATCGAACCGCCGAAAGGCCACGCGCCGCATTTGTTCATGGGGGACATAACGCAAAAGCGAGGGCAGTGACCTCTCCGTCACGGCCCTCGCGATCGGGCCCATGGTACAGGCGGACCGCAGGGCGCCGGACCGCAGGCCACCGGACCGGTGACCGGCGGCACCGGCAGCAGGCATATGCATACGTGCTGGCTGAAGCCTCGCGCGATCGACATCGATCACAAGTCGATCATCGCCGACGCAATGCTTCCAGGTTTCTTCTCTGCGCCCTCCGAGTGCGCCCGCGCTGCTTTCCTGTTCTGCGCACAGGGGATGAGGTGGAGCGGTGAACGATGGCGGACCGGAGGAGTCCGGTGGGGCCGTGGGACTACCGAGCCGGCGTCGGCGGCCGACTCCCATGAGCCAGTGGCACCCGACGGCGCGCCTGTCGTACTGGGCCTTCCACGCCAACCGGCGGCCCGCGTACATGCGCTTCGCGTATCTGCAGCTGGGTTCCGACGCGGCGGCGGAGGAGGCGGTGGACGCCACCTTCGACTCGATCATGGGCGAATGGCTCCGGATGCTCCACATGGACCGTCTCGACGCCTACGCGTGGACCGTGCTCAAGCACTGCCTGGTCGACCGGCAGCGCCGGCGCCACCCCTGGCAGCAGCAGCCCGAACCGATGGACATCAGCGCCTTCGAGGCCGCCCTCAAGGAGGCCCACGCCGACCAGTACGAGGTACTGACCGACACCATCCGCTTCTACTCCGCCGTCTCCCGGCTCGCCGAGCGGCAGCGCGACGCCGTACTCCTGCGGTACGGGCTCCAGTGCACCCCCGGCGAGGCCGCCGCCGTGATGGGCGTCGACGAGGCCACGGTCCGCTCCTACCTCGGCCAGGCCCACCGGCGGCTCGCACGCCTCCTCGACACGTCCGCCGAATCAGCCGAATCAGCCGGCTCATGAAGCGGTACGAACCCCAGGAGCGCCAGGGCGGCGACGGAACCCCCCGCTCCCTCGCCGAGTTCCTCGCCCGGGCGGGCGTCCGCGACCGCTACCGGTACTACGACCTCGGCGCGGCCGAGGCCCGGCTGCTGCGGCCGACACCGCACGGGCCGGTCCCCGCCCACCGGGCCCGGCGCCGGTCCGCCTACGGCTGGAGCGATCCGGCCCGGGACTGCCCGCTCGACGCCGAACGGGCCCGGCGCGACCTCAAGGCCGTCTGCCTGGCCTCCGTGTGCGCGCCGAAGGCCGGGGCGCACCTCGACTCCTTCCGCACCGGCGGCCACACCGACCTGGCCGGCGCGGTGGTCTTCGGCTGCCTGCTGCACCTCGCCGGGCTGCGCGAAGGCTCGCGCTTCTGGTGGCAGTTCGCGGCCGGTTCCGGGAGCCCGCCGACCGCGGCCGCCGCGTACTGCCTCTTCCTCGACCACTCCCGGCGCGGTGAGCACCACGACGCCCGGCACTGGGCGCGCGAGTTGGGCCGCCGCGGCTTCCGGCCGGGCGGCCGGCGGGACCTGCGGGAGGTCCGGCTGTGCGCGCAGGCGGCCGTGCTGCGCCACGTCGACCAGTTCGAGGACCCGGACCTGGGCCCGGTGCCGCTGCCGCGGCCCGGGCTGTCCGGGGTGCTGGCCGCGTTCCTGGCGCCGCCCGTCTCCGTGGCGGCGACGGCGACGGCGACCGTCCCGGCGCCGGGGGCAGCGGTGCGGCCGGCCGCCGGACCGCTGCGCCACCCGGCACTGACGGCGGCGGCCCGCGGGACCGTCGTCCAGGGCGGGACGAGCGAGGCCCTGGCGGAGGCCCGCCGCGCGCTGACCGTCGTACGCGTGCTGGAACAGCACCCGTTCGGGGTGCACGCCGCCCAGCTCGCACGCGAGTCGGGCCTCTCCGAGGGGGAACTGCGCCCGCTCCTGTCGATGCTGTGCGAGGAGGAGTACGCGTACCGCCCGGGCGCGGGGGTGTACGGGCGCGGGCCCGCCCTGGACCGGCTCGCCGCCCCCGGCGGCCACGGCCTGGCCGGCCAGCTCCAGCGCACCCTGGCCCTGGCCCGGGACAGCGCGGGCGCCGCGGTGTACCTCAGCCGGTACGCCGAGGGCGAGGTCCGGATCACGCAGATGGCGGACGGGCCCGCGACCCCGCCGGTGCGGGAGTGGGTCGACTTCCGGGCGGCCGCGCACGCCAGCGCGGTCGGCAAGTGCCTGCTGACCCAGCTCGACCACGACCGCCGCGCGGACCACGTGGCCCGCCACCGGACCGCCCGGCTCACTCCGCGGACGATCACCGACAGCAGGGCGCTGTTCAGCGCCCTGGACGCGGTCGCCCCCGGCGCGCCCGTCTTCGACCTGCTCGAATACTCCCCCGGGGTCGTCTGCTCGGCGGTCCCGATCGCCACCGGCGACGCGGCCGGGAGCCTCGCGCTCTCGCTGCCCGCGACCCATGCCCACCGGCTGCCCGAGGCCACCGCGGCCCTGCGCCGCAAGGCCGTCCCGGTCCTCCTGGCCCTGCTCCTGACCGGCGCGATCCCCCCGGACGCCACGGCCGCCGCCCCGGCCCCCGCGGACGCCCCCGCCGCGGATCCTCCGGCCCGGCCCCTGCCGATGAGGGCTCCGGTCACCCCGGAGACCCTCCGCCACCTGCGCCGCCTCTTCCGCACGCCGCTCACCGGGGCCACGGTCACCCCGGCCGGCCCCCACCTGGTCAGCGACACCACGGCCGCGGCGGCCTACCTCTTCGACGCCGCCCCGGCAGGCGACCAGCCCCGCCTGTCCCTTCCCCACACCTTCACGTCGGTCACCCCGGGCAGCCTGACCACCCCGACGGGCCTGGTGGTGCTGGGCACGTGAACGGCAAAAAAGAAGAACCCCACACGATGTGTGGGGTTCTTTCTTGTGTCCGAGGGGGGACTTGAACCCCCACGCCCGATAAAGGGCACTAGCACCTCAAGCTAGCGCGTCTGCCATTCCGCCACCCGGACCAGGTGGTCGGCCCCGGTTTCCCGCGGCGACATGGACAACAATAGCAAAGGATCGGCGGGGTTCCGACCACTTATCCGAGCGGTGGGCGTCCGCCACGCCGGGCTGACCTGCACGCATGCACTGACGGCCGTAGCGAGACGGGATGTCTCGCCGCTGTCGGGCGGGGTGGGGCGGCGGCGCCGCGGGACTTCCGGATGCCGATACCTCTGGACACGGGGGGAGGCCGGGCGGTCGGATGGCTGCGCACACGTCCGGGGGGAGCCGCGCATGGAAACCGAGCACCGCGTCAGCACGCTGGAGCTGTTCTTCGACCTCGTCTTCGTCTTCACCATCACGCAGTTGACGGTGCTGCTGGCGGACGACCTGACCCTGCGGGGCGCGGGACAGGTGGTGCTGATCTTCACCGTGCTGTTCTGGATGTACGGGGGCTACGCGCACCTGACGAACCAGGTGCCGCCGGACCGGACCGTCCGGCGGGTCCTGCTCATGCTGGCCATGGGGGCGTTCCTGGTGTGCGCGCTGGCCGTGCCCACCGCGTTCGGGGCGGGCGGCGTGGCCTTCGGCCTCGGGTACGTGTTCGTCGTCCTCGTGCACAGCGCCCTCTACACGCAGGCGCACGGGTTCGGAGTGCTCTGGTTCGCGCTGCCCAACATGCTGTGCGCGCTGTCGGTGCTGGCCGCCGGGTTCTTCGACGGGCCGCCCGCCTGGGGGCTGTGGATGCTCGCCCTGCTGATCCAGTTCGCCGTGCCGCAGCTGGTGCAGCGGGTGGCGGCGAGCGGGGCGGAGGCCGCCGAGACCGTGACCGCGGTGACGACCGTCAGCGATCAGCTCGGCGGCATGAGCTCCGGGCACCTCGTGGAGCGGCACGGGCTGCTGCTGATCATCGTCTTCGGCGAGTCCGTCATCGCGATCGGCATCGGAACGGGCTCGCTGCCGCTGTCCGTGGGGATCGCCGGGGGCGCCTTCCTCGCGCTCGCCGTCGCGTCGGCGCTGTGGTGGATGTACTTCGTGCGCGACGAGGGCCGGGCCGAGGAGGTCTTCGCCGAGACGCCGCCGGAGAACCGTTTCAAGCTGGCGATGCTCGCCTACTACTACGCCTTCCTGCCCATGCTGCTCGGGATCGCCGCCTTCGCGGCCGGCGTCAAGAAGACCATCGGGCACCTGGGCGAGCACCTGCACACCGGCCCGGCGCTCGCCCTTGCGGGCGGGGTCGCCGTCTACCTCGCCGGGGACCTGGCCTTCCGGGCGGTGCTCGGGATCGGCCCGGCCCGCTTCCGGGCCGCGGCGCTGGTGCTCGTCCTGGCGACGGTCCCGGTCGGGACGGGCGCCACCGGGCTCTGGCAGCTGGTGGCGCTCGTCGTCGTGCTCCTGGGGACGCTGGGCGCCGAGGTGCGCTGGGCGCCGGGCCGCACCGCGGCGGTTACGGGCAGCTGATGACCTGGCCGGCGTAGGAGAGGTTGCCGCCGAAGCCGAACAGGAGGACCGGGGCGCCGGTGGGGATCTCGCCGCGCTGGACCAGCTTGGACAGGGCCATCGGGATGCTGGCGGCCGAGGTGTTGCCGGAGTCGACGACATCGCGGGCGACGACGGCGTTGACGGCGCCGATCTTGGCGGCGAGCGGCTCGATGATCCGCAGGTTCGCCTGGTGCAGGACGACCGCGGCCAGGTCCTCCGGGGTGATTCCGGCCTTCTCGCACACCTTGCGGGCGAGCGGCGGGAGCTGGCTGGTGGTCCAGCGGTAGACGGACTGGCCCTCCTGGGCGAAGACCGGCGGCGAGCCCTCGATCCGGACCGCGTTGCCCATCTCCGGGACCGAACCCCACAGCACCGGGCCGATGCCCGGCTCCTCGCAGGCCTCGACGACGGCCGCGCCGGCGCCGTCGCCGGTGAGCACGCAGGTGGTGCGGTCGTTCCAGTCGGTGATCTCGGTCATCTTGTCGGCGCCGATGACCAGGGCGCGGGTGGCGGAGCCGGCGCGGATGGCGTGGTCGGCGGTGGCCAGGGCGTGGGTGAAGCCCGAGCAGACGACGTTGATGTCCATCACGGCGGGGCCGCCGCCCATGCCCAGCTTGGCGGCGACGCGCGCGGCCATGTTGGGCGAACGGTCGATCGCAGTGGAGGTGGCGACCAGGACGAGGTCGATGTCGTCCGGGGTCAGGCCGGCGCCGGCCAGCGCCTTGCCCGCCGCCTGGTAGGCCAGCTCGTCCACCGGCTCGTCCGGGCCCGCCATGTGGCGGGTGCGGATGCCGACGCGGGACCGGATCCACTCGTCGGTGGTGTCGACCATGGCCGCGAGGTCCTCGTTGGTGAGCACTTTCGCGGGCTGGTAGTGCCCTAGCGCCACCACGCGTGAACCGGTCATGGGCGGGGTCCCCCCTTGTACGGAAGTCAGGATCACCCAGCTTCGCCTGCTACTGGTGGGTACGGGTGCGCGTGACCCGACAGGATTCCGGCCCCGGATTTTGGAGCTTCCCGAGGATCCACCTGCCGGGGGCGTCGCGGGAAGCGGAACCGGGAGAATGAGCTCGTCGGATACCGGCGAGAAACAGAAGGGGAGGGCTGATCACCATGGGACGGGTCACCGAACGCCGTCGCGTCGTCCGGATCCGGAACGGCGGGGCTGGCGTCCGCCCGGACACGCTGGTGGCCGAGGAGCCGCTGGAGATACGTCTGAACGGCAAGCCGCTGGCCATCACGATGCGTACGCCGGGCGACGATTTCGCGCTGGCGGTGGGCTTCCTGGTCAGCGAGGGAGTACTCGCGGCGGCATCGGACGTGCAGGCCGTCACGTACTGCGAGGGGGCGACCGAGGACGGTTCGAACACCTACAACGTGGTCAACGTGCAGCTGGCCGCCGGGGTCCGCGTGCCGGACATCACGCTGGAGCGGAACGTCTACACCACCTCCTCCTGCGGCCTGTGCGGCAAGGCCAGTCTGGACGCGGTCCGTACGGCGACCCGGTTCCCGGGGATCGCCGCCGATCCGGCACGGGTCCCCGCGGAGGTCCTCTGCGCGATGCCGGACCGGCTGCGCGAGGCGCAGAAGGTCTTCGACCGTACGGGCGGGCTGCACGCGGCCGGGCTGTTCACGGCGCAGGGCGAGCTGCTGGACCTGCGGGAGGACGTGGGCCGGCACAACGCGGTGGACAAGATCGTCGGCCGCGCGTTCCAGGCCGGCCGGCTCCCGCTGGCGGGCGCGGTCCTGCTGGTGTCGGGCCGGGCCTCCTTCGAGCTCGTGCAGAAGGCCGTGATGGCGGGCATCCCGGTGCTGGCGGCCGTCTCGGCGCCGTCCTCGCTGGCGGTGGACCTGGCGCTGGAGTCGGGCATGACCCTGGTCGGCTTCCTGCGGGGACCGGACATGAACATCTACGCGGGCGAGGAGCGGATCACCCTGTAGCGGTCCTGCGGTAGGTCTCGCGGTCTCCGCCGTGGTAGCCGAGGAAGGCGGCCTGCGCATCCGACCTGATCGCGAACCAGTCGGCACAGCGCTCGCCGTCGGTGCCGGCGGCGCCGTCGACGGCGAACCGGATTCTGACGCCCGGGTCTTCGTCGGAGTGGGTGGCGAGCACCCAGGCGCCTTCCGCGGAGAACCCGTCGGCGGGCGATGCCGAGGCGGGGCTCGCACAGTTCCAACCGGAGGCATGGGTGAGCCGGGCCCGGCCGTCGGCCATCACCTCGAGCCGGGCTCCGCGGTCGCCCTCCCACGTGCCGGTGACGTCCTCCTCCGTCAGCGGCGGAGAGGACGTGCCGCCCACGAGACCGAAGGCCAGGGCCAGCAGGAACAGCAGCCCGAAGAGCACGCCGAACAGCACGAGCACCGCGCGGGCGAGGTTCTGCACGTCAACGCCCCCGGCGGGCGCGGCGGGAGGCGACGGACGGCGAAGGCTCCTTGGGGGCCGGGGGGTCGATGCGGTGGAGGTCCAGGGTGGCCGGGAGCGGGGTGGTGCCCGGGCCGCCGGATTCGGCCCAGGCGATGATCTCGTCGGTCGCGGTGTCGTCCAGGGCCCAGCCGAACCAGGTCGCGCGGGCGCCGCGGCGGCGGGCCTCGGTGGTGGGCTGCACCACGATCACGTTGGCCTGGGCGCAGGGGCCGAGGCACTCGCTCGTACGGACGGCCAGGCGGCCCCCGGAGGCGGCCGCGGCCTCGCGCAGCCGGGCGAGTTGGCCGGCGTGGTCGGAGCCGGGGTTCTTGCGGGGGTCGCCGCAGCAGCAGCCGCGGCAGACCACCAGGGTGCAGGGTCGTTCGGCGTGGGCGGCGAGCGGGCGTATCCAGGTCACCACCGCACGTTATCGGGCCTGACCGGTGGGCTGTTGGGCCGCGGGCGAGACCTCCGCCACACGGTCGGCGGCGGGCTCCTGTTCCGGGTCCCGGGCGCGGCGGCGGGCGATGACCGCGCAGACCATCAGCTGCATCTGGTGGAAGAGCATCAGCGGGAGCACGGCGAGGCCGGCCTGGGCTCCGAACAGCAGGCTGGCCATGGGGAGTCCGGCGGCCAGGCTCTTCTTCGACCCGGCGAACTGGATGGCGATGCGGTCGGCGCGGCCGAAGCCGAGGCGCGCCGAGCCGTACCAGGTGACGAGCAGCATGACGGCGAGGAGCACCGCCTCGACCAGCAGCAGGGCGCCGAGCCGCGGGAAGCTGACCTGGTGCCAGATGCCCGCGGTCACGCCCGCGCTGAAGGCGGCGTAGACGACGAGCAGGATCGAGCCGCGGTCGACGTAGCCGAGGACCTGCTTGTGGCGGACGAGGAAGCCGCCGACCCAGCGGCGCAGGGCCTGCCCGAGGAGGAAGGGCAGCAGCAGCTGGAGGGTGATCTTGAGGAGCGAGTCGAGGGAGAAGCCGCCCGCGTGGCCGCCGAGCAGGCCCGCGGCGAGGAGGGGCGTGAGGACGATGCCGGCCAGGCTGGAGAAGGAGCCGGCGCAGATCGCGGCGGGCACGTTGCCGCGGGCGATCGAGGTGAAGGCGATGGAGGACTGGACGGTCGAGGGGACCAGGCAGAGGAAGAGCAGGCCGCTGTAGAGCGGCTGCGTCAGGACGCCGGGTACGAGGCCGCGGGCGGCCAGACCGAGGAGCGGGAAGAGCAGGAAGGTGCAGGCGAGCACGGTGAGGTGCAGCCGCCAGTGGCGCAGTCCTTCGAGGGCCTCGCGGGTGGAGAGCCGGGCTCCGTAGAGGAAGAAGAGCAGGCCCACGGCCGCGGTGGAGGCGCCGTCGGCGATCGGGGCGGCCGCACCGCGGGCGGGCAGCAGGGCGGCGAGGCCGACGGTGCCGAGCAGGGCCAGGACGTACGGGTCCAGGGGCAGCCGGGCGGGGAGGTGCGGGCGGCGCATGGGCGGGGTGCTCACTTGCTGTCGGGGGGAGTGGCGCCCGGGCGGACGAACCCGGGCGCGGTGCTCCCTCCATGGTCGACGGTGGGCGGTGATCGGGAAACCCGTACACCGCTCTCACTGTCATCACGACCTGCGATGGCGGGCGGGTGTCACGTCCCGTCGGTCGCGGGGGCGGACGCCGGGGCCGGTGCGGGTGCGTCGGTGACGGTGGCGCTGGCGGCCGCGGTGGCGATCAGGGCTTCCGCGAGGTTCTCCTTGCGCATCCGCAGGTCGACGTAGAGCAGGGCGTTCACCAGCGAGGGGAAGCCGTACTGGAAGAGCGAGCTGAGTACGCCGCCGACCAGGATGGCGATCGCGTACACGATGAGCCCGACGATGATCTGTTCCGGATCCGCGTTGCCCTCGCTCCCCGCCGTCAGGGCGGGGAAGAGCGAGACCATGCCGACGAAGCCGAACGGCATCTGGATGGCGTAGCCCACGGCGCCGGCCACCATGGACCCGACCAGCGAGATGCCGAAGACGCGCCACCAGCCGCCGCTGACCAGCTGGGAGGAGCGCCGCAGGGACGCGACCGGGCCGAGGCCCTCGCACACGGCGACGGCGGGCGCGAGGCTGAACCGTGTCATGAGCCAGACCGCGAGGGGCATGTAGAGGAGGACGCCGGGGATCAGCAGGGCGAGGGTGGCCGGCGGACCGGAGGAGTCATCGGCGGACATGACGATCAGCGGGATGCAGACCGCGTAGAGGACGAGGATCGGCCCGCCCACGATCAGCCCGGTCAGCAGCAGGGTTCCGAGCACCGACGGCATCCGGGACCAGGCGCGGCTCCACATCGCGAGGAAGGTCGTGGGCC
Source organism: Streptomyces sp. NPDC048424 (assembly GCF_040651555.1). NCBI lineage: Bacteria > Bacillati > Actinomycetota > Actinomycetes > Kitasatosporales > Streptomycetaceae > Streptomyces > Streptomyces sp. NPDC048424. Next base: position 210,174 of record NZ_JBEZKE010000003.1, on the reverse strand, counting down.
GGCCGACCACGGCTTCCTGCACCACCGCGGGGCACAGGGCGGCGATCATGGCCGCGCCCAGCGCCGCCACGACGAGCAGGAGCACGCCGGCGGGTACGAAGGACAGGAGCAGGGACGCCACGTCGGCGCCGTCGGGGTCCTCGCCCGGCGGGAGGTCGAAGAGGGCGGCGAACCGGTCCTGCGTGACGGCGACGGTGACGCCGATCGCGGCGACCACGATCATGATTCCGATGGCCTGTACCGCGAGCATGACGCCGATCAGGGGCTTCGCGTACCGGCGGAAGGAGGTGAAGGCACCGTTGAGTATCTCGCCCACGGCGAGCGGGTGCAGGGGTATGACGCCGGGCTTGGGCGGCGGTGGGAACGGCGGCGGCCAGCTCCCTCCCCACTGTGGATTCGGCTGTCCCGGGTAAGGTCCCGGCCCCGTGGTGTACGACATCAGTTGTCCCCCTCGAAATGAAGGGACACGTTAACCCGCGACGATGCCGTGCCGAGCATCCGGCCCCTGCCCCGTGGACCGCTCGTGTGCAGGTCAACGGCCACGACGTTGACCGTCGTCCGTGGGAAGGGCCCGGACAGGACCTAGCATCTTCGGTGTGTACGACCCCGTCCAGTTGCGCACGTTCCTCACGGTGGCCCAGACGCTCAGCTTCACGCAGGCCGCGGGGCGGCTCGGCGTGCGGCAGTCCACGGTCAGCCAGCACGTGCGGCGGCTGGAGGAGGCGACGGGACGGCCGCTGTTCGTCCGGGACACGCACAGCGTGGAGCTGACGGAGGACGGGGAGGCGCTGCTCGGCTTCGCGCGGACGATCCTGGAGGCGCACGAGCGGGCGGCGGCCTTCTTCGCGGGGACGCGGCTGCGGGGGCGGCTGCGGTTCGGGGCCTCGGAGGACTTCGTGCTGACGCGGCTTCCGGAGATCCTGGAGGGCTTCCGGCACGAGCACCCCGAGGTGGATCTGGAGCTGTCGGTGGAGCTCTCGGGGACGCTGCACGAGCGGCTGGACGCGGGGCGGCTGGACCTGGTGCTGGCGAAGCGGCGCGGGCCGGGCGACGAGCGGGGCCGCCTGGTGTGGCGGGACCGGATGGTGTGGATCGGCGCGGAGGGGCTGCGGGTTGACCCGGATCGTCCCGTTCCGCTGATCGTCTTCCCGCCGCCGGGCATCACCCGGGCCCGCGCGCTGGAGGTGCTGGAACGCGAGGGCCGGTCCTGGCGGATCGCGTGCACGAGCGGCAGCCTGAGCGGTCTGATCGCGGCGGCCCGGGCCGGACTGGGCGTGATGGCGCACACCCGCGGGCTGATTCCGCCGGGCCTGGTGCGGGTCGGCGGGCTGCCCGAGCTGGGGCCGGTGGAGTTCGCGCTGCTCCGCGGGCCGCGCGCCTCCGCCGCGGCCGAGGCGCTGGCGGCGGCCGTGCTCTGCGGCGCGGACCGGCTCAGCCGCGCCGGCTGACCCGCGCACGGGCCGCCGGGAGCCCCGACGCCGCACGTCAGAGGCATGGGACGGCCGGTCACTGGGGAGGTCTTGTGGAGGAATCCGATTGCTGATCAACGCCCCTTGACCGTGAGGTACGTTCACCGCGGCGCGCGGAGAGGAGCGGGGCCTTGCGCGAGATCACCGTCCCACCGGTCGTCACGGGCGCGCCCGTCGGCGGACTGGCCGACGTCGTCTTCCGGCACGCCCACGAGGAGCCGGACCGGGTGGTGCTCGGCCGCAAGACCGACGGTGTCTGGCGGGACGTCACCTCCGGGGAGCTGGCCGCCGAGGTGCTGGCGCTCGCCAAGGGGCTGCTGGCCCAGGGCGTGCGCTTCGGGGACCGGGTCGCCGTCATGTCCCGTACCCGGTACGAGTGGACCCTCTTCGACTTCGCCCTGTGGGCGATCGGCGCCCAGCCCGTCCCCGTGTATCCGACGTCCTCCGCCGATCAGGTGCACTGGATCCTGTACGACACCGACTGCACGGCCTGTGTGGTCGAGGACGAGGACCAGGCCATGACGGTGGGTTCGGTCATCGACCGGCTCCCCCACCTGCAACGGCTGTGGCAGCTCGACGCCGGGGCCGTGGCGGATCTCGTCGCGGACGGCCGCGGGGTCGCCGAGGACGTCGTGCACCGCCATCGGCGGGCCGTGACGCCGGACGCGACGGCCACCGTCATCTACACCTCCGGCACCACCGGCCGCCCCAAGGGGTGCGTGCTGACGCACGCCAACTTCATGTACGAGGCGGACACCCTGGTGGCCCGCTGGGAGTCCGTGTTCCAGGGCAGGCAGGGCGAGCAGCCGTCCACCCTGCTCTTCCTGCCGCTGGCCCACGTCTTCGGACGGATGGTGGAGGTGGCCGCCGTCCGGGCGCGGGTCAAGCTCGGGCACCAGCCGGTGCTGGCGGCGGCCGAGCTGCTGCCCGACCTGGCCGCCTTCCGGCCGACCTTCGTGCTCGGGGTCCCGTACGTCTTCGAGAAGGTCTTCGCGGCCGCCCGCCGCAAGGCGGAGGCGGAGGGGCGTTCGGGACCCTTCGACCGGGCGGTGGAGACGGCCGTGCGGTACGCGGAGGCACGCGAGCGGAAGGCGTTCGGCATCGGGCCGGGGCCCTCGGCCGGGCTGCGGATGGAGCACCAGCTCTTCGAGAAGCTCGTCTACGGCAAGGTCCGCGAGGCGATGGGCGGCCGGGTGCGGCACGCCATGTCGGGCGGGTCGGCGATGTCGCGCCGCCTCGGGCTGTTCTTCGACGGCGCCGGGATCACGGTGTTCGAGGGGTACGGCCTGACCGAGTCGTGCGCGGCGGCCACCGCGAACCCTCCGGAGGCGACGAAGTACGGCACGGTGGGCCGGCCGATCCCGGGCAGCACGGTGCACATCGCGGACGACGGGGAGGTGTGGCTGCACGGTGACCACATATTCGCCGGGTACCTCAACGACCCGCGCGCCACGGAGGCGGTGCTGCGGGGCGGCTGGCTGGCGACCGGGGACCTGGGGCGGCTGGACGAGAGCGGCTACCTCACGATCACCGGCCGCAAGAAGGACATCCTCGTGACCTCCAACGGCAAGAGCGTCGCGCCGGCCGCGCTGGAGGAGCGGGTCCGTTCGCATCCGCTGGTGTCGCAGTGCGTGCTGGTGGGCAACGACCGGCCGTACATCGCGGCCCTGCTCACGCTGGACATGGACGGGATCGCGCACTGGCTGTCGATGCGCGGCCGGCCGCAGCTGCCGGCCCCGGACCTGGTGAACGACCCCGAGCTGACGGCTGAGGTCCGCCGGGCGGTGGTGGCCGCGAACACCCTGGTGTCGCAGGCGGAGGCGATCCGCACCTTCCGGGTGCTGGGCGAGCAGTTCACGGAGGAGCGGGGGCTGCTGACGCCTTCGCTGAAGCTGAAGCGCCGGGCGATCGAGAAGGCGTACGCCAAGGAGGTCGCGGCGCTCTACGCGCCGTGAGTCCGGCGCCCGGCGTTCATCCCGGACGGGGCGCGGGTTTGGGCGTGCTCCGGCGGGTGGCGGAGCGCAGCGCGAAGGCCATCACCACTTCGAACACGCCGAGCAGGACGAGCCACAGGCCGAGCAGCCGCGTCAGGGCGACGGCGGAGTCCACCGGGAAGCAGAGCACGACGATTCCGGCGACGACTCCGAGGGCGCCGAGGCCGAAGGTCAGGCCCCGGTGCACGAGCGCGCGGTCGGCGATGGCGACGTATGCCGTGAGCACTCCGGTCATCAGCCAGAACACCCCGACGATCAGGGACAGCGCACCGATGGTCTGCATCGGATGCCGCAGCACCAGGACGCCGGCCAGGAACGCCAGCAGGGCGATCAGGACGCCGGCCAGTCTGCTGCTGCCCCCGTCACTGCTGTGGGAGAAGGCCGATACGAAGCGGAAGCCGCCCGCCACCAGCAGCTGCAGACCGATGATCACGGCCAGGATGTGCAGCGTCTCGTCGGGCCAGACGAGCACCAGGATGCCCGGGATCAGGGTCGCGAGGGCGAAGCCGAGTGCCCAGTGCCACGAGTTTCCGAGCTGGCCGAGGACGTCCTCGGGGTCGCTCTGCGCGTGCCGGGGCGCCGCGTCGGAGGGTACGGTCATCACGCCTCCAGGGACAGTCGGACGGCACGCGGGAGTCCCGCGAGCCGCCGGACATGCTTTTTACCTTTCCGATCCACTTTAGTCGGATATGACAGGTTTTGCCGTGCCGAAGAAGGGTCCACACGCCGAGGCCGGGGGCGGAGCGCCTCGCCGGCACCCCTTGACCGTGATCACCCCTTCGTCACGGTCACCGCAGGTCTGGACGCCTCCCCGGCCGCCCCTCCCCCGGAACTGACGGTCCGTCATTTCTCTTTGCCGTAAATATTGACGGTGCGTCAGCTCACGCACAGAATGCGGGGATTCCGACCGGAGGGGATCCCCCGACATGTTGCGACCGATCCGCACCCTGGCCGCCGCGGCGGCGGCCCTCGCGCTCGTCTCCGCCTGCAACTCCGCCTCCACGAACGGCACCAGCCCGGGCAAGCCCGGCGACGGCCCCGGGAACTCCCGCGGGGTCACCGCCGACTCGATCAAGGTCGGCGGCATCGTGTCGATGACCAGCGCCAGCGGCTACAGCAAGAAGGACACCGACCTCGGCGCCAAGGCCCGCTACATGAGGGCCAACGCCGAGGGAGGCGTCAACGGCCGCAAGATCGACTACCTGGGCGCGGAGGACGACGGCCAGGACCCGGCGAAGAACCTGGCGGCCGCCCGCAAACTCGTCCAGCAGGACAAGGTCTTCGCCGTCTCCCCCATGAGCTCGGTGACCTTCTCCGGAGCCGACTTCCTGGAGCAGGAGAAGGTCCCCACCTTCGGCTGGGGCACCCTGCCCTCCTTCTGCGGGCCCAAGTACATCTACGGGTTCAACGGCTGCCTGGTCCCCACCCCCGGCGGCACCCTGAACCAGACCTGGCCCGAGGGCATCGCCCGGATCCTCGGCGGGGCGCAGGGCAAGTCGGTCGCGGTCATCGCCAACGACAGCGACGCCGGGAAGTTCGGCATCCGGACCTTCCAGCAGGGCTTCACCAGCGCCGGGTTCACGGTCTCCTACGCCAAGGCCTCCGTGCCCGCCACCGCCGTCCCCAGCGACTGGTCCGCGTACGTGAAGGAGATCCTGGAGAGCAACGGCGGCAAGGCCCCGGACGCCGTGGTCTCCGTGATGCAGACCCCCAACAACATCGGGCTGTTCACCGCGCTCAAGCGCAGCGGCTACAAGGGGCTGCTCTCCGACCCGACCGACTACGACCCGGGCCTGCTCGCCAAGGACGCCACGAAGCAGGCGCTCGACGGGGTGCACGTCCTGCTGCAGTTCCAGCCCTTCGAGTCGGCGGATCCGAAGATGGCGCAGTTCAAGGCCGACATCAAGGCGGCCGCGGGCGGACAGGAAGTCCCGCTGAACATGCACATGTTGACCGGGTACATGTCGGCCGACCTGTTCGTGTCCATCGCGCAGAAGGCGGGCAAGGACCTGACCGTCGAGTCCTTCCAGAACGCCGCGCAGGGCTTCTCCGACACCGGCACGCTGGTCGGCGACCGGGCGGAGCCCAAGGGGCAGAAGGACAGCTTCGGCTGCGGAGCGCTCGTACAGCTGAAGAACGGCGCGTACGAGGTCTCCGTCCCGTTCAAGTGCTACGAGCCCATCCCCTTCAAGTAGGGCTGCGGCATGGGAGATCTGCTCGTCTTCGTACTGAGCGGTCTGGTCTCCGGCGCCCTGTACGCACTGCTCGCCACCGGGCTGGTGCTGTCGTACTCGGCGTCCGGGCTGTTCAACTTCGCGCACGGGGCCACCGCCTACCTGTGCGCGCTCACCTTCTACGAGCTGCACTCGGGCCTGGGCTGGCCGGCGGTGCCGGCGGCGCTGCTGGTGGTGTTCGTCCTGGCCCCCGGTCTCGGCTGGGGGCTGGACCGGCTGATGTTCCGGCGGCTCGCGCGGGTCGGTGAGACGGCCCAGATCGTGGCGACCATCGGCCTGCTGGTGGCGCTGCCGGCCGCCGGACTGTGGGCGGTGGACCTGCTGGCGGACGCGGGCGCGCCGGTGAAGCCGGCGGAGAACCAGTTCGGGCTGCCCGGTGTGGGGCCGAGCCCCGCGCGGTCCTGGCGGCTCGCGGAGGGCGTCGGCATCGACTCCGACCAGCTGATCACCTGGGTGGCGACGGCGCTGGTCGCGGTGGCCCTGTGGGTGCTGATGCGGCACACCCGCCTCGGGCTACAGCTGCGGGCCGCCGTCGACAACCGCTCGCTGACCGAGCTGCGCGGGATCAGCGCCGACCGGCTGTCGTCGGTGGCGTGGATGATCGCCTCGGGGCTGGCCGGGCTGGCGGGGGTCCTGGCGACGCCGCTGCTGGGGCTGTCGGCGCACGACTTCACGCTGTTCCTGTTCGTGTCGGCGACCGCGGCGGTCATCGGGCGGTTCGCGTCCGTGCCGCTCGCCTTCGCGGGCGGACTGGGGCTGGGGGTCCTGCAGAACCTGGTGGCCGGGTACGCGTCCTTCGCCGAGGGCATCACGGGCTTCCGTACGGCGGTGCCCTTCCTCATCCTGTTCGGCGGGCTGCTGGTGCTGACCCGCAGGGCCCGCACGGCCGGGGTCGCGGCCGTGGACGCGCCGCCCGTCGACCATCTGGCGGGAGCCTCCTGGGGGCGGCGGTGGGGGGTGTGGGCGGCGGGCGCCGGGCTGTTGTGCGTGGCGTTCTACACCGTGACCACGCCCTTCTGGAGCGGGCTGCTCGCGCAGGGGCTGGCCATCGCGCTGGTGTTCATGTCCTTCACGGTGGTGACCGGGCTCGGGGCGATGGTGTCCCTGGCGCAGGGCACCTTCGTGACCGGGGCCGCGCTGGTCGCCGGGCTGCTCATGAGCCGGGGCTGGCCGTTCGTGGCCGCGCTGGCGGTGGGCACGTGCGTGGCGGCCCTGCTGGGGGCGCTGGTCGCGCTGCCGGCGCTGCGGCTCGGGGGCAGGTCGCTGGCCCTGGCCACGCTGGCGCTGGCGTTCCTCGCCGACCAGGTCCTCTTCCAGCTGAGGTGGCTGCGCAACGGCGACTCCGGATGGTCGGTCCCGCGGCCGGTGTTCGGGCCGGTGGACCTGTCCGACGACCGGGCGCTGGGCGTGGCCCTGGTGGTGCTGGTCGCGGTGGTCGCCGCCGGGCTGAGCGCGCTGCGGAACTCCCCGTCGGGGCGGGCGATGCTGGCGGTACGGTCGGCCCCGGCGGCCGCGGTCGCCTCGGGGGTCTCCGTCCTGCGGACGAAGCTGCTGCTGTTCACCCTGTCGGCGGGCCTGGCCGGGTTCGGGGGCGTGATGTACGCCTCGTACAACACCCGCATCACGGCGACGGACTTCACGGCGCTGACGGGGCTGGTGTGGCTGGCGGTGGTGGTGGCGGCGGGTGTGCGGAGGCCGCAGTACGCGGTGGTGGCGGGGCTGGTGTTCGCGGTTGCGCCGCGGGTGCTGGCGGATTACGTGACCGGGTCCGCGCACCTGCCGGTGATCCTGTTCGGCTTGGCGGGATTGGCCCTGGCCAATGACCCGGACGGGTACTGCGCGGCCGTGCCGGTGCGGCTGGCGAAGCGGCGGGCCGCCGCTTCCCGGGGCTCCGCCCCGGACCCCTCGGGGGCTCCGCCCCCGGCTACCGCTGGGGGTGCCCCCAGTGCCTCAAACGCCGGCGGGGCTGGTTCTTCGGCCGCCCTGGAGCTGCGCGGGATCAGTGCCGGGTACGACGGGGGGCTCGTGTTGCACGGGGTCGATCTCACCGTGCGCAAGGGGGAGATCCTCGCCGTGCTCGGGCCCAACGGGGCCGGGAAGAGCACCGCGTGCCGGGTGGCCGCCGGGCTGCTGCCGGTCACGGGCGGCGCGGTGTTCGTGCGCGGGCGGGACGCCACCCGCGACGGCGCGGTGCGGCGGTCGCGGGCCGGGGTGCTGCTCGCCCCCGAGGGCCGGGGGATCTTCCCCGCGCTCACCATCGAGGAGAACCTGGCCCTGTACCTCCCGGAGGCAGCCGCCCGGGCCGCCGTGTACGCGCGCTTCCCCCGGCTCGCGGAGCGCCGCGCCGTGCCCGCCGGGGCGCTGTCCGGCGGGGAGCAGCAGTTGCTGGCCCTGGCGCCCCTGCTCCAGCGGCCGCCCGAGGTGCTGATCGCCGACGAGCCCTCGCTCGGGCTCGCCCCGCGCGTGGTGGAGGAGGTGTACGCCCTGCTCACCGAGCTGCGCGACGCCGGGACCGCACTGCTCCTGGTGGAGGAGAAGGCCGCCGGGATCCTCGGGATCGCCGACACCGTGGCCTACCTCTCCCAGGGCCGGGTGTCCTGGTGCGGCCCCCGGGCCGAGGTGGAGGCGGACCGGCTCACCGAGGCCTACCTGGGGATGGGGACGAGCGGGATCGGGACGAGCGGGATCGGGACGAGCGGGATCGGGACGAGCGGGATCGGGACGAGCGGGATCGGGACGAGCGGGGTGGGGACATGAGCGGGGTGGGGACATGAGCGGCTACGTGCTGGAGGCCAGTGGTGTGAGCGTCCGCTTCGGCGGGGTCAAGGCGCTGACCGGGGTGGACCTCGGGATCCGGGCGGGCGAGGTGTGCGGGCTGATCGGGCCGAACGGGGCCGGGAAGACCACGCTCTTCGACGTCCTGTCCGGGATCCGGCGGCCCGACCAGGGGCGGATGCTGCTGGACGGGGCGGACATCACCCGGCGCTCCCCCGTCTGGCGGGCGCGGCACGGGATGCGCCGGACCTTCCAGCGCCAGCAGTTGTTCGGGCAGCTCAGCGTGGCCGACAACGTGCTGGTGGCGCAGGAGTGGCGGGGCGGCGGGGGCGGGCTCGCCGCCGATCTCCTCGCCCTCCCGGCCCGGCGGGCCCGGGAGCTGGCCCGCCGGGTCCGCGGCGAGCGGGTGCTGGCCGACTGCGGGATCGGCCCGCTCGGGGCCTCGTACGCCGGCGGGCTGCCCGTCGGGCAGGCCCGGATGGTCGAACTGGCCCGTGCGGTGGCCGATCCGCCGCGGGTGCTGCTGCTGGACGAGCCCGCCTCCGGGATGTCGGCGCCCGAGCGCGAGCAGCTGGCCGGGGTCGTCCGGCGGCTGGCGGCCGAGGAGGGCTGTGCGGTGCTGCTGGTCGAGCACAACGTGGCCTTCGTGATGGACCTCTGCACGCGGGTGGTCGTACTGGACCTCGGGGCGGTGCTGGCCGAGGGGACGGCGGCCGAGGTGCGGGCGGACCCGCTGGTGCGGGAGGCCTATCTGGGCGCTGCGTGAGGGCCGTCCGCGGGGTCTCGTGAGCGCTCCGCGGATGGCGGGAATAGGTCGTACGAGGGGCCGGTTATCGCCCCTCGTACGACGCCGTACCGCCGCCGACGCCAGGAGCGACCAGACGTGAACCCGCAGGTCCCCACCATCCAGCTCAACAACGGCTCCCTCATGCCCCAGCTCGGCTTCGGCGTCTGGCAGGTGCCCGACGCGGACGCGGAGCACGCCGTCGGGACCGCGCTGGAGGCCGGTTACCGCAGCATCGACACGGCCGCCGTCTACGGCAACGAGAAGGGCACCGGCAAGGCCGTCGCCGCCTCCGGGCTGCCGCGCGGGGAGCTGTTCGTCACCACCAAGCTGTGGAACGGCCCGAAGCAGCGGTGGGGCCGGGACGAGGTGCTGCGCGCCTTCGACGACTCCCTCGGCAAGCTGGGCCTGGACCACATCGACCTGTACCTGATCCACTGGCCGCGCCCGATGCGCGACGACTTCGTCTCCATCTGGAAGACCTTCGAGGAGATCGCGGCGAGCGGCCGCGCCAAGGCGGTCGGCGTGTCGAACTTCCGCGCCGAGGACCTGGAGCGGCTCGCCGCCGAGAGCGAGCTGGTGCCGGCCGTGAACCAGGTCGAGCTGCACCCGCTGTTCCCGCAGGCCGAACTGCGCGCCGTGCACGCCGCGCGCGGGATCGCCACCGAGGCCTGGTCCCCGCTCGGCCAGGGCAAGGAGCTGCTCACCCTCCCGGCGGTCGCCGCGCTCGCCGACAAGTACGGCCGCAGCGCCGCCCAGGTGGTGCTGCGCTGGCACCTCCAGCACGGGAACATCGTGATCCCGAAGTCGGTGACCCCGGCGCGCATCCGGGAGAACCTGGACGTCTTCGGCTTCGAGCTGGAGGCCGCCGACGTGGCCGCGCTGGACGCCCTGGGCGCGGGCGCGGCGGGCCGCCGGATCGGGCCGGACCCGGCCGAGTTCGACGCCTGAGGGCGACGGCCGGGTGAACCTTCCCGAAGGGCTCTACCGGATCCGCAACGTGGACAGCGGGCTGGTGCTCCAGCTGGAGGGCGCCTCCCGGGTGCGGGTCGGCCCGGACGGGCCGCCCGCGCCGGAGGCCGCCCGCCGGTGGCGGATCGCTCCGGTGCACGACGGCGGCGGGATCTTCCACGTGGTGAGCGCGGACAACGAGCGGCGCCTCGACGTCGCGAACGCGTCGACGGACAGCGGCGCCCGGGTGCAGGTGTGGCGGGCCAACGCGTTCGGCGCGCAGGAGTGGATCGTCGAGGAGCACCTCGACGATCCCGGGGTGGTGTCCCTGATCGCCTGCATCAGCGGCCTGCCGCTGGAGACGGACGGGGCGGGCCGGGTCCGGCAGGGCGAGGACACCGACTCCCCGGCCCAGTGGTGGCGCCTGGAGCCGGTGTAGACCCGCGGCGCGCAGCCGCGTGTGCGCCCGCCCGACGCGTACGCGGCTGCGCGCCGCCCGTCAGACGCGTACGAAGCCGCGTACGCGGTACGTCGGCTCCGCGCGCGGCACGTCCTGGTCGGGCAGCAGCTCCAGCCGGGCCGCCAGCTCCTGCGGGGTGATGCCGCGCGGGGCGATGCGGGAGGCGTACCGGCCCGCGAGCAGGGCTTCGGCGGAGGCGCGCGGGCTGCGGCCCTGCCCGTGGCCGGTGAAGAGGGCCTCGCCGGACGGGAGCAGGCCCGCCCGCGCCGCGTAGGCCTCGACGTCCCCGGAGGCGTCCGCGGGGGTCGGCGCCAGGTGCGCGGCGAACACGGCGTCGATGTCGCTGCCCACGTCGTGCGCGGAGTCCTTGTCCACGGTGGTGAGGAAGACCCCGCCGGGCCGCAGGACCCGGGCGGCCTCGGCGATCACCGCGGGCACGCGTCCCGGCTGCCGCAGCAGGTGCAGCAGCCACACCGCGCTCACCGCGTCCAGCGAGCCCGACCGCACCGGCAGCCGGGCCGCGTCCGCGAGGGTCACGGGGACACCCCGCCGCAGGGCCATGGCAGCCATGCCGTGGGAGGCGTCCGCGCCCAGGACGCGCAGTCCGGGGCGGGTCAGCCGGCGGGTGACGATGCCGGTGCCGCAGCCGAGGTCGAGGAGGGTGTCCACGTCGGCCGGGAGCAGCTGCAGGACCGCGGCGGCCGCGGCCTCGGCCCGGGGGGCGCCGCCGCGGCTCGTGTCGTAGGCCGCGGCCTCGGCGTCGTAGTCCAGCAGGGGTCTGACGGTCTGTATGTGCGTGGTCATCAGCTCGCGCCGTGGGCGGGGGCGAGGGCCTCGACGCGTTCGGCGAGCGCGAAGTCGGTCTCGGTGACGGCCCCGCCCGCGTCGTGGCTGTTCACGGAGAGCCGGACGGTGTTGTAGCCGAGCGTCAGGTCCGAGTGGTGGTTCAACTCCTCCTGGACCGAGGCGATGTGGGCGACGAGGGCGCTCGCGGCGAAATGCGTGCCCAGCCGGTAGGTGCGGATGATCCTGTCGTCCTCGAAGGCCCAGCCGGGGAGTTCCCGCAACCGGTCCTCGATCTCCTTCTGTGACAGCGGCTCACTCGGCATGCACCGGCTCCTTTTCCCCGTGACGTGTAGTCAAGGTTCCCACAGTGCACGCCTGAGCAACCCTTTCGCGCCATAGTGCGCTCGGGTACTTCTGCACCTTCCGCGCCCCTCGCGCCCCCCATAGGCTCCTGCGCCGGACAGGACTGTTACCAGCGGTAACTAGGGGGCATTCGCCATGACCAGCACAGGGAGTTCCAGGCGTACGTTCATCGCGGGCGCGGGTGCGGGCGCCGTGGCCGGCGCCGGTGCGCTGTCGGCCGGGATCGCGGCCGCCCCGGCCGCGGCGGCCGCGCCTTCGGGGGCCCCGGCGGCGCCGGACGGCCGCCGCGTCGCCGTCCTGGGCGGCGGGGTGGCCGGCCTGACGGCGGCGCACGAGCTCGCCGAGCGCGGCTACGCCGTCACGGTGTACGAGCGCCGGGCGCTCGGCGGCAAGGCGCGCAGCATGGACGTACCGGGCAGCGCCCGCGGCGGCCGCCGGCCGCTGCCCGCCGAGCACGGCTTCCGCTTCATCCCGGGCATCTACCACAACCTGCCCGACACCATGCGGCGCATCCCCTTCCCCGGGAACGCGAACGGCGTGTGGGACAACCTCGTCGCCCCGCGCGAGATGATGTTCGCCCGGGCGGCCGGCCGCGAGGACCTGCGCGGGCCGATCCCCTGGCCGGACCACTCCCCCGCCGAGCTGACGCCCGACGAGGTCCGCAGGGCCCTCACCGGCATCCTGCAGACGCTGGTGCGGCTCCCGCTCCACGAGACGGCGTACTTCGTCAACCGCGTGCTCGTCTTCCTCACCAGCTGCGACGAGCGGCGGAGCGAGGTCTGGGAGCGGACCCCGTGGTGGGACTTCGTGCGGGCGGAGCAGATGTCGTCCGAGTACCAGCGCATCCTCGCCGTCGGCATCACCCGCAACATCGTCGCGACCAAGGCCGAGGAGGCCTCCACCCGTACGGTCGGCACCCTCGGCGAGGCCTTCGTCTTCAACGTGCTGGGGCGCGGGGCGGACGGGCCGCCGGACCGGATCCTCAACCTGCCGACCAACGAAGCCTGGATCGACCCGTGGGAGGCCCATCTGCGCTCGCTCGGCGTGGAGTTCAGGATCGGGTGGACCGTGCGGGAGGTGCAGTACGGGAACGGCCGGGTCAGCGGGGTCGGCGTCGAGGGCCCGGACGGCGCCCGGCAGACGGTCACGGCCGACCACTACGTGAGCGCGCTGCCCGTCGAGCACGCCCGCCGCACCTGGAGCTCCGGGCTGCGGGCGGCCGATCCGATGCTGGGGCGCTGCGACAAGCTGGAGACCGACTGGATGACCGGCATCCAGTTCTATCTGACCGAGCGGGCGCCGCTGGTGCACGGGCACCTCAACTGCATCGACTCGCCCTGGTCGTTGACGGCGATCCAGCAGGCCGAACACTGGCCCGCACGGAACTTCCCGGCCGACTACGGGGACGGCACGGCGGTCGACTGCCTGTCGGTGGACATCTCCGAGTGGGACAAGCCGGGGATCCTGTACGGGAAGACGGCCAAGCAGTGCACCCGCGAGGAGGTGGCACGCGAGGTGTGGGCGCAGCTGAAGGCCTCCCTCAACGACAGCGGGAAGACGCTGCTGAGCGACTCGAGACTGCACTCGTGGTTCCTGGACCCGGGGGTGGACGGGCTCGGCACCCCGCACCCCACCAACCAGGACGAGCTGCTGATCCACCCGGTGGGCACCTTCCACAACCGGCCGAGCGCGGGGACCCGCATCCCGAACTTCTTCCTCAGCGGGGACTACGTGGCGGTGGACATCGACCTCGCGACGATGGAGGGCGCGAACGCCTCGGCCCGTGCGGCCGTCAACTGCCTCCTGGACCGCGACGGTTCGAAGGCCGGACGCTGCACGGTCCAGCCGCTTTACCGGGCGCCGGAGATGGAGTCCGCCAGGCGCCACGACCTGTGGCGCCACCGCCTCGGCCTGCGCAACGTCTTCGACCTGGGGTGACGCGAACCTCTCCCGGGGCTCGGCTACCGTCGTCGGCATGACCACCACGACGCCCGCTGCCGCTCCGACGGTCGGCGCCCTGCTCCGCGCGTGGCGGGAGCGGCGCGGTATCAGCCAGCTGGAACTGGCGGGCCGCGCCGACTCCTCGTCCCGGCACATCAGCTTCATCGAGACCGGCCGGTCCCGGCCGAGCGAGGAGATGGTGCTGAGGCTCGCCGACCGCCTCGACGTGCCGGTCCGGGAACGCAACGCCCTGCTGCTGGCGGCGGGTTACGCCCCGCGCTACGCGCAGACCGCGCTGGACGACCCGTCGATGGAGACGCTGCGCGAGGGCATCCAGCAGCTGCTGACCGGGTACGAGCCCTACCCGGCGCTGGTCGTCGACGCCACGTACCACGTCGTCGCCGCCAACCGGGGCGTCCTGATGCTGCTGGACGGGCTGCCGGAGCACCTGCTGACCCCGCCGCTCAACGCCATGCGGATCACCCTGCACCCCGAGGGCCTGGCCCCGAGGATCCACAACCTCAGGGAGTGGCGCGGGCACCTGCTGGCCCAGATGGAGCGTCAGATCGCGCTGGCCCGCTCCGAGCCGCTGCGCGCGCTGTACGAGGAGGTGTCCGCGTACCCGGTGGCCCCGGCCGCGCAGCGCCCGGGCGACGGGGAACCGGCCGAGCCCCGTCCCGTACATCGCGCTGCCGCTGGTCATCGAGCACGCCGGCCACCTGCTGTCCTTCGTGTCGTCGATCGCGACCTTCAACACGCCGATGGACGTGACCGTCGCCGAGCTGGCCATCGAGACCATGCTCCCGGCCGACCCGGCGACGGCGAAGTACCTGCGCTCACTCGTCGACTGAGCGCACGGCGAGCTGCTGGAGCAGGGCGAAGCCGGCGACGGTGAGGCCCTGTGCCGGAATCCACACGGTCCCGGCGACGGTGGGCGTGAACCACACCGCCAGGGAGACCAGACTCAGGGCCGCCCAGGCGTAGTTGGTCTCGATGACGGCCTTCACGGCGAGCGCCGGGGGCCGGCCGCGCGAGGCGAGCAGCCCGACGGCGGCCCCGTACGCGACGAGCAGCACCCCGAGCCCGAGCAACAGCCCCTGCCCGACCCCGAGCAGCCGCCCGAGCGGGGCGGAGAAGGCGACGTACGCGAGCCCGTTGCCGGTGGTGACGACGGAGTCGAGGGCGAGGAAGCGGCGCAGCATGACCTGCGGGACGCCGGTACGGGCGATGCTGCCGAGCAGGGTCGCGGACATGGGGAATCACTCTCCATCGAGGTGGAACGGGCCAGTGGGGACACGGTTTCCGGGGCCGAGTGCGCGGCCCCGGAACCCGATGTCCCCACTGTGCCCGGGGGCCCGGAGGGGGGTCGATTACCTCGGAGGTCATGCCAACCCTTTTTGAGCCGTACGGCAGGAAACGTTGGGGTTCCCCTGGTTCGGGCCGGGGTGGGGGGCTAGGCTTCACGGAGCCCGATCCACTCGAACGCCTTGTCGACATATGGAGAATCCGCCGGTGCGAGCCGCCGTCCGACCCGATCTCGCCGCGATCCGGCGGCGTGTCGAGGCACTGACGGAGCGGCGCGGGCAGGATCCGGCCGATGTGGTGGGCGTGGAGCGGCTGAGCCACCTGTCCGGGGTCGAACCCGGGCGCATACCGCAGGTGGTGGAGGGCACGGCCGTCGAGGAGCCGCTGGAGCAGCGCGTGCACCAGCGGTTCCTGCGGCTGCGGGCCACCCGGCGGGACAAGCACGGCCGGGAGTGGCCGCTCGCCGCCATCGCCGACGACTTCGACGCGCCCGGGGCCTCCCTCGGGCCGCTCAACGCGGGCACCGGGCTGCCGCGGATGGGCCACGCGGCGGGCGTGCAGCGGTTCTTCGGGGTCTACGCCGGCTTCCTCCTGGCCGACAGCAAGAGCGCGGTGGAGCGGGCCCTCGCCCTCTCGGTCACCGGCACCGCCCCGGACGGCCGGGACGACCTCGCGCACCTGTCGTACCTGACCGGCATGACCCCGCAGGACATCCGGCTCACCCTCGACGGCGAGCCGCCCCGGCTCCCCCTCAAGGAGCAGGTGCACCAGCGGTTCGAGCACTTGCGCCGCACCCGCGTACGGGAGGACGGCCAGGCCCATTCACTGGCGGCCATCGCGAGGTCCTTCGACGCGTCGGGCCAGTCGCTGACCCGTGTCGCGCAGGGCGAGGGCCTGCCCAACCTGGCCGCGGCCGCCGGGATCCAGCGGTTCTACGGGGTCGAGGGCGGTTTCCTGCTGGCCGACGACACCGAGGCGCTCGCCACCGCACTCGCGCTGATCGAGGCCGAACTGGAGTGCGCGGAGCGGGAGCGGGAGAACCCGATGCTGGCCGTGATGCGGGCGCACGACGTACGGAGCATCGTCACGCGGGCCGGCCGGCTCTCCCCCCGGGGCTGGAAGTCGCTCGCCGACCACCTGGACGACCTGCTCGCGCGGGAGGGCCGGCTCGGCCGTCCGGCGGAGCCCGACGAGGGGGGAGCGCCATGAGGACCACACGGGCGATGCGCAGGCTGGGCGGCGATCTGCTCGCCGGCGCGCGGCTGTCGCCGCCGGCCTGCGCCGCCGAGATCATCGGCGCGCTGTGCGCCGCGTACGGCCGGCGGCGCGGCGGCCGGAAGGTCGACTTCCGCTTCGCCTCCTTCCCGCCCGACACGGCCAGCGGGCTGTGGCTGGAGATGGACGCGCGCGATCTCCTCGTCATCGAGGAGCACACCCGCCCCGAGCACCAGCTCGTCATCGCCTGCCACGAGTTGTGGCACGTCGACGAGGGCACCTGCGACAGCCACGGCCCGGGCATGGCGGTGGCCGCCCGGCTGACGGGCGACGCGGGCCACGCGGACGGCAGCCCCGGCGGCCTCGCGGAGCTGCTCCGGTCGGACACCGGTCTGAGCACGGTGGTCCGGCAGGCCGCCGCCCGCGCCGACCGGGAGGATCCCGCCGAGATCAGGGCCGAGATCTTCGGCCTGTACCTCGGCAAACTCCTCAAGCCCTATCTGCCGCCTCCCCGGGAGGAACAGGTCCCCGAGGCGATCGAGCGCATCAAGACCTCGCTCGGCTGGGGGCGTTGAGCGTCACGCCGGTGACCCGCAACCCGCCCCCGCCGCACCCCTTGCGCCGATGCCCTCAGCACGGCCCCGACAGAGAGCACGACACGATGACCCAGTCTTCCCCGCCCCGCCACGCCGTCGTCATCGGCGGCAGCATGGCCGGCCTGCTCGCGGCCGCAGTCCTGGCCGAGCACGCCACGGTCACGATCATCGACGCGGACACGCTCCCGGACAGCCCGGCGCCGCGCCGCGGACTGCCGCAGGCCCGGCACGTCCACGTCATGTGGTCCGGCGGGGCGCGTGCGATCGAGGACATCCTGCCCGGCATCACCGAGGACTGGACGGCGGCGGGCGCGATCCGCCGCAGCCTGCCCACCGACCTGGTCACCAAGACCGCCGAGGGCTGGATCCCGCGCTACGCGGAGATGCAGTTCAACATCTCCTGCAGCCGCGACCTCCTCGACTCGGTCGTCCGGGCCCGGGTGACGGCCCTGGACGGGGTCTCCACCCTCCAGCAGAGCCGCGTCCGCGCCCTGGAAGGCACCGCGGCCCGCGTCACCGGCGTCCGCGTCGACACCCCGGAGGAGGAGGACAGACTCGTGCCCGCCGACCTCGTGGTCGACGCGAGCGGGCGCGGCTCCCGCGCCCGCATCTGGCTGCAGGAGCTCGGCGTGAGCGGTATCCGGCAGGCCGAGGTCGACTCCGGCCTGGTCTACGCGACCCGCATCTTCGAGGCGCCCGCCGGAGCCCACGAGTCGGGCTTCCCCATAGTCAACGTCCAGTCCGACCCCCGCGTGCCCGTACCGGGCCAGACGGCCACCATCGTGCCCATCGAGAACGGCCAGTGGCAGGCCACCCTCTCCGGCACCCGCGGCGGTCAGCCCACCGGCGATCCCGACGCGTTCATCCCGTTCGCCAAGGGCATCCGGGACCCGATCGTCGGCGAGCTCCTGGAGGGCCGCAAGCCCCTCACGGACGTGGCCGTCACCAAGGGCACCGCCAACCGCCGGATCTTCTTCGAGAAGGTCGAGCTGCCCGACGGCTTCTTCGCCGTCGGCGACTCGGTCGCCACCTTCAACCCGCTCTACGGGCAGGGCATGACCGTCGCGGCCCAGGGGATGCTGGCCGTACGGTCCCTGCTGCGGGCCAAGGGGCTCGCCCACCCCGCCTTCGGGCGCGAGGCGCAGCGCGCGATCGCCCCGCAGGTGGCCACCGCCTGGGACCTCGCCACCTCGCAGGACATCCTCTACCCCGGCGCCACCGGCATGAAGCCGCGGACCGGGGCCGGGCTGCTCAACGGGTACGTCAGCCGGCTGATGACGGGGGCCACCACCCGGGAGGCGCTCACCGCCGCCTTCCTCCAGGTCATCACCATGAGCACCGCGCCCACCCACTGGCTCCGGCCGTCGGTGGTCTGGAACGTCCTGCGCGCCTCCGACCGCGGCGCGCTGAAGGCGCCGCCGCTCACCGCCGGCGAACGGACGGTCGCCGGGCTCGACCAGCGGGCCGATCCGGTCGACCCCGTCGGCCGGGCCCGGTGAAGAGCGGCCTGATCCTCTACGTGCCGGGGGCGCTCCTGATCCTGATCCTGCTGGTCAAGGCGCCCACCCTGCAAAGGAGGTGGGACCAGCCCCCGATGCGGGCCGTCTGCGCGCTGCTGGTCATGGGCTGCCTCGTGCTGTTCCTGGCGGCGCCGCCGACGATCGCGGCGGTCAACCGCTTCACCGGGGTCGCCAACTTCTCGGCACCACTGGTGTTCGGCCTGATCACCGCGTTCTCCGGGTCGTGCGTGGTGCTGGTCCTGCAGTGGGGCGGCGGCCCGCCGGCCGTGGTGCGCCGGGCCACCCGGCTGACGGTGGCCGTGTACGGCGGGGTCGCGGTGGCGATCATCGTCCTCTTCGTGATCGGCGAGGCCCCGGTGGAACGCCTGCGGGACCTGGACACGTACTACGCCGACACCCCGTGGATCCGGGAGATGATCGTCTGCTACCTGCTGGCGCACACGGTCGGCAGCTCGGCACTGACCGTGCTGACCGGGCGGTGGCTGCGCCGCACCCACCCCTCCCTGCGGCCGCTGCGCACCGGGCTGGCCCTGATCATGACCGGCGGGCTGCTGGACCTCGGCTACCTCGTGGCCAAGTGGACCGCGCTGGGTGCCCGCTGGAGCGGCCGCGACTGGGACGGCCTGTCCACGAACGCGGCGCCGCCGCTGGCCGCGGGGGCGGCCCTGATGGTGGCGACCGGCTTCATCGTGCCGCTGGTCGGCGGGTCGGCGGCCTGGCGGGACTTCAGCGAGTACCGGGGCCTGCACCCGCTGTGGAAGGCCCTGCGGGGCTTCGCCGCGTCCAGCGTGCGGACGGTTCCGCTCACCTGGTGGTCACCGGTCGGGATCCGGCTGATCCACCGCGAGTCCGTCATCGACGACGGGATCCTGGCCCTCGCCCGCTGGTTCGACCCGTGCGTGCGCCGGGCGGCGTACGAGGCCGCGCGCGAGCAGGGCATGAGCGAGGCCCGGGCCGAGGCGGTCGCCGACGCCGCCATGCTCGCCGCCGCGTGCGGTCGCAGGACCGCCGCCACCACCGCCGCCGAGGCCGCCACCGGCACGGACACGGACCCCTGCGCCTGCTGCGTACCTCCGGGGGACTGCGAGCCGCCGCGGCTGTCCGGCCGGCCGCTGACCGCCCTGGCCCGCGAGTTCCGCGCCTCCCCCATCGTCGCCGCCGCCCGGGCCGCCGCCGTACGGGCCTAGGGGGGTCCCTCGGAAACGGAAAGCCCCGGGCCCGAGGGCCCGGGGCGTCCGGCGTACGCGCGGCGGGGTCAGAGCTCCGCGAGGTCCAGCCCGGCCTGCGCGGCGGCCGCCTGGACGGTCTGCTCCAGCAGGACGGCGATGGTCATCGGGCCGACACCGCCGGGCACCGGGGTGATCAGCGAGGCACGCGCGGCGGCGGACTCGAAGTGGACGTCGCCGACGTTGCCCTCGTTGTACCCGGCGTCCAGGACCACCGCGCCCGGCTTGATGTCCTCGCCCCGGATGAACTCGGCCTTGCCGACGGCGGCGACCAGGACGTCCGCCTGGCGCACGATCGAGGGCAGGTCCACGGTACGGGAGTGGCAGTAGGTGACGGTGGCGTTCTGCTCCAGCAGCAGCAACCCGGCCGGCTTGCCCAGGATGGCGCTGCGGCCGACGACGACGGCGTGCTTGCCGGTCAGGTCCACGTCGTAGGCGGCGAGCAGGCGCATGATGCCGCCGGGGGTGCAGGAGACGAAGCCCGGCAGTCCGAAGCCCATGGCGGCGAAGGAGTGCATGGTGACCCCGTCGACGTCCTTGCCCGGGGCGATGGCCTCGAAGGCCGCGCGCTCGTCGATGTGGTGCGGGACGGGGTGCTGGAGCAGGATGCCGCTGATCTCCGGGTCCTCGGAGAGCGCGGTGAGGGTGGCCACCAGCTCCTCGGTGGTGGTCTCGGCCGGCAGCTCGACGTGGCGGGAGGTGATCCCGGCCTTGGCGCAGCGGTTCTGCTTCATGCGCACGTAGGTGACGGACGCGGGGTCCTCGCCGACCAGCACGGTCGCGAGGCAGGGCGCGGCGCCGGTGCGCTCGGTGATCTTCGCCGCGTACGCGGCGGTCTGCTCCGAGATGCGGCGGGCGAGGGCGGTGCCGTCCATCAGCCGAGCGCTGTCGGTGGCGGCCTGGGCGGGCTGGGCAGTCTGGGCAGTCGTCACGGGGTCTCCTGAACGTCGCTGCGGATCGCGGTTCGCCCAGGCGCGCGGCAGTCGACGTACCGGAGGTCCCGGGGAGGTCCCCTGGACCGGATGTCCGGAGGTCCGAAGATCCGCAGGTACGCCGGGCCGCTCCCCGGTGGTGATCCACCCGAACGCCAGTCACGGCCCGCCGCCCACTGTAGTCGACATATCCGGTGGATGACCGGCGCCCGACCTGGGACGATCGATACATGACGCGCACTTTCGACCATCTTGTCGCCGAGGCCGAGTCCGTCTCCGTGGACGGCTGGGACTTCTCGTGGCTCGACGGCCGGGCGACCGAGCAGCGCCCCTCCTGGGGCTACCAGCGGCTGCTGGCCGAGCGCCTGTCCCGGGTCCGCTCGGCGCTGGACGTCCAGACCGGCGGCGGCGAGGTCCTCGCCGGGTCCGGGCCCCTGCCCCCGCTGATGGCCGCCACCGAGTCCTGGCCGCCCAACATCGAGAAGGCGACCCGGCTGCTGCACCCGCTGGGCGCGGTGGTGATCGCCGACTCCGACGAGCCCCCGCTGCCCTTCGGCGACGAGGCCTTCGAGCTGGTGACCAGCCGGCACCCGGTGACCATCTGGTGGGAGGAGATCGCTCGGGTGCTGACGCCGGGCGGCACCTACCTCTCCCAGCAGGTCGGCCCGGCGAGCGTCTTCGAGCTCGTCGAGTACTTCCTCGGCGCGCAGCCGGAGGAGGTCCGGCGCGGCCGGCACCCCGACGACGCGGTCGCCGAGGCCACGAAGGCCGGCCTCGAAGTCGTCGATCTGCGCTCCGAACGTCTGCGCACGGAGTTCCACGACATCGGAGCCGTGATCTACTTTCTGAGGAAGGTGATCTGGATGGTGCCCGGCTTCACGGTCGGGCAGTACCGGGACCGGTTGCGCGAGCTGCACGAACAGATCGAACGCGATGGTCCGTTCGTCGCGCACACCGCCCGCTTCCTCATCGAGGCCCGCAAAAAGGGCTGAAGGGAGGGTGGACGGATCCGCGCCGAATTGGTTGCGCGGCCACAGCGTGGCGCAGGTCACTCAATTCAGCGCGTAACGAATCGACTCGGGCATGCGATGAACCGACAGGTGTCCTCGCGCGGCCCGGAATACAGACCCCCCTCGGGTCTGTTTCCCGAGTTCGCGCGATGATGTCCCGCTTACCCCTTATCTGTTCGCAACGAGAGGCTCCTTGTGTCGCTCAGCCCGTCCCGTACGTTCCCTCCGGAGATCGCCGAATCCGAGGCCCTGGTCGCGCTCGTCGAGCGCGGCCGCGAGCAGGGTCACATCAACGGTGACGACGTGCGCCAGGCCTTCGAGGCCGGCCGCATCCCGGTGGACCAGTGGAAGCGGGTCCTGCGCAGCCTGAACCAGGTCCTGGACGAGGAGGGTGTCGCCCTCCACGTCAGCGCGGCGCCCGCCACCAAGGCTGCCGCGAAGAAGCCCCGCAAGGCTGCCGCCGCCCCGGCCCGCACCGTGGCCAAGAAGGCCGCCGCCGCGCCGCGCCCCATCGGCGCGCGCAAGACCTCGGCCGCCAGCACCGCCACGGCCACGGCCTCGGCGATATCCGCATCGCCGGCCGCCGCCGCCCCGGACGAGGCGTCGGCCGAGGCCGCCGCCGAGCCGAAGAAGCGCACGGTCAAGAAGACCGCCGTCAAGAAGACCGCCGTGAAGAAGACCACCGCGGCGAAGAAGACCAGCGCCAAGGACGCCGACGAGGGCGAGACCCCCGTCGTGGAGGGCGAGGACTGGGCCGCCGAGGACCTGGCCGACGAGGCCGAGGAAGAGGCCCCCAAGGCCGGCGGCACCCAGGGCTTCGTCCTGTCCGACGACGACGAGGACGACGCCCCGGCGCAGACGGTCATGGTGGCCGGCGCCACCGCCGACCCCGTCAAGGACTACCTCAAGCTGATCGGCAAGGTGCCGCTCCTCAACGCCGAGCAGGAGGTGGAGCTCGCCAAGCGCATCGAGGCGGGTCTCTTCTCCGAGTACAAGCTCGAAGAGGAGGAGGACCACAAGCCCGCGTTCAAGCGCGAGCTGGAGATCCTCGTCGAGGACGGCCGCCGGGCGAAGAACCACCTGCTGGAGGCCAACCTCCGCCTCGTGGTCTCCCTCGCCAAGCGCTACACCGGCCGCGGCATGCTCTTCCTGGACCTGATCCAGGAGGGCAACGTCGGTCTGATCCGCGCCGTGGAGAAGTTCGACTACACCAAGGGCTTCAAGTTCTCCACGTATGCGACCTGGTGGATCCGGCAGGCGATCACGCGTGCCATGGCCGACCAGTCGCGCACCATCCGCATCCCCGTGCACATGGTCGAGATCATCAACAAGCTCGCCCGCGTGCAGCGCCAGATGCTCCAGGACCTGGGCCGCGAGCCCACTCCGGAGGAGCTGGGCAAGGAACTCGACATGACCCCCGAGAAGGTCATCGAGGTCCAGAAGTACGGCCGCGAGCCGATCTCCCTGCACACCCCCCTGGGTGAGGAGGGCGACAGCGAGTTCGGTGACCTCATCGAGGACTCCGAGGCGGTCGTGCCCGCGGACGCGGTGTCCTTCACCTTCCTCCAGGAGCAGCTCCAGTCGATCCTGGGCACGCTCTCGGAGCGCGAGGCGGGCGTGGTCTCCATGCGGTACGGCCTCAACGACGGCCAGCCGAAGACCCTGGACGAGATCGGCCGCGTGTACGGGGTCACCCGTGAGCGCATCCGCCAGATCGAGTCCAAGACCATGTCGAAGCTGCGCCACCCGTCGCGTTCGCAGGTGCTGCGCGACTACCTCGACTAAACGGCAGGGTGGTGCTGCCCCCGGCGATGCCGGGGGCAGCACCGTCTGTCCGGTCAGCTCGCGGAGTGCTCCAGCAGGTGTTTCAGCTTCTCCTCGCCGCGGGGCATCTCCTTGCGGACCACGGGCTTGACCACGAGGGGGACGAGGGCCCGGCCCATGCCGCGGCCCTCGAAGTCGACGGAGAGGGTGACGCGCGAGCGGGTCCCGCCGTCGAGGGGTTCGATCCTGCCCCGTACGTCCGGCCGGACCGGCCCGTTGACGCCGTGGAGGTGCCAGCTCCGCGGCGGGTCCATGGCCGTGTACTCCATGGTCGTGGGGATCCTCCGCCTGCCGATCCGCCGGGTCACGAGGATCCGGGAACCGACGTGGACGGGGAGGTCCCCCAGGGGAACGGCGGACAGGGCGTTGTCCTGCCACTCCGGCAGGTGCGTGGGGTCCGTCACGTATGCGTAGACGTCCTCGGGCCTGCGGTCGATGTCGATGCTCTTGCTGATCGCGGACATGGCGACCCCCTGGAGCCCCCCTGGGCGGCTTCTCCCTCCAAATTACCCCGCGGGCGAAACGGCGGCGCGCTGCTTGCGGGCGGCCATCACGGCGTACACGAGGACGCCCGCGAAGAGGAACAGCACGCCCTGGTAGACGGCCGCGTAGCCGGAACCGGCGACCAGCCACATCGAGAAGGCGAAGGCCAGGCAGGCGAGGACGCTGTCGCGGACCAGGCGGCCGGGCCGGACCCGCTCCGCGCGGCCCGAGGCCAGGAAGTAGATCTGCGCGGCGGTGGAGAGCAGGTACGGGACCGTCGCGGTGAAGGTCGTGACGAGGACCAGGACCTCGAAGACGCGCTGGGAGCCGGCCGTGTAGTTGTAGACGGTCAGCGCCGAGGCGAGGGCGACCGTGACGAGGACGCCGGCCACGGGGACGCCGCGCTTCTTCGTCTCGAAGACCTTCGGGAACAGCCCGTCCTTCGCGGCGGCGTACGGGGTCTGCGCACTGAGCAGGGTCCAGCCGTTGAGCGCGCCCGCCATAGAGATCACGGCGGCGCAGGCGACGAGCGTGCCGCCCCAGGTCCCGCCGAACATGGCGTTGACGGCGTCACTGAAGGGGGCCTCGGAGGAGATCAGCTTCTCGTGGGCGACCAGGCCGAAGACGGCGAGGGTGCCGAGCAGGTAGACGGTGGCGGCGCCCACGGTGCCGAGGATCGTGGCCCGGCCGACGTTGCGCTCCGGGTCGCGGACCTCGCCCGCGCTGACGGCGGCGGACTCGACGCCCAGGTAGCTGAAGAGCAGGATCGCGGCGGAGGCGGAGACCGCGCCGACCGCGCTCTGGTCGGTGGCCCGGAAGGGGCCGAGGTTGGCGGGGTCGAAGAAGAACAGCCCGCCCACGGCCACGAGCAGCAGCGGGGCGAACTTCAGCACGGTGGAGACCAGTTGGACGGCGCCGACGTACCGGGTGCCGGCCAGGTTGGCGAGCGCCGGGAGCCACTGCACGCAGAGGGCGGCCAGGCACATGGACCACTTGTGCGCGCCGACGGCGGGGAAGAGCACGCCGAGGTAGCCGACGGCCGCCACCGCGAGCGCCGCGTTGGAGACCCAGGTGGTGATCCAGTAGCTCCAGGCGGCGAGGAAGCCGGCGAAGTCGCCGAAGGCGGCGCGGGCGTAGACGTACGGGCCGCCGGTCTGGGGGTGCCGGTTCGCGAGGCGGCCGAAGACGAGGGCGAGGGCGATCGCGCCGAGGGTGAGCACGGCGAAGGCGACGAGGCTGATGGTGCCGAAGGGGGCCACCGAGGCGGGGAGGAGGAAGATCCCGCCGCCGATGATGTTGCCCATGACCAGGCAGGTGGCGATGGGGAGGCCGAAGCGGCGCTCGCCCTGCGGGCGGGGCTCGGTGGTCCCGGGAGCGGAATCCGGGGCCGGGGCCTTGGCCGCGGTGGTTATGGTGCTGGTCATCGGTGGTGCGCCTCTGGGTGTCTCACATACTGGGCAGGTCGACACATGCTCGGCCACCGCACGGGCCGTACCAAATCAGCGCGTTTCGTCCCGTGCGGGCACCCCGGCAGAAGGAAGGATTCCGCCGCCGACCCCCTCCGGCCGGGGATCTTGCACCGCCTCCCGCCGCAGGCCGAGCGGGACCTGCGGGCCGTCCGCCTCCCGCAGCCAGCGGCGCAGTACGCGGTGCACCGCCTCCGCGCCCACCGGTTCGGCTTCCTGCTCCGCCTCCGGCTCCGCTTCCGGGTCCGCACGCGGGTCCGCTCCCGGGTCCGACAGCACCGTGGGCCACATCAGGAACGGGTGCCCCTGCTCCCCGCCCAGACCGCCGTGCGAGCCGATCTGCTCCTCGAAGGCGTGCACGGCGCCCGTGTCCGGGTCGTACGCCGAGTTCACCATGATGTCGGCCACGTGCGGGAAGGCGTCGGTCCGGCGGACGGCCTCCGCCGCCCCGGGACCGAAAGGGGACAGCAGCTCCTCCGCCTCGCCCGGCACGTCGAGCCGGGCCACCGCCCCGCCCGGGCCCAGCACCACCCCGTCCACCAGCAGGAAGCCCACGCCCGGATGGTTCGCCAGGGTCGCCAGCAGGGCGGGGTGCGCGCGCTCGACGCGCTCGCGCGAGGCCCGGCCGGGGACGTCCGGGAAGGAGATCAGGGCGAGGTTGCCCGAGGCGAGCACCACCGGGTCGGATCCCGGCCCCGGACGGGCCTCCTCCCCCTCCTCCACCGGCCGGTGCAGGGCCGCGAGGACCGCCGCCCGGGCCTCGGCACCGCTGCGGGTGCGGCCGGCCCGGCGGGAGACCGGCAGCCCGCAGCCCGCCCGGACGAGGTCCTTCAGGGTCAGCCCGTACCGGCTCAGGAAGGTCTCGCCCGGGCTCTGGCCGTGGTCCGAGAGCAGCACGATCCGGTACTCCCGCGGGGCGTGCTCGGCGACCCGGGCGATCAGCGCGAGGCTCCGGTCCAGGCGCGCCAGCACCCGGCCGGTGTCCCGGCCGCGCGGGCCGGAGTGGTGCGCGACCTCGTCGTAGGCGACCAGGTCGGCGTAGACCGCGGCGCGGCCGGCGAGCACGTCGCCGATCACGGCCGCGACCACCACGTCCCGTTCGACCACGGTCGCGAAGGCCCGGATCAGCGGGTACAGCCCGCCGCGCGAGACCCGGGGCCGGTCGCCGCGGATCCGCGCCCGCAGTGACTGGCCGATCTCCCGGACCACCTCGGCGACGAAGGACACGGCCGTGCGGACGGCGTTGGCCGGATCGGAGAAGTACGCGAAGTAGCCCGCGCGGGACCGGTTCGCCCGGCCCCGCCGGGCCGAGACGGAGAGCACGAGCGCCAGTTGGTCGGCGCCCCCGCTGAACAGGTTGCCGCGGCTGGCCCCGTCGAGCGTGAGCAGCCCGCCGTCCCCGGTGCGCGCGACGGCCCGCCGCTGCAGCTCGGCGGCGCTGGTGGGCCGGTTGCAGACCATCACCTCGCCGGTGTCCTTCTCGTACCAGCGGAAGGCGGGCACGTCGAAGTTGGAGCCGTGCAGGATGCCGAGCTGGCTGGCGCCGGTCTGGCTCGACCAGTCCGTACGCCAGCGCGTGATCCGGTGGCTGCCGTCCAGCCAGTCGGCGACGGTGGGCATCAGCCCGGCGGCGCACGCGTCGCGCAGCACCTCGTACCCCACCCCGTCGAGCTGGAGGAAGACCAGGCCGGGCGGGGGCGAGCCGGGCCCGGGCGAGCCCGCCCCGCTCCCCCGGCTACCGCTGGGAGGTACCCCCAGCCTGCGGCGGCGCCGGTCGGCGAGCCGGTAGAGGCGTCGCCGGTACGCCTCGTCGTCGCGCACCGCGAGTGCGGTGGAGGTCGCGGACGCCACCGCGGACATCACGGCGGCCACCACCACCGCGGTCTCGGGGGCCGCCTCGCCCCGCCAGGCGGGGATCAGGCTGAGCGCTATGAGCAGGAGCGATCCGTTCAGGAAGAAGACGAGCAGCCCGAGGACGAGGGCGGGCACCAGGAGCAGGGCCCGTACGAGCACGGGCCAGACCACCGCGCTCAGCAGACCGAAGGCTCCCGCGCCCCAGGCGGCGGTCAGCGCGATCTGCGTGATGCTGTCACCGTCGTCGGACTGGAGCCGGAAGTCCGGCAGGATCCCGGCCAGGACGAGCATGGTGAGGGTGGACACCGCCCAGACGATGATCACCCGCAACAGGGCGCTGCCCGTGGTCCGCCACCGTCCCCGCCACACGCCGCCACCTCCCGCGAGCCCCGTCCCGCCTTCCAGGCTCGCACAGCCGGGCCCGGCCGGCCGGGCGGAACGCGGGGCGCACCGGAGTGCGGAGGGGGCCGGTCAGCGGAGGGGACGGCGTGCGGGGCCGCGTGCGACGGGAGGGGACGGCGTGCGGAGGGGTGTCAGGTGCCGTCGTAGCCGGCGGTCGGCATGGAGAGCCTGCGGTGCACCTCGGCCTTCATCGCGGAGGTGTACTGCGGTTCGGCGCCCCCGGCGGTCTCCAGCCGTACGCCGCGCCGCTCGCACTCGGCGGTGAACTCCTCGACCGAGCGCAGCGCGCGGGCCAGCACCCGGTGGTTGGCGGCGACGAAGAGGTCGACCTGTCCGGCGTCGACGTCGGACCAGAGCCCGCAGTGGTCGGCGCGCAGCCCGTAGACGAGCAGCTGCTTCGTGACGACGTAGCCCCGGTCGGCGGCCCAGCGCGCGCACATGGCGTGCTGGCCGCGGGTGTCCACGGCGAAGGGGTCGGCGTCCAGGTCTTCGAGCGGGGCCAGGCTGGCGATCGCGGCCACGCGCAACTCTTCCATGCCGCCGGACCCTACTCCGATCCGCCGCCGGAGAGGAGGGGCCCGGCACTTCCGGTTCCGGGCGGATCCTCGGGGCAGCATCTAGGCTCGTGGACGAGGGCGAGGGCGCGGCCGAGAGCGGGGCCGAGGGAGGGAGGGCCGGGTGCCGGTGGAGATCACCTGGTGGGGTCATGCCACGTGCACCGTCGAGGACTCCGGGGTCCGGCTGCTGACGGACCCGCTGTTCGCGCGGCGGCTCGCGCACCTGCGGCGGCGGCGCGGGGCGGTGCCCCCGCCCGCGGCCGCGGTGGCGGACGTGGTGCTGGTGTCGCACCTGCACGCCGATCATCTGCACCTGCCGTCGCTGGCGCGGCTCGCGCCCGGCACCCGGCTGCTGGTGCCGCGCGGGGCGCGCCGGGCGGTGCCGGGGCTGGCGCGTGCCGCGGGGCTGCGCGGGCTGCCGGTGACCGAGGTGGTGCCGGGCGAGGAGGTCGCCGTACGGGAGGGCGTACGGGTCCGGGCGGTCAGCGCGCGGCACGACGGGCGGCGGCTGCCGTTCGGGCCGCACCTGGCGCCGGCGCTCGGGTACGTGGTCCAGGGCTCGGCGCGGACCTACTTCGCCGGGGACACCGGGCTGTTCGACACGATGGCCTCGGAGGTCGGACCGGTGGACGTGGCCCTGCTGCCGGTGGGCGGCTGGGGCCCCTACCTGGGCCCGGGGCACCTCGACGCGGGGCGGGCGGCGCAGGCACTGGCCCGGCTCGCGCCCGCGGCGGCGGTGCCCGTGCACTACGGGACGTACTGGCCCGTCGGGATGGACGCGGTGCGGCCGCACGAATTCCATGCTCCGGGCGCGGAGTTCGAGCGTCGTGCCCGGCAACTGGCACCGAAGGTGACCGTACGGGTACCCGGGCACGGTGAGCGGGTGCGGCTGCCGTGACCTGGCGCGAGCTCACGGCGGCGGCCGGCCAGGTGCCGCCGGAGACCACCCAACAGGCCGTGGGGTACCCGGCGTTGTTCGTGCTGGTGGCTCTGGGCGCGCTGGTGCCGGTGATCCCGACGGGTGCGCTGGTGAGTTCGGCGGCGGTGGTGGCGTTCCATCACCAGTCGCTGCCGTTCGGGGTGTTGCTGGTGGTCGGGGTGTCGGCACTGGCCGCGTTCACCGGGGACCTGGCGCTGTACTGGCTCGGGCGGCGCGGGGTCGCCTCGCGGAACGGCTCGCGGTGGCTGGCGGCGCTGCGCGGCCGGGCCACGCCCGAGCGGCTGGAGCAGGCGCAGACCAAGCTGGACGAGCACGGGGTCATGGTGCTGGTGGTCTCCCGGCTGGTCCCGGCGGGCCGGATCCCGGTGATGCTGGCCTGTCTGCTGGCGCAGATGCCGCTGCGCCGCTTCGCCCGCGGCGACGCCCCCGCGTGCCTGGCCTGGGCGGCGACGTACGGCCTGATCGGCATCCTGGGCGGCTCGCTGTTCTCGGAACCGTGGAAGGGCGTGGCCCTGGCGGTGGGCCTGACCCTGTTGATCAGCACGGCCCCGGCCCTCTGGCGGCGGCTGCGGGTCCGGCGGGCAAGGGACTAGACCTCAAGTGCCCTTCGGGTCCTAGGGTCTTGTTCGTCGGGGCAATGAACAGCAGCGAACGGAGCGGATCCACCATGGAGTACTCGCACAGCGACGCGGAACTGGTCCGGCAGCCCATCGGGTACTGGAGCTGGGCCGCCTACGACGCGGTCGTCACCCGCACCCGGGGCGCGCTCGCCGGGATCGGCACCACCCAGCCCCAGTGGTGGGTCCTGGCCCAGGTGGCCCTGGCCGAGGAGGTGAAGACCCGCGCGGAGGTGACCGAGGTCCTGCGGGGCTACCTCGCCGTGGGCGGGCAGGCCCTGGGCGAGGAGATCGACACGACCATCGCCCGCGGCTGGATCACCCAGGACGCCGGGGAGCGCCTCGAGATCACTCCCGAGGGCCGGAAGTTCTACGACGAGGTGGCCGCCCTCCAGCGGCAGTTGTGGGACGAGCGGCACGCGGGCATCTCGGACGAGGAGTACCTGACCACCCTCAAGGTGCTGCAGCGCTTCATCCACAACACGGGCGGACGGGCCTGGCACCACTAACCCCCCGCCGGGCAGTGATCGGCCGGCGGGGGCTTTCCGTGTTCCCTAGTGGACCTGGATGCCCGCGCCGTACGGCTTGCCGCCGCTGTGGCAGATCGCCGTGCTCGTGGTGCCCACGCGCCGCCACGTCGGGTCGTACACCGTGTAGTCCCGTGCGAGCGGCCGGTCGCACCGGGTGTAGACGCGGAACTCCCCGGTTCCGTTGGTGCACGTCCCCGCGGCGGTCGTGGCGGACTTGTACCAGGTGCTGCAGTCGTACGGGTCGGCGGCGGCCGGCGTGGCCCCCGCGACCGCGAGGCCGATGCCCAGAGCCGTGGAACTGATCAGTGACACAACGCGTTTCATCGCGGTTCGTCCCCTCCCGATGGCCGGTGGCTTCGGGATCCGTATCCCCCCTCCACGGCCGGGCATGCGCGGTCTGCCCCTCGACCTCCCGCGGCCTCCGGGTCGGGCAGCGTGCGGGAGGCGCCGATCGGGAGGTCCCAGAGGCGCTCGCGGGGCAGCCCGGCACGGGACCAGGCGGCCCGGGTGCGGTGCAGGGGTTCCATGACCGGTTCGGCGGAGAGCACGAAGGTGGCCCAGTGCATGGGGGCCATCCGGAGCGCCCCGAGGTCGAGGCAGGCCCTGACCGCCTCCTCCGGGTCGGTGTGGACGTCGCCGAGCCACCAGCGCGGGGCGTAGGCGCCGACCGGCAGGAGGGCGAGGTCGATGCCGGGGTGGCGGCGGCCGATCTCGCCGAACCAGTGGCCGTAGCCGGTGTCCCCCGCGAAGTAGACCTTCCGCGGCGTCGGGCTCCGCGTGTCGGTGAGGATCCAGCCGCCCCACAGCGACCGGCAGGTGTCGATCAGGGACCGCTTCGACCAGTGGTGGGCGGGGACGAACTCGAAACGTACGCCGTCCAGTTCGGCCGCCTCCCACCAGTCGAGATCGGTGACCCGGGTGAAGCCCCGGCGGCGGAACCAGCCCGCGAGGCCGGCCGGGACGAACAGCGCCGTGTGCCGGGGCAGCCGCTTGAGGGTGGGGGCGTCGAGGTGGTCGTAGTGGTTGTGGCTGATGACCACCGCGTCCACCGGCGGCAGGTCCTCCCAGCGCACACCGACGGGAGTCACCCGGGCCGGGGTGCCGAGGATCCTCCGGGACCACACGGGGTCGGTCAGCACGGTCAGCCCGCCGGTCCGCACCACCCAGCTGGCGTGCCCGGCCCAGGTGACGGAGACCGCGCCGGGGGCGGCGGCGGGCAGCGGGGCGGGCTCGAAGGGCAGGTCGGGGATGCCGCGCAGCCCTTCGGGACCGGGCCGGAAGGCGCCTTCGCGGGCCAGCCGGGCGAAGGCCCGGACGCCGGGGAGCGGGGTGGTCAGCCGGTCCGCGAAGGAGCGGGGCCAGCGCCGGTGTTCGCCGAGCGGGCGCGCATGCGGGTGGGGGTGCGGGTGCGGACGGCGCTCTGGCTCCGGCTGGTCCGGTGCCGGGGGCTGCGTCGGTGCCGGTGCCGGGGGCTGCGTCGGTGCCGGTGCCGGGGTCTGCGCCGGCCCCTGTGCGGGCCGCCGGGCCGGCGCCGTGGACGCGGGGGCGGGGGCGGGGGCGGCGTCCGTCCGGTCCCTCATCGAGCTGTCTCCGTTCACCGGGTCGGGGCAGGCGGGTCGGGTCATCGGCGTGTGTCGGGAGGTCAGGTCAGGTCAGGTCAGGTCAGGTCAGGTCAGGTCAGGTCAGGTCCAGGTTCACGTCAGGCGAGCCCGGCCAGGACCGACCCGAGCAGGTCGAGGGAGCTCCGTACGTGCGGGAGTGCGAGCGGATCGCGGGCCGTGAGCGCGGCCAGCCGCTCCTCCGGGGTGGCGCCCAGCAGCGGCCCGGTGGACAACCTGACCCGCAGCGCGCCCAGTTCGTCCGCGAAGCGCTGCCCGCCGGGCGTCGGCGCGCCGAGCCGGGCGCCGAGCCAGTCCTCCAGTTCCATGGCGTCGCCGACCCCGTGCCGGGCGAGTCCGGCGCGCAGCGGGGTGAGGTCGGCGTAGAGGTGCCGGCCGGCCTGCGGGGGCCGGGCCAGCGCCCCGGCCGCGAGGAGCTCGCGGTGCGCGGCGGCGGCCACCACGCCGTGCAGGGCGGCGGCCGCGTAGGCGCGCCCGGCGACCGCGTCGGGTTCGTCGAGGGCGTGCGCGGCGGCGCCGGCCACGGGTCCGGCGACCATCGCTCCGGTGGCGGTGAGGACGTCGAGGGTGCGGGCGCGCAGCCAGGTCCCGCGGGCGGTGCCGGGGAAGCGGACCACGGCGGCGGGCCAGCCGGCGGGCAGCAGCGCCCCGGACAGGTCGACGAGGACGGCCGCCTGTTCGGGGAGCATCTCGGCGGGGCTCAGGACCAGGGTGTCGTGGGGCCGGTGGACGGTGTCGCGCCAGCTCTCGTCGCTGACGACGAACAGCCCGGCGGACTCGGCTGCCTCGCAGGCCTCGCGCAGCATCTCGGGCGGCGGGACGGTCGCGGTGGGGTCGTCGGCGACCGACAGCAGCAGCACCCGCGGGTCGCCGCCCTCGGCGCGCACCCGCCGTACGGTCTCCAGCAGCGCGTAGGGGTCCGGTACGCCGCCGCACTCGGCCGGGGTCGGCACGTGGTAGGCCCGCCGTCCCAGCAGCCGGACCTGCGGGGTCCACCAAGCGGGACAGGGCCGGGGCAGCATCACATCGCCCCCGTACGCCCCGAGCAGGGCGAGGAGCAGAGCGGGGGCGCCGGGGCCGGCGGCGACGTTCTCCGGGGAGGTGGCGAGCCCGCGGCGCCCCCAGTGCCGGCAGGCGGCCTCGCGTACGGGTTCCCCGCCGCCCGGGGGCTCGGGTGCGGCGCGTCCGGCGGCCGCGGCGAGGACGGAGAGCAGTTCGGGGAGCACGGGCAGGCCCGGCTGGGGGGCCGGCGGGCCGTACCGGACCGGGCCGCGGCCCTCCGTCGCCGTGCGCTGCGTCCCCGCCACCGTGTGCCGCCTTCCGCCCTGGTCCTGCCACGCGCCGGTGGCCGGCCCCGATCCTGACCCCTGACCCTGACCTTTATACGATTATTTGGTGCCCTATGCCCGTTACCTGGACGTAGGGAGGCGGCTGCGGGCGCCGCGCCTCAGCCCTTGCGCCCCACCAACCCGAGCAGCCTGGTCTGCGCGTTCGCACCCGCCGGCACCTCCAGCGGCGCCGCGAACATCCCGCTCGCCGCGAGCCCGTCGGCGTACGGCATGACCTCCTTGATGGCGAACTCGACGAGGCCGTCCGGCAGCCGGTCGTCGGCGCCGATGCCCCGCGAGAGGTCCCAGGTGTGCACGACGCAGTCGGTGGTCAGCTCCGAGCAGTACGCCGACCCGAGCGCGGGCCCGTACGAGAGCCGCACGGTCCGGTCCAGCGCGCCGGACGCGGCGAAGGCGGCGTGCGCGGCGGCCGAGGCCTCGTCCCAGGCGGCCACCGGGTCCTCGCCCAGCACGTCGCCGGAGAACGCGTCGCCGATCTCCTCGACGGTTCGGCCCTCGGCGACCAGCGGCGGGATCCAGAGCTGCTCGCCGGTGACGTGGTTGACCAGCTCCCGCACGTTCCATTCCGTGCACGGGGTCGGCGCGTCCCACTGGTCGTCCCTGACGGCGCGCACCCGTTCACCGAAGAGCCGCAGCGCCGCGGCGTGCTGTTCGAGCACCGTCTCCGGCATGGCTCTCACCGTCCTCTGCCAAGGGAACGTCCCCCTGGGGCCACTCTCCTCGCACCCGCATCGCCCTGCCACCGACCGGCCACCCGCTTGCCCGACCCCCTTGGCACACAAGGCTGGTGTCCACATGTCAAAACGCCCGTCTCAGATGACGAACTGATCGTCTACGGTGGTCGCAACGCTTTCGACGAGGAGGGCCGGTCATGAACGCCGCCAAGGAAACCGCCGTCTACACGCACGGCCACCACGAGTCGGTCCTGCGCTCGCACCGCTGGCGCACCGCCGAGAACTCCGCCGCGTACCTGATCGGCGAGCTGCGCCCGGGGATGTCCGTACTGGACGTCGGCTGCGGCCCGGGCACGATCACCGCGGACCTGGCGGAGCTGGTCGCGCCGGGCGGCCGGGTCACCGCGGTCGACGCGGCGCGGGAGGTGGTCGAGCAGGCCCGGGCGCACGCGGCGGAGCGCGGGGTGGGCGGCATCGAGTTCGACACGGCGGACGTACACGCGCTGGACTTCCCGGACGACTCCTTCGACGTGGTCCACGCCCACCAGGTGCTCCAGCACGTGGGCGACCCGGTACAGGCGCTGCGCGAGATGCGGCGGGTGTGCCGGCCGGGCGGGATCGTGGCCGCGCGCGACGCCGACTACGCGGCGATGACCTGGTACCCGGCGACGCCGGGCCTGGACGACTGGCTGGACCTGTACCGGCGCGTCGCCCGCGCCAACGGGGGCGAGCCGGACGCGGGGCGCCGGCTGCGGGCCTGGGCCCGAGAGGCCGGCTTCACGGACGTGACCTCGTCGGCGACGGCCTGGTGCTTCGCCACCCCGGAGGAGGCCGCGTGGTGGTCGTCGCTGTGGGCGGACCGTACGACGACCTCCGCGTACGCGGCCAGGGCCACCGGCGGAGGCCATGCGTCGGCCGCCGACCTGGCCGCTGCCGCGGAGGCCTGGCGCACGTGGGGTGCGGAGCCCGACGCCTGGTTCTCGGTCCTGAACGGCGAGATCCTCTGCCGCGCCTGACCTGCGGTCCGGCTCCCCGGGTCTGCGCGCCTCAAACGCCGGCGGGGCGGAAAGACCGGGGCTCCGCCCCGCACCCCGCTCCTCAATCGCCGGAGGGGCTCGGATCGGGCCGGACCGTCAGCTCGGGGGCCGCATGCGGAAGTCGTACCGCGGCGGGAGCGGGCGGTCGGTGAGGGCGGACCAGGCCTCGGACAAGGTCTCCTCGCCCTCGCGGAGGTCCGGGATCTCGAAGCCGTCCTCGAAGACCCGGCGCGCCGCGGCGACATGGCCCTCCGCCACCAGCAGCCGCGCGGCGAGCAGCCGGAAGCGGCCCTGTTCCCGCAGGGCCGGCCGCAGCCGGTCCCAGACGCGGCGGGCCTCCGCCAGGCGGCCGGCGGCCAGCAGGGCCGCCATCGCCTCGCGGCCCAGCGCGGCCTCCGCCGGGGCCCACGGCTCGCCGCCGCGGCTCTCCCCCGCCAGGTCCTCGAAGGCGGCCGCGTACCCGTCGGCGGCCCGCGCCGGGTCCCCGGCCAGCGCGTCCGCCACCGCCAGGCACCTCAGCAGCGGCCAGCGCGACGGCGCCAGCGCCAGCCCGCGCTCCCAGCTCCGTACGGCCTGCGCCACGTCCCCGGCGTGCCACTGGGCCACGCCGAGGTGGTACTCGGTCAGCGGATCCGCCGGGGCCGTCTCCAGCATGTCCCGCCAGTGCGCGGCGACCAGGCTCGGGCCCGGCGGAACCACCCGCCGCGGGGTGGGCAGGACGCCCGTGCGCCACAGCTCCAGCCAGGGGGCCTGCTCCTCGCCGAGGGTGGACTCCCCGAAGGGGGTGCCCGGGAGTGTGAAGCCCCCGCACATCACCTCCAGCGCGCCCCAGCCGGAGCCCTCCGCGAGCCGCTCCCCCGGTTCGGTGTCGGCGCACTCGCGCCACGCCTTGTACGCCGTCTCCACCCGCTCCGCCGGCAGCGCCCGCGCCAGCGCGTGCTCGGCCGCGCCGCGCGCCGCCGCCCAGTCGGCCCCGTGCACCGCGGCGGGTTCCGCGGCCAGCGGCCCGTACGCCTCCAGCCAGCTGAACTCCCCGCCGCCCTCCAGCCGTACGTGCTCCAGCTGGGTGCGGGCCAGCCCCGCCTGGATCTCCGCGTAGCCGCCCGTGCCCGGCTCGGTGAGCCACTCCTGCCAGCGCCGGCCACCGCCGCCCGCGCCCCACACGAACAGCTTGCGCCCGCGCAGCCGCCCGGTGGAGGTCTGCACGAGCCCCTGCCCGGCCGCGTCCAGCGAGGCGATCCAGGGTCTGGCCCCGGCCTCGACCTCGTAGAAGAAGTCGGCCGGATACTCGCTGCTCAGCGGGTACGTGCGGTCCGCGCCCTCCCACTGCGGCACGGGGATGCGGCGCAGCGCGCGCTCGTACCCGAAGTGCCAGGCCTCGTCGGCGGGGGCGAGCACGCGGGTGCCCGCGTCCTCGGGGACGGCGATGTTGGACCACCAGTACACGGGCGCCGGCCGTTCGTGCGGGTTGCGCACGCGGACGCCGACGTAGAGGAACTCCGACTCCGCGGGCAGCCACAGGTCCACCTGGAAGGGCAGGTCCCGCAGTCGCTCCCACTCCCACAGCCGGACCATCACACCACCGTCCGGGGCGGGCACGAGCGCGGCGTGCAGCGGGGCGCAGGAAAGGGCGGTGTGGCCGGTCGCGCCGATGTTCCACTCGATGCCGCCGGAGAACCAGGCCCCGTTCAGCGCGAAGTTCGCGGGCTGGAACACCGGGTTGCGGTAGAGCAGTTCGCGGCCCGTCGGCAGGTGCAGGAGCGAGTGGACGCGCCCGCCCAGCTCGGGGAGCACGGTGACCCGCAGGTGGTCGTTCTCGATGACGATCGTCTCGAACTCCCGCTCCGGCCGCTCCCGTCGGTACCCGTCCCGGATCCGGACGGGCAGCAGGGAGCGCAGTGGCTCGTACCCGATCTGCCGTGCCATCTCGCGCGGCAGCCCGTCGCGCGAGCGGTCGTCCAGCGCGTGCACGCCGTCGGGCGCGCGCAGGGCGGGCAGGGGGTTCTCGGGGCCCAGCGGGGCTGCGGGAAGGGTCAGTACGGCGCGGCGGACGGTGGTGGCCATGGGGAAATGGAACACGCCGCGGCCGCCGGTGCACAGGGGTTCCGCGGATCACCACCGGTCAGGATTACGCAAAGGCCCTCGTGTGGTCCTACCGGAAGGCTCCCGCGACCAGATCGGCCAGCAGCGCGCCCGCACGCCCGTCCGGGTCCAGATCCGGGTCGTAGATGGTGACGTTGATCCCGACGCAGCGCGGTGAACGCGCCAGCACGCCGAGCAGCTCGGCGAGTTCGTCGGGGATCAGCCCGCCCGGGTCGGGGCTGTCCACGGCCGGCATGACGGCCGGGTCCAGCACGTCGGCGTCCAGGTGCACCCAGAATCCGGCGGTCTCCGGCGGGTGCAGCCCCTCCAGTGCCGCCCGCGCCACCGGTCCGGCCCCGCGCTCGCGGATCTCCCCCACGGTGGCCACGGAGATCCCGGCCGCGTGCAGTTCCGCGAGGTCCGGGTCCCCGTCCCGCAGGCCGAAGAGCCGTACGTCCTCGTCCCGCAGGTAGGGGGCCCGCCCTTCGAGGTCGGCGAGATCGGCCTGGCCGCGGCCGGTGGAGAGGGCGAGCTCCTCGCCGCCGGCCGCGCCGACGGGCCCGTTCACGGCCTCGTTGCCGGGGTGGCGGAAGTCCGCGGAGCCGTCGATCGCGGCCAGTCCGTACCGTCCGATCCGGCGCATGGCGAGGGCGGCGCCCAGCTGGATCGAGCAGTCGCCGCCGAGGACGACGGGGAACTCCCCGGCGCGCAGGTGGCGTTCGATCCGGTCGGCGAGCGTGACGGTGTAGGCGGCGAGGGCCTCGGCGTGGAACACGCCGTCACCCTCCTGCCAGTCGCCGCGGTCGTAGCGCGGCGGGACGACCACCCCGCCCTCGCGCGCGCCGAGCCGGGCGAGGAGGCCCTGTTCGCGCAGGGCCCCGGCGAGCTTGTAGACGCCGGGGACGGCGCCGGGCGCGGGCGGGCGCAGGCCGAGGTTGGACGGGGCGTCGAGGAGCACCAGGGTTCGCATGCCCTCATCCTGTGCGATGAGCCCCCTCGGGGGCCTGCATTTCGGCGGTGATCGCCCAGCGCTCGTGGTCGCGCCAGGCGCCGTCGACGTACAGGAAGTCGGGGGAGAGTCCTTCGAGGCGGAAGCCCGCTCCCCGCACGAGGGCGAGGGAGGCGGTGTTGCCGGGCTGGACGTTGGCCTCCAGGCGGTGCAGTCCGAGGCCGTTGCCGGCTTCGGGGGCGAAGGCGTGGGCGAGGACCAGCCCGAGGCCCTCGCGCAGGAGGCCCCGCCCAGCGGCGTGCGCGAAGGCCCCGTAGCCGAGGGCCCCGCACTGGAAGGCCCCGCGCACGATGTTGTTGACGTTGACGAAGCCGGCGATGGCTCCGGTCTCCCGCTCGCAGACGAGGAAGCCGGCGCGGCCCTCGCCTTCGGTCAGCCGGGCCGCGTACGGCTCGTACTCCTCGATGGTGGCGGGCGGCGCCAGCCACGGGCGGTGGAGCTCGCGGCTCTCGTGCACGCGTGCGGTGAACTCGGGCCCGTCGGCGAGCCGGAAGGGGCGCAGGCCCACGCGCTCGCCCTCCCGGAGGTAGGTCGAAAAGGTCATCGCCCCAGGCTAGGGGTGTGACACCATCACCGGCGTGATCAAGGACGAGACGGGCACGAAGACGGGCACGAAGACGGGCACGGGCACGGAGACGGGCACGGACACGGACACGGACACGGTGCTGCGGCGGGCCGCGCTGAACAACGCCATGTGGTGCGACGCGGTGTGCACGGCGCACGGCCTGGCGCCGCAGTTCGACGACGCGTACGTGTGGCTCAGCACGCGCCGGACCCCGCCGCTGTATCCCGATGCGGTGACCCTGGACCCGGAGACCTCGGCGCCGTCCGTCCTCCAGTGGATCGACACGGACTCCCCCGGCTGCTCGGTGAAGGACAGCTTCGCCCGTCTGGACCTGGCCGGGGACGGCTTCGAGGTGCTGTTCGAGGCGCAGTGGATCCACCGCCCGGCCGGGAGCGCGGCTGCGGTGGCGGCCTCGTCCGGGCTGGAGTGGTCCGAGGTGACCGGTGCCGAGGAGCTGGCGGCCTGGGAGGGCGCCTGGGGCGGCGAGGAGGGCACCGGGCCGTTCCGGCCAGCCCTGCTGCGCGAGGGCATCGTCTTCCTGGCGGGCCGCGCCCCGGGGGACGCCGGGGGCCGGATCGTCGCCGGGGCGGTCGTGAGCACCGGCGGCGGTGTGGTGGGCGTCTCCAACCTGTTCGCCGGTGACGGGGCTCCGGCCGACGCGGCCTGGGCGGGCGTCCTCGCCGCGGTCGCCGCCCGCTGGCCGGACCTGGACGTCGTCGGCTACGAGGGCGGGGCGGACCTGGACATCGCGGTCCGCAGCGGTTTCACCGCCATCGGCCCGCTGCGGGTCTGGCTGCGCACGAGCGAGCGGACCCGCCACCTGCGGCGCAGCGCCGAATGAGGCGGTGGCCGCGGCTTTGCGCATCATGATCGACTTCGATCAGACTGGGTGTCATGACATCGCATCAGACGAGTGGGCTCATCGGCGCCGCGTTCGGAGTCTTCTTCGTCCAGGCGAACGCCGGAGCCCTGCCTCCGGCCGTCGCCGTTCCCCTGCGCCTCCTCGCGATATCCGCCTTCGTCTGGCTGTTCATCGCGCTGCGCCGGTCCCGCGTACCCTCGGCCGCCGCCGACTGCCCGGCGCCGAGGAGGTTCGGGCGGGGCTACCTCCTCGTGGTGGCCGCCGAGGTGGTCGTCGTCGCGGCCGGCCTCTTCGTCATCAACCGCCTGCTGCACGTCCCGCGGGCCACGGTCGGCTGGATCGCCCTGATCGTCGGCCTGCACTTCTTCGGCCTGGCGGCGGTCTGGCGCATGCCGTCGCTCCGGCTGCTGGCGGCCGCGATGTCCGCCTGTGGCGCCGCCGGTCTGGTGCTGGCCGCCTGCGGCTGCTCCGCGGCCGCCATCGCCGCGGTCGCGGGCATCGCCCCGGGAGCCCTGCTGCTCGGCTCCGTCTGGTGGAGCGTACGGACCGCGCCGCGGTCCGCCGACAGCCCGGCTCAGACTGCGGCCTAGGCCTCCAGCGCCAGCCGGGGGACGTCGGTCCGTTCGATCCCGAAGACCTGGGCGTACAGCGACAGTTCGGCCTCCAGCGCCCGGATCATGGTGTCCGCCCGGCGGAAGCCGTGGCCCTCGCCCGCGAAGGCCACGTATGCGTGCGGCACCGGCGCGTGCGGCAGCGGACGGTCCCGCAGGGCCGCCAGGAACCGCTCCGCCTGGGCCGGCGGGCAGATCGCGTCGTCCAGGCCCTGGAGCAGCACGAACGGCGCCGTGATCCGGTCGGCGCGGGCCACCGGGGAGCGCTCGCGGCAGAGCACGGCGAGGGTCTGCGGCGGCCCGGCGAGGCCCTCGATGTAGCGGGACTCCAGGTCGTGGGTCTCCTCCGCGAAGCCCAGCAGGTCCAGCACCGGGTAGATGATCGCGGCGCAGGCGTAGAGGTCGGTGGCGGCCAGCGAGGCCGCCGCCGTCCAGCCGCCGGCGCTGCCGCCGCGGATGGCGAGCCGGTCGGGGTCGGCGGTGCCCTCGGCGGCGAGCGCCCGGGCCACCGCCGCGCAGTCCTCCACGTCGACGACGCCCCACTGCCCGCGCAGCCGCTCCCGGTAGGCGCGTCCGTAGCCGGTGGACCCGCCGTAGTTGACCTCGACCACGCCGATGCCGCGCGAGGTGAAGTACGCGATGTGCAGGTCGAGTACGGGCGGCACGTGGTCGGTGGGGCCGCCGTGCGCCCACACCACGTACGGGGGCAGTTCGTCGGCGGCGGCCCGGCAGGCCGGGTGGTGCGGCGGGTAGACGTGCGCGTGGATCTGACGGTCGTCGGGGCCGAGGAAGGTGCGGCTCTGCGGTTCCGGGTAGTAGGCCGGGTCCACCGGGTCCACGCCCTGCGCGCCGATCACCCGGGCGTGCCCGGTCGCGGTGTCCAGCTCGACCACCTCGTACGCGCTGCGCGGGCTGGCGGCGACCCCGTAGACCCGGGTGCCGTGCACGGCGAGCGTCGGCTGCCAGGCCGTCCACGGCCCGGCCGCGTCGACCAGGTCGCCGCTCTCGGCGTCGAGGATGCCGAGCACCGGGGAGCCCTGGCCGTGCAGGACGGCGAGGAGTCCGCCGCCGGCACCCGCGACCCGGGTGGCACCGTCGGGCAGCGGGGCGAGCCAACGCAGCCCGGGCTTCCACAGCGGGCCGCCGAACTCCTCTTCCCTGGGGCACAGGTTGACGGCTGCGCCCGTCTCCGGGTCCACCCGGTACGGGTTCCACCAGCCGCCTCGGTCGCTCACGGCGAGGAGGGTTCCGCCGGCCGTCCAGTCCACTTGGGCCACGGACTCCTCGGGGCCGCCGAGCACGGTCCGTACCCCGGTCAGCCTCGCGTCCGCGGTGATCTCGGCCAGCTTCAGCTCGGTGCCGTCCCAGGGCATCCGGGGATGGTCCCACGCCAGCCAGGCCGCGTGCCGGCCGTCCGGGGAGAGCCGGGGCCCGGTGGTGAAACGGTGCCGGCCGTCCGTCAACTCCCGTACCGCCGAGCGGTCTTCCGCCGCGGATCCGTCGAGCGGCACGGCGGCCAGCACCCGGCGCACGTCGGTCGGGGCGGGCCCGGTGAACTCCTCCAGCACGCACCAGACCTCGCCGCCGCGCAGCACCGGGTCGGCCCAGCGCAGTCCACCGCCGGTCCCGGACAGGGGGGTGAGGGGGCGCGGCGCCGGGGCGCCGGGCGCGTCCGGTTCGTAGGCGTACAGCCGCTGGTCGGCGAAGTGGACGAAGACCAACAGGGGTCCTCCGACGGGCCGTTCGGTTCCGGCCCAGGGCAGCCCGCCGTACTCGGTGACCCGGCTGCGCACGTTCCACGGGGCGGGCAGCTCGGTGAACTCGGCGTCCCCGTCAGCGAGTCGGCGGCGGACGAGGGTGCGGCGGCCGGCCTCCCGCGGCCGGGGCTCGGTCCACCACACCTCGGGGCCGACCGTGCCGACGTACTCGGGCCGCCCGTCGAGCGCGGCGGCCAGCGCGGCGTCGATGGGCGAGGGCCAGCTTCCGTAGGGCCGGGTCGGCGCCGCCATCACCGGGCCCCGCTCACAGGGACCGCAGCGCGTGGTCGAGTACGCGGACACCGAAGTGCAGGGCTTCGACGGGGACCCGCTCGTCCACGCCGTGGAAGAGGGCCCAGTAGTCGAAGCCGGGCGGCAGCTTCAGCGGGGAGAAGCCGTAGCCGGTGATGCCGAGGCGGGAGAACTGCTTGGCGTCGGTGCCGCCCGCCATGCAGAAGGGCACGACGTGCCCGTCCGGGTCGAACCGCTCGACGGACTCGCGCAGGATCGCGTACGTCCGTCCGTCCACCGGGGCCTGGAGCGGCACCTCCCGGTGGTGGAACTCCCAGTGCACGTCGGGGCCGGTCAGCTCGTTCAGGGTGGCGGTGAACTCTTCCTCGCCGCCCGGCAGCATCCGCCCGTCGACGTAGGCGGTGGCGTGCTCGGGGATCACGTTGAGCTTGTAACCGGCGCTCAGCATCGTCGGGTTGGCGCTGTTGCGCACGGTCGCCTCGACCAGGGCGGCGGCCGGGCCGAGCTTGCCGAGGACCGTGTCGAGGTCGAAGCCGGGGCGGCGCGGGTCGACCGACAGGTCCTGCAGGGCGGCGAGTTCGGTGATGCAGGCGGTGACGGTGTCGGTGAGCCGGACGGGCCATTCGTACTCGCCGATCCGTGCCACGGCGGCGGCGAGCCGGCTGACGGCGTTGGCCTTGTTGGGCTTGGAGCCGTGTCCCGCGATGCCGCGCGCGGTCAGCTTCAGCCAGGCCGTGCCCCGTTCGCCGGCGGCGATGGGATAGAGGGCCGGGCCGCCGGGGCGGGTGTGCACGGTGAAGGCGCCGGACTCGCTGATGCCCTCCGTGCAGCCCTCGAAGAGGTGCGGGTGCCGGTCCGCGAGGAAGCCCGAGCCGTCGACCGCGCTGTCCTCCTCGTCTGCGGTGTAGGCGATCACGATGTCCCGGCGCGGCTTCACTCCGGCGCGCGCCCAGGCCCGTACGACGGCCAGCACCATCGCGTCCATGTTCTTCATGTCGACGGCGCCGCGGCCCCACACCACGCCGTCGCGGACCTCGCCGGAGAAGGGGTCCACGCTCCAGTCGGCGGCCTCGGCGGGGACGACGTCGAGGTGGCCGTGGACGAGGAGGGCCTCGGCGGTGGGATCGGTGCCCTCGATCCGGGCGACGACGTTGGTGCGGCCGGGGGTGCGCTCCAGCAGGACCGGCTCCAGGCCGGCCGCCGCGAGCCGCTCGGCGACGTATTCGGCGGCGGGGCGCTCGCGGCAGTCGCCGCCGCCCCGGTTGGTGGTGTCGATCCGGATGAGGCCCGAGGTGAACTCGACGGCCTCGTCGAGGGCCGCTTCGTCCACGGCGCCGACGGCCTCCGCGAGTGCCCCGTCATTGATTGCGTGCATGTCAGCCATACTGCTCCTCCACGGCCGCCGAGACGACCGTCGTGACCGCCTTGAAGGCGCGGATCCCCTCGTACATCGTCTCGCTGGTGTACGCGACCCTGCGCTCCCCGCACCGCTCCACGCCCGGGACCACCGTCGCGGTCATGGCCAGGTGCTCGGCGTCGAACTCCAGCTCCACGGTGAACGGGCCGCCGCGGACCGGCTCGTACCGTACGGCGAGGGCGGCGGCCTCCTTGGCCGCGGCCCGGATGTCGGCGGCGGTGCGGGCGGGGGTCCGGCAGACGGCGGCGTAGCGCGAGACGTGGTCCTTGACGGCGACGGTCACCGCGTCGGGGGCGTAGCCGGCGGCGTCGACGCAGGTCAGGTCGTCACCGGTGACGAGGACGACGGGGACGCCGTACTCGGCGACGACGTGCGCGTTGAGCAGCCCCTCGCTGGCGCGGACCTCGTTGACCCAGACCCCGGTGATCGAGTTGGCCAGGTAGGTGTGGGCGAGGA
Source organism: Streptomyces sp. NPDC048424 (assembly GCF_040651555.1). NCBI lineage: Bacteria > Bacillati > Actinomycetota > Actinomycetes > Kitasatosporales > Streptomycetaceae > Streptomyces > Streptomyces sp. NPDC048424. The sequence goes on along the minus strand of NZ_JBEZKE010000003.1, from coordinate 166,250 downwards.
CGCCCTCGGTGCCGGCACCGGTGTGGTAGCCGACGAAGGCGATGCCGTCGACGTCGCCGTGCTGGACGCCCTCGACCATGGAGAGGGTCTTGTGGCGGCCGGTGAGCATCTCCGCGCGGGCGTCGAGCCGCTCCAGCAGCAGGTTGCGCATGGTCCAGTGCGCCTCGTTGATGACGACCTGGTCGGCGCCGCCGTCGTAGAAGCCGAGCACGGCGGCGTTCACGTCGGAGGTGAACATGGAGCGGCAGCGTTCCCACTGCGGGGTGCCGGGCAGCACGTCGGCGGGCCAGGTGACGCCGGTGGCGCCTTCCATGTCGGCGGAGATGAGGATCTTCATCGGGCCCCCGTGCGGTCGGATGCGCAGGGCCCCACACTAACCGCCGCACCCCGCCCCGGCCCGGGGCCACGCCCGGCCCCCGCGGGTCCGTTCAGTTCACCCGATCCGGGGAGGCCGTGTACCCGGCCCCACCGGCAACGGCCGGGCTCAGGCCTCGACTTCGGCGGCGAGGTTGGCCAGCAGGGTGTCGTAGATGCGGGCGAGGCCCTTGGGCGCGAAGGTGCGCTCGAAGAAGCCGCCGATGCCGCCGGCGCCGTTCCAGACGGTGGTGACGACGGCCTTGGACTTGCCCTCGCCGGCCGGGGTGACCACCCAGGTGGTGACCATGGAGGAGTTGCGGTCCTTCTCCACGAGCTGTCCGTCGGTGGGCTCGGTGACCTCCAGCAGGCAGTCGCGCACGCGCTTGCTGGTGGCCTGGAGCTTCCAGTGCACGAGGGTGCCCTCGCCGTCGCCGCCCTCGCGCACCTCGTACTCGCTGAAGTGCTCGGGCAGCAGCTTCTGCCGGGTTCCGCTGTAGTCGGCCAGCGTGTCGAAGACCGTCTCCGCGTCGGCTCCGATGATGCGCTCCGTGGTGGCCTCGACCTGCGCCATGCCTGTTCCTCCAGCAGTTGTGTCCGCTCGTCACGGCGAAGCCAACCACCTCCGGGGCAAGCGCCCAAATCCGGCTCAGACGTGGCAGCGTACGCGGACGAGGAGAGTGTCCCCGGGGAGCGCCTCCAAGTACCCGCTCGTGAAACGTCGGTACGGCTCCGGCAGGGGCGGAGTGTGGGGGCAGGCGCCCGGGCCGTCGCAGGCGCCGTGTACGGGCCCGTCCTCCCCGTACCACCAGCCGTCGAGGGTGAGCACGTGATCGTATGCGGGCTTCCAGGCGGTCTCCTCGGCGACGAACTCCTCCCGGCCGGTCCAGCCGACGGCCCCGGCGGCTCCGTTGTAGAGGAACCCGCCGCCGAGCTCGTATCCCCGGTGCGCGGCCAGCAGCGCCGCCACGCCCTCCCTGTAGGCGACGACCAGCGGCTGGGCGTCGAAGGCCTCTTCCGCCTCCCGCTCCGCGAGGCGCCCGGCCCGGTACTCGTCCGGTGTGCTCCAGGGGCGGTACGAGACCTCGCGGTGCGGCTCGGCCGGCGGGTGGCGGGGGGCCAGCCCGTGCCACAGGTCCCAGGCCGCCCGGGCCAGCCCGGCCGCCTCGGCCCGGATCTCGGCGAAGGCCAGTGCCTCCCGGGGGCCGCCCGCACACCACCCGGGGAGGCTCGGCTCGCGGGTGCCGTCACCGCGCGGGCCGTCGTGCACGACCCGCGGGTCCTCCTCGTACCCCGGCAGCAGCTGGAAGCCTCCACGGTCGGCGCCGCCCCGGATCCACCAGCCGTCCCAGATGTCGAGCTCCTCGCCCCGGCTGTAGTCGATCTCGAAAGGCGACATCGCCTCCGCGACCGCCTCGTCCAGCCTGCTCCGCGCCTCGCCTGGGAGGCACACCACGATCCGCATTCCCGCCATGGGCGCGGCCTCGCAGCCGGCCCGCCTCCCTGACCAGCGAATATCCCGGCCCGCACGATCATGGGAACGTTTGTTCTATTCTCGGGCCAGAGCTACCGAGGGAGGCGCTCATGCGCTGGGACAACCTGACCGAGGGCGCCACCGGGCCCGCCGCGCTCTTCGGGGCCGACGCCGTCGTGACGCGCACCTTCGACACCCCGGAATTCCGCGGGATCACCTTCCACGAAGTGCGGGCCCGCTCGATCGTCAACCGGGTGCCCGGCGCCTCGCGCATGCCGTTCGAATGGACCGTCAACCCGTACCGCGGCTGCAGCCACGCCTGTGTGTACTGCTTCGCCCGCAAGACGCACAGCTACCTCGACCTCGACACCGGACTCGGCTTCGACTCGCAGATCGTCGTCAAGACCAACGCCCCCGAGCTGCTGCGCCGCGAGCTCGGCTCGCCCCGCTGGAGCGGCGCGCACATCGCCATGGGCACCAACGTCGACTGCTACCAGCGCGCCGAGGGCCGCTACCGGCTGATGCCCGGCATCATCGAGGCCCTGCGCGACCACGCCACCCCCTTCTCCATCCTCACCAAGGGCACGCTGATCCTGCGCGACCTCCCGCTCCTCCAGGAGGCCGCCGGGCTCGCCGAGGTCGGGATCTCCGTCTCCGTCGGCTTCACCGACACCGCGCTGTGGCGGACCGTCGAGCCCGGCACGCCCTCCCCCGCCGCCCGGCTGGGCGCGGTACGGACCCTCACGGACGCCGGCATCGAGTGCGGGGTGCTGATGGCCCCGGTGATCCCCTTCCTCGGGGACCGTCCGGAGCAGCTGCGGGCGACCGTCCGCGCCGTCGCCGAGTCCGGGGCGACCTCCGTGACACCCCTGGTACTCCATCTGCGCCCCGGCGCCCGCGAGTGGTTCACGGCCTGGCTCGGCGAGCACCACCCGCACCTCGTGGAGCGGTACGAGCGGATGTACGCGGGCGGCTCGTACGCCCCCACCTGGTACCAGCGCCAGATCACCCGCCAAGTCCACGAACTCGCGGCCGAATTCGGCATCGGGCCGTCCCGGCGCGGCGAGGCCCGCCGGATCGTGACGCCCGAGCGCCCGGCCGAGGAGGTGCCCGCCGGGGTCACCCAGCTCACGCTGCTGTGACCTCGGACGGCCCCTGAAGGCTCATCACATCGGGCCAATAAGCAGCCAAATCCCGCCTTCCAGGCGCGGTTTCCGGGACGATTCCGCCCAGAACCCTCGGCTGGGAGGCCCCATGCTGCACCCCTTGAAGAAGCGCGCCGCTGTCCTGCTGTCGATCGCGACCGCCGCCACCGCCCTCGCGGGCCCGGTCACCGCGGCCCCCGCGGCGGAGCGCGCCGCCGCGCTGCGGTGGACCGGCTGTGCGACCCCGCGCTATCCCACGTTGCAGTGCGCCTCCCTCAAGGTCCCCCTCGACCACGCCCGGCCCGCCGGACGCCAGATCTCCCTCGCGCTGACCCGGGTCCCGCACACCGCCGCCACCTCCCAGGGGCCGCTGCTGGTCAACCCGGGCGGGCCGGGCGGCAGCGGCCGCAGCCTGGCCGGATTCGTCGCCTCCGCCCTCCCCAAGGACGTGGCCGCGCAGTACGACGTGATCGGCTTCGACCCGCGGGGCGTCGGCAAGAGCGAGCCGACCCTCGACTGCGCGGCCGGCCACTTCGCCCCCGTCCGGCCGGACTCCGTACCCGTCGACGAGGCGACCGAGCGGGCCAACCTGGACCGGGTGCGGGCCTTCGCCGAGTCCTGCCAGGCCAAGCACGCGGACGTGCTGCCGTACATCGGCACCGTCGCGGCGGCGCAGGACATCGAGGCGCTGCGCGCCGCCCTCGGCGCGGAGCGGATCAGCTACTTCGGCTACTCCTACGGGACCTACCTGGGCGCGGTGTACGCCAAGCTCCACCCGGGCCGGGTGCACCGGCTCGTCCTGGACTCCGTGGTCGACCCGGGCGGGGTCTGGTACGAGGACAACCTGGCCCAGGACCAGGCCTTCGACACCCGTCACAAGGCGTTCCTGGCCTGGGTGGCCGAGCACGACTCCACCTACGGGCTCGGCACCGACGCGGTGGCGGTCGAGGAGCGCTGGTACGCGATGCGCGGGGCGCTGCGGGAGGCTCCGGCGGGCGGCAAGGTGGGCGCGTCCGAGCTGGAGGACACCTTCATGCCGGGCGGCTACTTCAACGGCTACTGGCCGAACCTGGCCGAGGCCTTCGCCGCGTACGCCGTGAAGCAGGACCCGAAGCCGCTGGTGGCGGCGTACGAGCGGTTCGGCGCGGTGGAGCCCTCGGCGGGCAACGGCTACAGCGTCTACACGGCGGTGCAGTGCCGGGACTCGGCCTGGCCGCGGGACTGGAACCAGTGGCGCGCGGACATGTGGCGTACGCACGCCGCGGCACCGTTCATGACCTGGAACAACGCCTGGTACAACGCCCCGTGCGCGTTCTGGCCGACGGAGCCGCTGCAGGCCCCGGACGTGACCAACGCGGACCTGCCGCCCGCCCTCCTCCTCCAGGCGACGGAGGACGCGGCGACCCCGTTCGCGGGTGCGCTCAGCATGCGGGACAAGCTGAAGGGCTCGGCCCTGGTCGTCGAGGAGGGCGGCGGCAACCACGGCATCGCGCTCAGCGGCAACAAGTGCCTGGACGAGAAGGTGTCGGCGTACCTGCGGACGGGGCAGGCCGCGGACGCCACCTGCGCCGCCCAGGCGGCCCCGAAGCCTGCCGCGGCGACGCGTGCGGTCGCGCCCTCGGCGGGCGGTGCGGCCCTGCACGGCCTGCTCGGCTTCCGGGGCTGATCAGGCGAGCGCGCGCAGTGCGGCCGTCGCCGCCACGGCGAGGCGGGGGTGGGACTGGGCGCGGGTGAGGAGTTCGCGTGCGCGGGGGTCGGCGAGGGCGCCGAGCCCCTCCACGCAGGCCAGGGCCACCCGCCAGTACGGGTCGTTCGGGGACAGCAGCCGCGACAGGGTGGTCAGCAGGGCCGGTACGGACTCGGGGGCGCGCAGGGCGGTGAGCAGCCGGACGGGCTGGAGCGCGTAGGCCGTGCGCAGCCCGTTGGTGGCGAGGGCCGCCGCCGCGCGGGCGGTGCGCGGGTCGTCCAGGACGGCCAGCGCCTCGGCGGCGGCCGCGCAGCGGGGCGGGTCCCGGTGGTTGAGCAGCAGGACGAGGGACTCGAAGGCCCGGCGGTCGCCTGCGAGGCCGAGCCGGTACGCGGCCAGTTCGCGGGCCCACAGGGGCAGTCCGGCGGTGGTCAGGGAGGCCGCCAGGGCGTCGGGGCCGGCCGCGAGCAGGACCTCGTACTCGGGGGACTGCCCCGCCTCCGCCCGCAGGCGCTCCAGCACGTCGTTCACCCGGCCACCCTAGGCCGGGGCGGCGGCCGCCACGCCGGGTTCCGGGAGATCGGCGGAGCCCGGTTGATCGATGATCGATGATCGGTACATTTGGGCGGTACAGGTCACATCTCCGCGCTCTGGCGCACCAGTTACCGACGAGTTACTGTCCTCATAACGCAATACGTACGAGGGCGGCCTGGTGACGCAGCCGCCTCGTGTCGGTCGGTTCGTTCTTCGCACGGCGTGACCCCGGGACAGGGTCGGGCCGGTTCCGCCCCCGGGCTCCCTTCCCTCTGGGTCCTCCCGCCGGGCTCCTCCCCGCGGGCCCTCTCCCTCGGGGTTCCTCACCGCACCGCATGCCGCACGGCATTCCGTACGCCTTCCCGCTCGGGTCTCCGCTCGGGTCTCCGCACGGCTTTCCGTTCGGCACCAGCGCGCGCTGTGCGCCGCGCGCCACTCAGTCGTCACCCTCTTCCACTGGAGTCCCTCGATGGACCGTCAGTCCAGTCACCCCACCCTCCAGACCATCGCCGTCGTCGGCCTCGGCACGATGGGCACCGGCATCGCCGAGGTCCTCGCCCGGGCCGGCCGCGAGGTCATCGGCATCGACGTCAGCGAGAGCGCGGCCCGCCGCGCCGCGGCCGCCCTCGCCTCGGCCACCGCGCGCTCCGTCACCCGGGAGCGCCTCACCGAACAGGAGCGGGCGGACGTGCTCGCCCGCTTCCGCACCTTCACCGACCTGGCCGCGGCCGCCGAGGCCGACCTCGTGATCGAGGTCGTGCCCGAGTCGTACGAGGCCAAGCAGCAGGTGTTCCGCGAGCTCGACGCGATCGTGCGCCCCGACACCATCCTGGCCACGGGCACCAACGCCCTCTCGGTGACCCGGCTCGCCGCCGAGTCCCAGCGCCCCGAGCGCGTGCTGGGCCTGCACTTCTTCAACCCGGCCCCGGCGATGAAGCTGGTCGAGGTCGTCTCGTGCGTCCTGACCGCCCCGCCGGCCGTGGACGCGGTCACCGAGCTGGCGCGCGACCTCGGCAAGGAGCCCGTGGCGGTCGGCGACCGCCCCGGTTTCGTCGCCGACGGCCTGCTCTTCGGCTACCTCAACCAGGCCGCCGCGATGTACGAGGCGAAGTACGCCTCCCGCGAGGACATCGACGCGGCGATGCGGCTCGGCTGCGGTCTGCCCATGGGCCCGCTCGCGCTGCTCGACCTGATCGGCGTGGACACCGCCCGGACCGTCCTGGAGGCCATGTACGCCTCCTCCGGCGACCGGCTGCACGCCCCGGCCCCGATCCTGGGGCAGCTCGCCGAGGCGGGCCTGACCGGGCAGAAGTCGGGCCGCGGGTTCTACACGTACGAGGCGGCCGGCAGCTCCACCGTCGTCCGCGACCTCCAGACCCCGCCGGACGGCTCCCTGCTCGGCAGCGGCCGTCCGGTGACCTCGGTCGGCGTGGCCGGCTCCGGGACCATGGCGAGCGGGATCGCCCAGGTCTTCGCCCAGGCCGGGTACGACGTGGTGCTGGCGGCCCGCAGCCAGGAGAAGGCGGACGCGGCGAAGGCCGCCATCGGCAAGTCCTTGGGCCGTGCGGTGTCCAAGGGCCGGCTGACGCAGGAGGCCGCGGACCGGACCCTGGACCGGATCGCCCCGGCCGGTTCCCTGGACGCCTTCGCCGAGGTGGACCTGGCCGTGGAGGCCGTCGCCGAGGACCTGGCGGTCAAGCAGGAGCTGTTCGCCACCCTGGACAAGGTCTGCAAGCCGGGTGCGGTGCTGGCCACCACCACCTCCTCGCTGCCGGTGATCGCGGTGGCCCGCGTGACCTCGCGCCCGCAGGACGTGATCGGCATGCACTTCTTCAACCCGGCGCCGGCCATGAAGCTGGTCGAGGTGGTCCGGACCGTCCTGACCGCCGACGACGTGCACGCCACGGTCCGCGAGATCTGCGTCAAGGTGCGCAAGCACCCGGTGGACTGCGGGGACCGGGCCGGCTTCATCGTGAACGCGCTGCTGTTCCCGTACCTCAACAACGCGATCAAGATGGTCGAGCAGCACTACGCCGGCATCGACGAGATCGACGCCGCGATGAAGCTGGGCGGCGGCTACCCGATGGGGCCGTTCGAGCTCCTCGACGTGGTCGGCCTCGACGTCTCGCTGGCCATCGAGAAGGTCCTCCACAAGGAGTTCCGCGACCCCGGCCTGGCCCCGTCCCCGCTGCTGGAGCACCTGGTGGCGGCGGGCTGCCTGGGCCGGAAGACCGGCCGCGGATTCCGTGAGTACGCCCGCCGGTAACCGGTCGGGCCACGAGCCGGATGCGTGGGGAGGGCTGCTCGGGTCCGCCGGACCCTCACGGCGGACTGACCCTCCCGAGCCCAGTGCGGGCTCTCCCCCGCATCCACCCCTCTCCCACCCCCCGCAGGCGCGCTCCCCTGCGCGAATGAAGTACTTTCGCTCTATGTCCCAGCCCGCCAAGACCTCGCCCCGCGCCGCCACGGCCTCCGACGCCCCGGAGAGCCCGGCCGGCACCAAGGCGGCCGCACAGCGGCTCAAGATGCGCCGCGAGCTCGCCGCCGCGGCCATGGAGCTGTTCGCGACCAAGGGGTACGAGGCGACGACGGTCGACGAGATCGCCGCGACCGCCGGGGTGGCGCGCCGGACCTTCTTCCGGCACTTCCGGTCCAAGGAAGAGGCGATCTTCCCGGACCACGACGACACCCTGACCCGAGCCGAGGCCGTCCTCGACGTGGCGCCGGCGCACGAGCACCCGCTCGACACGGTGTGCCGCGGGATCAAGGAAGTCATGAAGATGTACGCCGCCTCGCCCGCGGTGTCGGTGGAGCGCTACCGGCTGACCCGCGAGGTGCCCGCGCTGCGGGAGCGGGAGATCGCCTCCGTGGCCCGGTACGAGCGGCTGTTCACCCGCTACCTGCTGGCCCACTTCGACGAGCACGACCACCACGACGGCAACGACGATCCGCTGCTGGCCGAGGTGGCCGCCTCGGCGGTGGTCACCGCCCACAACCACGTGCTGCGGCGCTGGCTGCGGGCGGGCGGCCAGGGGGACGTGGAGGCGCAGCTGGACCACGCCTTCTCGATCGTCCGCAAGACCTTCGGGACGGGGATCGGGGCGGGCCGCACCCTGGGCACCGCGCCGGCCGCGCCCGCGGCGGTCCGTACGGAGGGCGAGGTACTGGTCGCGGTGGCCCGCACGGACGCCCCGCTGGACGAGGTCATGCGCACCATCGAAGAGGCGCTGCGCAACAAGTAGCGACACCTGTGGAGACTGTGGTCACACCGGCCGCCCCCGTTTCGGGGGCGGCCGCTTTTTTGTGTCCGGCGTATGTCCGGCTTGCCCCTACTCGCCGGTAACTCTGATCGATCATCGCTCATCGGTGCAGGTCAATCGGCAAATGAGAGAAAGTTTTGGCACGCGGTGCCTTGCCGGGTGACACGGGGTGCCATACGTTGAATCTCGTCCGGATGTCCCCGCGACCCGTGCCCACACCGCACGGAACGCGCCCCGGATGCCTGCGTCACCAGGCCCCGCACGCCCCCCACCACGGGCGTCGCCCAGCACCACCGCACCAGCCGGACCGACGGCACACACCACGCACCACGCACCCCGATTACCTCAAGCGCACCCTCATCAGCGCTACGCCGGAGGCTCTACCGTGAAGGACATCCTGGACGCGATTCAGTCGCAGTCCGCCACCGCCGCAGACTTCGCAGCCCTGCCGCTGCCCGACTCGTACCGTGCGATCACCGTGCACAAGGACGAGGCGGAGATGTTCGCGGGGCTGACGACGCGCGAGAAGGACCCGCGCAAGTCCCTTCACCTGGACAACGTCCCGGTGCCGGAACTGGGCCCGGGCGAGGCCCTCGTGGCCGTCATGGCCTCGTCGGTCAACTACAACTCCGTGTGGACCTCGATCTTCGAGCCGGTGTCCACCTTCAGCTTCCTGGAGCGCTACGGGCGCCTGTCGGAGCTCACCAAGCGCCACGACCTGCCGTACCACGTCATCGGCTCCGACCTCGCGGGCGTCGTGCTGCGCACCGGCCCCGGCGTCAACGCCTGGAAGCCGGGCGACGAGGTCGTCGCGCACTGCCTGTCGGTCGAGCTGGAGTCCTCCGACGGCCACAACGACACGATGCTCGACCCCGAGCAGCGCATCTGGGGCTTCGAGACGAACTTCGGCGGCCTGGCGGAGATCGCCCTGGTCAAGTCGAACCAGCTGATGCCCAAGCCGGACCACCTCAGCTGGGAGGAGGCCGCCTCCCCCGGTCTGGTCAACTCCACCGCCTACCGCCAGCTGGTCTCCCGCAACGGCGCCGGCATGAAGCAGGGCGACAACGTCCTGATCTGGGGCGCGAGCGGCGGGCTCGGCTCGTACGCCACCCAGTTCGCCCTCGCCGGCGGCGCCAACCCGATCTGCGTCGTCTCCTCCCCCGAGAAGGCCGACATCTGCCGGGCGATGGGCGCCACCGCGGTCATCGACCGCAACGCCGAGGGCTACAAGTTCTGGAAGGACGAGCACACCCAGGACCCGAAGGAGTGGAAGCGCTTCGGCAAGCGCATCCGCGAGCTGACCGGCGGCGAGGACATCGACATCGTCTTCGAGCACCCCGGCCGCGAGACCTTCGGCGCCTCGGTCTACGTCACCCGCAAGGGCGGCACCATCACCACCTGCGCCTCGACCTCCGGCTACATGCACCAGTACGACAACCGCTACCTGTGGATGTCGCTCAAGCGGATCGTCGGCTCGCACTTCGCGAACTACCGCGAGGCGTGGGAGGCCAACCGCCTGGTCGCCAAGGGCAAGATCCACCCCACCCTGTCGAAGGTCTACTCCCTGGAGGAGACCGGCCAGGCCGCCTACGACGTCCACCGCAACCTCCACCAGGGCAAGGTCGGCGTCCTCGCCCTCGCCCCCGAAGAGGGCCTCGGCGTCCGCGACCACGAGATGCGCGCCCGGCACCTCGACGCGATCAACCGCTTCCGCAACGTCTGAGTCGGCTCAAAGGCCATAAGGATCGCCTGAGATGACAGAGCGCCAGAAGGACCGTCCGTGGCTCATGCGGACGTACGCCGGCCACTCCACGGCCGAGGCGTCCAACGAGCTGTACCGCCGCAACCTCGCCAAGGGACAGACGGGTCTGTCGGTCGCCTTCGACCTGCCGACCCAGACCGGCTACGACCCCGACCACATCCTCGCCCGCGGCGAGGTGGGCCGGGTCGGGGTCCCGGTCTCCCATCTGGGCGACATGCGGCGGCTGTTCCAGGACATCCCCCTGGAGCAGATGAACACCTCGATGACGATCAACGCCACCGCCATGTGGCTGCTGGCGCTCTACCAGGTGGCCGCCGAGGAGCAGGGAGCGGACGTCTCCCTGCTCCAGGGCACCACCCAGAACGACATCGTCAAGGAATACCTCTCGCGCGGGACGCACGTCTTCCCGCCGGGGCCGTCCCTGCGGCTGACGACGGACATGATCGCGTACACGGTCAACCACATCCCCAAGTGGAACCCGATCAACATCTGCTCGTACCACCTCCAGGAGGCCGGGGCCACCCCGGTCCAGGAGATCTCGTACGCCATGTCCACGGCGATCGCGGTCCTCGACTCGGTGCGCGACTCGGGCCAGGTGCCCGAGGAGCGCTTCGGCGAGGTCGTCGCCCGCATCTCCTTCTTCGTGAACGCGGGCGTCCGCTTCGTCGAGGAGATGTGCAAGATGCGCGCCTTCGGCCGCATCTGGGACAAGGTCACCCATGAGCGGTACGGCATCGAGAACGCCAAGCAGCGGCGCTTCCGGTACGGCGTCCAGGTCAACTCGCTCGGTCTGACCGAGGCGCAGCCGGAGAACAACGTCCAGCGCATCGTGCTGGAGATGCTCGCGGTCACCCTCTCCAAGGACGCCCGCGCCCGCGCCGTGCAGCTGCCCGCCTGGAACGAGGCGCTGGGCCTGCCCCGGCCCTGGGACCAGCAGTGGTCGCTGCGCATCCAGCAGGTCCTCGCCCACGAGAGCGACCTGCTGGAGTACGAGGACATCTTCGCCGGATCCCACGTCATCGAGGCCAAAGTCGACTCCCTGGTCGCCGACTGCCTGGCCGAGATCGACCGGATCCAGGAGATGGGCGGCGCCATGGCCGCCGTCGAGTCCGGGTACCTCAAGGGCGAGCTGGTCTCCTCGCACGCCGAACGGCGGGCGCGGATCGAGGCCGGCGAGGACAAGATCGTCGGTGTCAACTGTTTCCAGCAGACCGAGGAGAACCCGCTCACGGCCGACCTGGACGGCGCCATCATGACGGTCGACCCGGCAGTGGAGGCGCTCACCGTCGAGCGCATCGTCCGCTGGCGGGCCGAGCGTCAGGAGTCCTCGGACCGGCAGGGGAACGGCGATCCCTTCGTCTTCCCCACCACCCAGCAGGCACTGGAGCGCCTCAAGGAGGCCGCCGCCGGCACCGAGAACCTGATGGAGGCCACCCTGGAGTGCGCCCGGGCCGGTGTCACCACGGGCGAGTGGTCGAGCGCCCTGCGCGAGGTGTTCGGCGAGTTCCGCGCCCCGACCGGGGTCTCCTCGGCCCCCGTCGCGGTCACCGCCGAGCCCGGCACCCCGATGCACGAGGTCCGCGAGAAGGTGGCCCGTACGGCCGACGAGCTCGGCTCGGGCCGGCTGCGCCTGCTGGTCGGCAAGCCGGGTCTGGACGGGCACTCCAACGGCGCCGAGCAGATCGCCGTCCGGGCCCGCGACGCGGGCTTCGAGGTGGTCTACCAGGGCATCAGGCTGACCCCGGAGGAGATCTCCTCCGCGGCGCTGGCCGAGGACGTGCACTGCGTGGGACTGTCCATCCTGTCCGGGTCGCACAGCGCTCTCGTCCCGGACGTCCTGGAACGGCTCCGGCTGGCGGGGGCGGGTGACATCCCCGTCATCGTCGGCGGCATCATTCCGAACGCGGACGCCGTGACGCTCAAGGCGGCCGGTGTGGCCGCGGTCTTCACGCCGAAGGACTTCGGCATCACGGAGATCATCGGCCGTATCGTCGACGAGATCCGCAAAGCGAACAAGCTCGACCCTCTCGAAATCGTTGCAAGCACGGAGGTCCCCGCATGACCACGCCTGTCCACCCGGTGAACCGTCTCCGCCCGCGCCGCTCCTGCCTCGCGGTGCCCGGTTCGAACCCGCGGTTCCTCGAGAAGGCCCAGGGCCTGCCGGCCGACCAGGTCTTCCTGGACCTGGAGGACGCCTGCGCGCCGCTCGCCAAGGAAGGCGCCCGCCACACGATCGTGGACGCGCTGAACAACGGCGACTGGACGGGCAAGACCCGCGTCGTGCGCGTCAACGACTGGACCACGCACTGGACGTACCGCGACGTCATCACGGTGGTCGAGGGCGCCGGCCAGAACCTCGACTGCATCATGCTGCCGAAGGTGCAGGACGCCCAGCAGGTCGTGGCCCTGGACCTGCTGCTGACGCAGATCGAGAAGACCATGGGCTTCGAGGTCGGCAAGATCGGCATCGAGGCGCAGATCGAGAACGCCAAGGGCCTGGTGAACGTCGACGAGATCGCCGCCGCCTCGCCCCGGCTGGAGACCATCATCTTCGGCCCGGCCGACTTCATGGCCTCCATCAACATGAAGTCGCTGGTCGTGGGCATGCAGCCGCCCGGCTACGGCGCGGACGCCTACCACTACATCCTGATGCGGATCCTGATGGCGGCCCGCATGCACAACCTGCAGGCGATCGACGGCCCCTTCCTCCAGATCCGTGACGTGGACGCCTACCGCGAGGTGGCCGGCCGGGCCGCGGCGCTGGGCTTCGACGGCAAGTGGGTGCTGCACCCCGGTCAGGTCGACGCGGCGAACGAGGTCTTCTCCCCCTCGCAGGAGGACTACGACCACGCCGAGCTGATCCTCGACGCGTACGACTGGTGCACCTCGGAGGCCGGCGGCAAGAAGGGCTCCGCGATGCTCGGCGACGAGATGATCGACGAGGCCAGCCGCAAGATGGCCCTGGTCATCGCGGGCAAGGGCCGCGCCGCCGGTATGCAGCGGACCAGCAAGTTCGAGATCCCGGAGGCCTGAGCACCATGCAGTTCGGACGCACCTACGAAGAGTTCGAGGTCGGGGCGGTCTACAAGCACTGGCCCGGAAAGACCGTCACCGAGTACGACGATCATCTCTTCTGTCTGCTGACCATGAATCACCACCCGCTCCACATGGACAGCAATTACGCCGAGAACACCACCGACTTCGGCAAGAACGTGGTCGTGGGCAACTACATCTACTCGCTGCTGCTCGGCATGTCCGTGCCGGACGTCTCCGGGAAGGCCATCGCCAACCTGGAGATCGAGTCCCTGCGGCACGTGGCGCCGACCTTCCACGGCGACACCATCTACGGCGAGACCACGGTCCTCGACAAGACCCCGTCGAAGTCGAAGAACGACCGCGGCATCGTCTACGTCGAGACCAAGGGCTACAAGCAGGACGGCACCCTCGTCTGCGTCTTCCGGCGCAAGGTGATGGTCCCGACCGAGACGTACATCAAGGAGCGCGGCGGCGAGCAGCCCGGCCGCCCCACGCTGAAGGAACAGGGGAAGTAGCCATGGCCCGACTCGCCCAGACCGCCGGGCTCACGGACGTCCAGCGGGAGATCCTGAAGACCGTCCGCGAGTTCGTCGACAAGGAGATCATCCCGGTCGCGACCGAGCTGGAGCACCGCGACGAGTACCCGCAGCAGATCGTCGACGGTCTCAAGGAGCTCGGCCTCTTCGGGCTGATGATCCCGGAGGAGTACGGCGGCCTGGGTGAGTCGCTTCTCACGTACGCCCTGTGCGTCGAGGAGATCGCGCGGGGCTGGATGTCCGTCTCGGGCATCATCAACACCCACTTCATCGTGGCGTACATGCTCAAGCAGCACGGCACCCAGGAGCAGAAGGACCACTTCCTCCCGCGGATGGCGCTGGGCGAGGTGCGCGGCGCGTTCTCGATGTCCGAGCCGGCGCTGGGCTCCGATGTGTCGGCCATCTCCTCGAAGGCGGTGAAGGACGGCGACGAGTACGTCCTGAACGGCCAGAAGATGTGGCTGACGAACGGCGGCAGCTCCACCCTGGTGGCCGTTCTCGTCCGAAGTGACGAAGGCCACCCCGAGGGCACGGCGCCCCACAAGTCGATGACGACCTTCCTCGTCGAGAAGGAGCCGGGCTTCGGTGAGGTCCGTCCCGGTCTGACCATCCCGGGCAAGATCGACAAGATGGGCTACAAGGGCGTCGACACGACCGAGCTCATCATGGACGGACTACGCATTCCGGCCAATCGGGTCCTCGGAGGCCAGACGGGCCGAGGGTTTTACCAAATGATGGACGGGGTCGAGGTCGGCCGCGTGAACGTGGCGGCGCGTGGCTGTGGCGTCGCTCAGCGTGCTTTCGAGCTGGGTGTCTCTTATGCCCAGCAACGTCACACTTTCGGCAAGGCGATCGCCGAACACCAGGCCATTCAGTTCAAGCTGGCCGAGATGGCTACCAAGGTCGAAGCCGCCCATGCGATGATGGTCAATGCAGCACGCAAAAAGGACTCTGGGGAACGAAACGACCTCGAAGCAGGGATGGCGAAGTACCTCGCCTCCGAGTACTGCAAGGAGGTGGTCGAGGACGCCTTCCGCATTCACGGCGGATACGGGTTCTCGAAGGAGTACGAGATCGAGCGTCTCTACCGGGAAGCTCCGATGCTGCTGATCGGTGAAGGTACCGCCGAGATCCAGAAAATGATCATCGGGCGACGCCTGCTCGAGGAGTACCGACTCCAGGGCTGAAAGTCCCTTTTGCGGCGAATCATCCATGGGTTCGTCGCGAAAGGGTCACTGCCAGTCACTGGCCGACGGTCATCGACTCGGCTTCTGGCTTGCCCAGTTGTTGCGTGCAACCGATAGCATTCCAGTAAAGCCGCCGTCCCGTCCCCCTGTTTGCGGCGCGGCAATCACCCGCTACGAAGGTCATCCATGCCCCACAGCCAAACCTCTGCACCTCGCGACAGCCTCCTTGGCGTACGCCTCGCGCGCGGAGCATCGCCGTGGCTTCTGCCGACCGTCGCCACCGCGGCGCTCAGCCTCACCCGGGCGCGCAAGTCCGGGCGCTGGGCCGCGGCGGCCGTGCCCGCCACCGCGCTCGCCGCGGGCATGCTGTGGTTCTTCCGCGACCCCGAGCGTGAGATCGCTCAGGGCCGTGTCATCTCCCCCGCCGACGGTGTGGTGCAGAGCATCATGCCGTGGAAGGACGGACGGACCCGGGTCGCGATCTTCATGAGCCCGCTGAACGTCCACGTCAACCGCGCGCCCCTCGCGGGCACGGTGACGTCCGTGGAGCACATCCCCGGCGGATTCGTCCCGGCGTTCAACAAGGAGAGCGAGAACAACGAGCGCGTTGTCTGGCACTTCGACACCGAGCTCGGCGACATCGAGATGGTGCAGATCGCCGGCGCCGTCGCCCGTCGCATCGTCCCGTACCTGCCGGCCGGCACCAAGGTGGAGCAGGGCGAACGCATCGGTCTGATCCGCTTCGGGTCCCGCGTTGACATCTACCTCCCCGAGGGTGTCGAGGTCGCGGTCGAGGTCGGTCAGGCCACCACCGCGGGGGTGACACGAATTGACCGTGACTGACCCTGAGACTCCGGCCGCCGGCTGGGTGCCCGAGCCCGCCGAGGAGGAGTCCGCCGAGGACGACATGCCGCTCTCGCTGCGGCTGTCGATAGCGGACACCCTCACGCTCGGCAACGCGACGTGCGGATTCATGGCGGTGTACTTCACCACCACCGGGATCCTCATTCCGCACCTCACCGGCAGTGGCGAGTCGGGCATGGCCCGCAACAGCGCCGCGACGGCAGTGATACTGATGCTGCTCGCCGCGGTCTTCGACCTCTTCGACGGCATCGTGGCCCGCAAGCTGCGCAGCTCGCCGATGGGTGCCGAGCTGGACAACCTGTCCGACCTGATCAGCTTCGGTCTGGCTCCGGCCTACTTCGTGCTCGTCTACGGCATGGTCGCCGTGGACGCGCACCAGAAGATGTCGGCGCTGGCCGCGATCGTGGTGCTGCTCGCCGTGGTGCTGCGACTCGCGAGATTCAGCTGCGTGACGATGAAGGACGGCATGTTCCAGGGCATGCCGAGCCCCTTCGGCGCGCTGACGGTCGTCTCGATCGTGCTGCTGGAGCTGCCGTTCGTCCCGACCCTGCTGGCGATCATCGGGGTGGCCTGGCTGATGGTGAGCCGGGTCGAGTACCCGAAGCCGCGGGGCGTGCTCGCCGTGGCGATGCTGTGCTGGATCATCGGCGCGATGGGTCTGCTGGCGGCCTGGGCGTTCGACGCCCCGGGCGGTCAGCTGCTGCTCCAGACCGGCTGCGCCCTGCAGATCGCGATGGCGGCGACCATTCCGCTGTTCGCGACGACCCGCCGGGCGAACACGTTCCGGCACAACAGGCGCGAAGCCCGAGCCGCGACGCTGCGCTGAGCTCAGCTGTGACAGAGGGCCCCGGATGCCATCGGCATCCGGGGCCCTCTGTCGTTTCCCGGGGGCCGGGGTCGACGGCGCGTTGCCGGGGGCCGGGGGCGACGGCGGGGCGGGGAGTGTCCGGGGTAGGCATGATTTATGGCCCCCGAGCCACATGCCTCAGCACTCGGGATACGGGCCAACAAATCACGTTTGACACCCCGGACACTCCCCGCCCCGCCGCCGCCCCCTCCCGTCGTCCCGGCACCGGTACACGCGCCTGAGGGCGGGGGCGGGTCCGGTGGTGGGGCGGGGGTCGTCCGGGGTGTAAAACGTGATTTGTTAGCCCGGACCGCGGAGCGCGTTGCCGGTCTGCCCGTGGGGCCATAAATCATGCCTACCCCGGACGGCCCCCGCCCCGCCGCCGGACCCGGCCCCGCCCGGCCCCCATCCGAGCCCCGGCCCCGGCGTAGCCTTGATGTCGGAAAACCGCCAGCCGCAGGCGACCGCGCCCCGGATCCTGGAGCCATGCACACCGATACCGAACGTTGCGTGAGGGCCGTGCAGTCGAAGGACGCCCGCTTCGACGGCTGGTTCTTCACCGCCGTGCTGACCACCCGCATCTACTGCCGGCCCAGCTGTCCCGCAGTGCCGCCGAAGGTCGAGAACATGACCTTCCTGCCCAGCGCCGCCGCCTGCCAGCAGGCCGGGTTCCGGGCGTGCAAGCGGTGCCGGCCCGACACCAGCCCCGGCTCGCCGGAGTGGAACGCACGGGCCGACGCCGTCGCACGCGCGATGCGGCTGATCCAGGACGGGGTCGTCGACCGGGAGGGCGTACCGGGGCTCGCGACGAGGCTCGGGTACTCCACCCGCCAGGTGGAGCGGCAGCTCAACGCCGAGCTCGGGGCCGGCCCGCTCGCCCTGGCGAGGGCCCAGCGCGCGCAGACCGCCCGGCTGCTCATCGAGACCTCCGAGCTGCCCATGGGCGACGTGGCCTTCGCCGCCGGCTTCTCCTCCATCCGCACCTTCAACGACACCGTCCGCGAGGTCTTCGCCCTCTCCCCGAGCGAGCTGCGGGAGCGGGCCGTGAAGGCCGGCCGCCACAAGAACGACCCGCCCCGGATCCCCGGGACCATAAGCCTGCGGCTGCCGTTCCGGGCCCCCCTGAACCCCGACAACCTCTTCGGGCACCTCGCCGCGACCGCCGTCCCCGGCGTCGAGGAGTGGCGCGACGGCGCCTACCGCCGCACCCTGCGCCTCCCCCACGGCACCGGGGTCGTCGCCCTGACCCCGCAGCCCGACCACATCGGCTGCCGCCTCGCCCTGACCGATCTGCGCGACCTCACGATCGCCATCAGCCGCTGCCGCTGGATGCTCGACCTGGACGCCGACCCGGAGGCCGTCGACGAGCAGCTGCGCTCCGACCCGCTGCTGACCCCGCTCGTGGACAAGGCCCCCGGGCGCCGGGTCCCCCGTACGGTCGACGCGCAGGAGTTCGCCGTACGGGCGGTCCTGGGCCAGCAGGTCTCCACCGCGGCGGCGCGTACGCACGCGGCCCGGCTGGTGACCGCGCACGGCGAGCGCGTCGAGGACCCCCTGGGCGGGCTGACGCACCTCTTCCCCTCCCCGCAGGCGCTGGCCGCGCTGGACCCGGAGTCCCTGGCGCTGCCGCGCAGCCGCCGCACGACGCTGACCACCCTGGTCGCGGCGCTCGCGGACGGTTCGCTGCCGCTCGGCTTCGACAGCGACTGGGAGGCGGCGCGGGCGCAGCTCGCGGCGCTGCCCGGCTTCGGCCCGTGGACCACCGAGATCATCGCGATGCGGGCGCTCGGCGACCCGGACGCGTTCCTGCCGTCCGATCTGGGGGTGCGGCGGGCGGCGCAGGGGCTCGGGCTGCCGGCCGGCCCCGCCGCGCTGACCGCGCGCGCGGCCGCCTGGCGGCCCTGGCGCGCGTACGCCGTCCAGTACCTGTGGGCCACCGACGCCCACCCGATCAACCACCTGCCCGTCTGAGGAGCACACCATGCGAGACACCGTGATCAGCGGCAAGCAGCACGCCGTCGTCGACAGCCCCTACGGCCCGCTCACCCTGGTCGCCACGGACGGCGTCCTCAGCGGCCTCTACATGACGGAGCAGCGCCACCGGCCGGCCGAGGAGTCCTTCGGGGAGCGGGTCGCCGCGACCGAGGAGCCCTTCCCCGAAGTCGTGCGCCAGCTGGCCGCGTACTTCGCCGGGGAGCGCACCGAGTTCGACCTGCCGCTCCGTCTGGAGGGCACCGATTTCCAACGCAGCGTCTGGGAGCAGCTCGTACGGATCCCGTACGGCGAGACCTGGTCGTACGGGGAGCTCGCGGCCAGGCTGGGCAAGCCGAACGCCTCGCGCGCGGTGGGTCTGGCCAACGGCAAGAACCCGGTCGGCATCATCGTGCCGTGCCACCGGGTGATCGGCGCCTCGGGCGGCATGACCGGCTACGGCGGCGGGCTCGACCGGAAGGTGCGGCTGCTGGCCTTCGAGTCCGGGGAGCCGCTCCAGGACCGGCTGCTCTAGGGGGCGTCCTGCCGCGGTCCTTCCGGTCCCGCTCCGCATGCGCAGTCGTCGCGGCGGGCGTATGAAGGAAGGACCGCTACAAGATCGGAGCCGGGTATGGACGACTACCCACTTCTCAACGTCTTCTGGACGATGCTGTGGCTGTTCCTGTGGATCATGTGGTTCTTCCTGCTCTTCAAGGTCATCACGGACCTGTTCCGTGACCACAGCCTCAGCGGCTGGGCGAAGGCGGGATGGCTCATCTTCGTGCTCCTGCTGCCGTTCCTCGGCGTGTTCGTCTACCTCATCGCCCGCGGGAGGAGCATGGGCGAGCGGGACCTGAAGCAGGCGCAGGACAACGAGGCGGCCTTCCGGGAGTACGTCCAGAAGACGGCGGGCCCCGGCGGCGGTTCGGCGGACGAGCTGCACAAGCTGGCCGCCCTGAAGGACAAGGGCGACATCACCCAGGAGGAGTTCGACCGCGCCAAGGCCAAGCTCCTGGCCTGACCCGCGCTCCCCCTTCCGGGGTCAGACGACGAGGAGCGGGACGAGCAGGGCGAAGGCCGCGCCCGCCTCCACGGCGTAGCTGTAGAGCGAGGGGTGCTGGACGGGGGCGGCGAGCAGGACCACGCTCTGCTGGGCGGCGGCCGCCGCCACCCAGTCGGCGTCGGCCCCCAGGTTGCCCTCGTACCAGCCCTCGCAGGATCCGGGACCGCTGACGGCGAGCAGGTCGTCCTCGCGGCGGTACAGGGCCCGCCATTCGGTGGCGGGCACGGACCAGCCGTCGAAGTCGGTGAACCGGGACCAGCCGCCCTCGCGGATCGCGGTGTCGAACATCCAGACGGGCATCCCCTCCGGGGTCACCTCGCCGGCGGACTGCTGGTCGGTCGTGAAGTGGACCATGGGAAGGGCGTCGGGCCCGTCGGCGGTGCTGGGCCAGGCGTACATCGTGATCATCAGCTGATTCTGTCCTGCTCGCAGTAGGCCTCGTGTTACGAAACGCCCGGGCGGCGGCCGTTCTCCAGTTCCACGGTGCCCTCGCCCGACAGCAGGACCCCGCAGGCCTCTTCGGTGCGCCGGCCGAGCGATCCGGGGAGGTAGGCGGTGAGTTCGGCGGGGTCGACCAGCCGCCAGGAGATCAGCTCCTCCTCCTGGAGCTTGATCGAGGCGAGCTGTCCGGCGTCGAGCACGCCGCCGTCGTAGACGTACGCGACCAGCGGCGGGCGGCCCTCGCCGAGGGACCAGTCGACGGCGAGCAGCCGGCCGAGCGGGAGGTCGAGGCCGATCTCCTCGGCGCTCTCGCGGCGGGCGGCGGTACGCGGGGACTCGCCCTCGTCCGACTCGATGGTGCCGCCCGGCAGGGTCCATCCCTCGCGGTAGTTGGGCTCGACGAGCAGGACCCTGCCCTCGGCGTCCCGGTAGAGGGCGGCCGCGCCGGCCAGCACCCGGGGCAGGCTCGCGATGTACGTGGCGAAGTCATCCGTGGTGGTCACTCCGCCACCCTACCGAGATCACGCGGCGGGGCCGCCGGGCCCGCCCTCGCGGCCTTGGCCCTTGGACTCGGCGACGCGTCGCAGCCGCGGGTGGCGGGCGGCCTCCTGCTCGGTGATGACGTCGCCGACCATGGCCCGGACGGCGTCCCGCATGCCGTGCAGGGCGTGGTGGCGGGCGGGTCCGGCGCCGGGGTCCTCGCGGAGTTCCTTCACCAGCGCCCAGCAGAGCAGCAGCATGACGATGACGAAGGGCAGCGCGACCAGGATGGTGGCGGTCTGCAGGGACTTCAGACCGCCCGCGACGAGCAGCACGGCGGCGACGGCGGCCATCAGTACGCCCCAGGTGACGACGAGCCAGGTGGGCGGATTGAGGGAGCCGCGGCTGGTGAGCGAGCCCATGACCAGGGAGGCGGAGTCGGCGCTGGTGACGAAGTAGGTCATGACCAGGAGCATCGCCACCCAGGAGGTGACCGTGGACAGCGGCAGGGCGTCCAGCATCGCGAAGAGCGAGGCCTCCGTACCGTCCTTGATCTTGAGGGCGAAGTCGACGGCTCCGGTGGAGTCGAGGCGGATGGCGGTGCCGCCCATCACGCAGAACCAGACGACGGTGGCCCCGCTGGGCACGAGCAGCACGCCGACGAGGAACTCGCGGATGGTGCGGCCGCGTGAGATGCGGGCGATGAAAGTGCCGACGAAGGGGGCCCAGGAGAGCCACCACGCCCAGTAGAAGATCGTCCACGCGCCGAGCCAGGCGGAGTCGGTGAAGGCGCCGGTGCGGGTGGCCATGGACACGAGCTCGCTCACGTACCCGCCCACACTGGAGGGGATCACGTCGAGGATGTAGACGGTGGGGCCGAGCACGAAGACGAAGAGCATCAGGGTGGCGGCGAGCACGATGTTGATGGTGCTCAGCCACTTCACCCCCTTGTGCAGGCCGGAGAAGGCCGAGAGGACGAAGGCCGCCGACAGCGAGCCGATGATGATCAGCTCGACGGTGGTGGAGTCCTCGATGCCGGTGGTGAGGCTGAGCCCCTTGGAGACCTGGAGCGCGCCGAGCCCGAGGCTGGTGGCGGTGCCGAAGACGGTGGCGAAGACGGCGAGCAGGTCGATGGCCTTGCCGGCCGGGCCGTCGGCCCGCTCCTGGCCCATCAGCGGGACGAAGGCGGAGCTGAGGCGGTTGCCGCGGCCCTTGCGGAAGGTCGCGTAGGCCAGGGCCAGGCCCGCGATGCCGTAGATGGCCCAGGGGGTGAGGGTCCAGTGGAAGAAGGAGTACTCCATGGCCGCGAGGGCGGCGGCGCCGGTTCCGGGAGCCGCTCCGGAGGCGGGCGGCGGGGCCAGGTAGTGGGTGAGCGGCTCCCCCACCCCGTAGAACATCAGGCCGATGCCCATGCCGGCGCTGAACATCATCGCGATCCACGCGAGGTTGGTGAACTCGGGCTCGGAGTCGTCGGCGCCGAGGCGGATCCGGCCGAAGCGGCTGATCGCGAGCAGGACGCACATGACGAGGAAGGTGTCGGCGGCGATGACGAACAGCCAGGCGAAGTTGTTCAGGACCCAGGCGAGCGCGGTGCTCGACGCGGTGTCGAAGGAGTCCTTGCCGAGGGCCGCCCAGGCGACGACGGCCAGCACGGCGATCACGCCCACGGTGACGACGGTGCGGTCGGGCGCGCCGTCCACGGGGCCGTCGGATCCCCCTCCCGGGGTGTCCGGACGTGGCTGTTCCAGTGATTCCGCGCTCATGCGGCCACACTATGCAGGCGTATATCCCTATTTAGGGGCATGGCGCGCCGGGTGTGGCCCAGGCCACTCATGGGCATAGGAGGATCCTCCGGATAAGCTCATGGCGGCGCGACTGCACTGTTCGATAGCAAGGGAATAGCAAGGTGACGGACGGAGCAGTAACTGAGGCCGCGCGCGTGCTCATCGCCGCGGACAAATTCAAGGGCTCGCTCACGGCCGTTCAGGTCGCGGAGCGGGTGACGGCCGGACTCCGCTCGGCCGTACCGGGCGTGGAGATCGAGACCCTCCCCGTCGCGGACGGCGGCGACGGTACGGTCGCGGCCGCCGTGGCGGCCGGTTTCGAGCGCCGGGAGGTACGGGTCACCGGACCCCTCGGCGACCAGGTCACGGCCGCCTTCGCGCTGCGCGAGGGCACCGCGGTGGTCGAGATGGCGGAGGCCTCCGGGCTGCAGCTGCTTCCGGCGGGCACCTTCGCCGCGCTGACGGCGACCACGTACGGCTCGGGCGAGCTGCTGAAGGCCGCGCTGGACGCGGGCGCGCGCTCGATCGTCTTCGGTGTGGGCGGCAGTGCCACCACGGACGGCGGCGCCGGCATGCTGGCCGCGCTGGGCGCGGTGTTCCTGGATGCGAACGGCGAACCGGTCGGTCCGGGCGGCGGCGCACTGGCCGATCTGGCCTCGGCGGACCTGTCCGGCGTCGACCCGCGCTTCGCGGACGTGGAATTCGTCCTCGCGAGCGACGTGGACAACCCGCTGACCGGCCCGAAGGGCTGCGCGGCGGTCTACGGACCGCAGAAGGGCGCCTCGCCCGAGGACGTGGCGACGCTCGACGCGGCGCTGGCGCACTTCGCGGTGGTGCTGGAGAAGTCGATCGGCGCGAAGGCCGCCGAGTGCGCGGTGCTCCCGGGTGCGGGCGGCGCGGGCGGCATCGGCTACGGCGCCCTGCTGCTCGGTGCCACGTTCCGTCCCGGCATCGAGCTGATGCTGGAGGTGCTGGGCTTCGCCCCGGCCCTGGAGCGGGCCACGCTGGTCATCACCGGTGAGGGCTCGCTGGACGAGCAGACCCTGCACGGCAAGGCTCCGGCGGGCGTCGCGGCCGCGGCGCGCGCGGCGGGCAAGCCGGTGGTGGCGGTCTGCGGGCGGCTGCTGCTGAGCCAGGAGGCCCTGGAGGGGGCCGGCATCCGCAAGGCGTACCCGCTCACGGACCTGGAGCCCGACCCGGCGAAGTCCATCCCGAACGCGGGTCCCCTGCTGGAGCAGGTCGCCGCCAACATCGCCGCCGACGTCCTCTGAGGCGCCCGGCACGGCCACCGAGGCCCGGACCCCCGGCCCGGGGGTCCGGGCCTCGGCCGTACGGAAGGCGGGTGCGGCGGCCGGGAGAACGCCCGGAGCAGCCGAACGCCCGTGATCACGAGGACCCGGCAGCCGCCCCCGAAAGCCCGGACAGTGTTAGAAATGGCTCATGACCGGACGTAATGGTCGCCAGGCGACCGGGTGGGGCTCGCGCCTCCTCGGGCACCTGTCCCTGGGGGCGCACAGTGTCGCCGGTCAGGTCTTCGCCCTCCAGGCGGTGATCGTGGTGCTGCTGATCACCGCTGCCGCGGCGGCCCTGGTGGTCCAGGCCCGGTACGACAGCGAGCGCGACGCGCGCCACCGCTCGCTCGCGGTCGCCGAGGGCTTCGCCCACTCCCCCGGTCTCGCGGCGGCGCTGGCCTCGCGGAATCCGACCGCCACGCTCCAACCGCTGGCCGAGGCCGCCCGCCGGGCTTCGGGGGTCGACTTCGTCGCCGTGATGTCCACCGACGGGATCCGCTACACCGACTCGCGGCCCGAACTGATCGGCCGGCGGGCCACCGGCGACCTCAGCCGCGCCGCCTCCGGCCAGTCCTTCACGGAGACCTTCACGGGCGAGCCGAGCGACGCCGTCCGGGCCGTGGTCCCCGTACGGAACGCCGAAGGCGCCGTCGTCGGCCTGGTCGGCACCGGCATCGAGGTGGAGAACGTCTCCATGGTGGTCGAGGGCCAGCTGCCCCTCCTCCTCGGCGCCGCCGCGGGCGGCCTGCTCCTCGGCACCGCGGGCGCCGCCCTGGTCAGCCGCCGGCTGCGGCGCCAGACCCGGGGCCTGGGCCCCGCCGAGATGACCCGGATGAACGAGCACCACGAGGCCGTGCTGCACGCCGTGCGCGAGGGCGTGCTCATCATCAGCGCGGACCACAAGCTGGTCCTCGCCAACGACGAGGCCCGCCGGCTCCTCGACCTGACGCCGGACTCCGAGGGACGCGCCGTCGCCGATCTCGGTCTCGACCCGCGCACCACCGAGCTGCTCGCCTCCGGCCGGGTCGTGACGGACCACGTGCACCTGGCGGGCGACCGGCTGCTCGCGGTCAACGTACGGCCCACCAAGCCGTACAAGGGGCGGCCCACCGGCAGCGTCGTGACCCTGCGCGACTCCACCGAGCTCGCGGCGCTCTCCGGCCGGGCCGAGGTGGCCCGCAGCCGGCTCCAGCTGCTGTACGACGCCGGGGTGCGGATCGGGACGACCCTGGACGTGGTGCGGACCGCCGAGGAGCTCTCGGAGGTCGCGGTGCCGCGCTTCGCGGACTTCGTCACGGTGGAGCTGCTGGAGCCGGTGCTGCGCGGTGACGAGCCCTCCGGCGTCTACTCCGAGATGCGCCGGGCGGCCATCACCGGCGTCCGCGCCGACTCGCCGCTCCAGCCGGTCGGCGACGTCATCCGCTTCGTCGTGCCCACGGCCCCGATGGCGGCGGCCCTGGACGCCGGGCACGCGGTGCTCGCGCCCGATCTGAACGCGGCCATGGGCTGGCGGGCCCAGGACGAGACCGGGACCCGCGAGGCCCTCGACTACGGCCTCCACTCGCTGATC
This sequence comes from Streptomyces sp. NPDC048424, assembly GCF_040651555.1. NCBI lineage: Bacteria > Bacillati > Actinomycetota > Actinomycetes > Kitasatosporales > Streptomycetaceae > Streptomyces > Streptomyces sp. NPDC048424. Next base: position 140,963 of record NZ_JBEZKE010000003.1, on the reverse strand, counting down.
TCCGTACCGCTCCAGGCGCGGGGCGTGGTCCTGGGCATGGCGAACTTCTGGCGGGCCGACACCCCGGATCCCTTCGACGAGGAGGACCTGTCCTTCGCGGAGGAGCTGGGTGCGCGCGCGGCCGTCTCCATCGACAACGCCCGCCGCTTCACCCGCGAGCACGCGATGGCCGTGACCCTCCAGCGCAGTCTGCTGCCCCGGGTGCTGCCCGAGCAGAACGCCGTGGAGGTGGCCTTCCGCTATCTGCCCGCGATGGCGGGGGTGGGCGGGGACTGGTTCGACGTGATCCCGCTGCCGGGCGCCCGGGTGGCCCTGGTCGTCGGGGACGTCGTCGGGCACGGGGTGCACGCGGCGGCCACCATGGGCCGGCTGCGGACCGCCGTGCACAACTTCTCCACCCTGGACCTGCCGCCCGACGAGCTGCTCGGGCACCTGGACGAGCTGATCAACCGGATCGACCAGGACGAGACCGGGGACGGCCGGGGCGAGGACGGGGAGGACCCGCAGGGGGTGCCCGAACCGGCCGCGATCACCGGCGCCACCTGCCTCTACGCGGTCTACGACCCGGTCTCCGGGCGGTGCGCGATGGCCAGCGCCGGGCACCCCGGGCCCGCCCTGATCCGCCCCGACGGGCAGGTGGAGTTCCCCGAGCTGCCCGCCGGGCTCCCGCTCGGCGTGGGGGGCATGCCCTTCGAGGCCACCGAGTTCACGCTGCCCGAGGGGAGCCGGCTGGTGCTGTTCACCGACGGCCTCGTGGAGGACCGCGACCGGGACTTCGACGCCGGGCTGCGCCTGCTCGGCGAGAGCCTGTCGCGGCCCGGCCGCAGCCCGGAGCAGGCCTGTGCGGACGTGCTCGCCGCGATGCTGTTCCCGGTGCCGAGCGACGACATCGCCCTGCTGATCGCCGACACCCGGCGCCTGGAGGCCGACCGGATCGCCGAATGGGAGGTGCCCGGCGAGCCCTCGGCCGTCTCGCGCGTGCGCAACGCGGGCTCCGCGCAGCTCGCCGCCTGGGGGCTGGAGGAGATCTCCTTCACGACCGAGCTGATCCTCAGCGAACTGATCACCAACGCCATCCGTTACGGGAGCGCGCCCGTCCGGGTGCGCCTGCTGCGCGACCGCACCCTCATCTGCGAGGTCTCCGACGGCAGCAGCACCTCCCCGCACCTGCGGTACGCGGCCACCACCGACGAGGGCGGGCGGGGACTGTTCCTCGTCGCCCAGTACGCCGAGCGGTGGGGCACCCGCTACACCGAGCGGGGCAAGGTCATCTGGGCCGAGCTGCCCCTGACCGGGGGCGGGGAGCCGCGGGAGGCGGACCCGCCGGACCTGGACGCCCTGGAGGGCATGGCGTGGTGAACGCACCGGCCCCCGTCACACCGGCCGGGTACGGGCCAGCAGCACCGCCACGTCGTCCTGCTGGGCGCACGGCAGCAGGGAGCGCAGGATCCCGTCGCACAGTTCCTCCAGCGGCTGCTCCGGCCGGCGCAGGGCCTGCGCCAGCTGGTCCATGCCCTGGTCGAGGTCCCGGTCCCGGGCCTCGATGAGGCCGTCGGTGTAGAGCACGAGCAGGCTCCCCGCCGGCAGCCGCACCTCCTCGGTGCGGAACTCCTGCCCGCCGGTGCCCAGCGGGGTGCCGGGCGGCCCGTCGAGGAAGGAGACGGTCCCGTCGGTGGCGACCACGGCCGGCGGCGGATGGCCGGCGCGGGCGATGACACAGCCTCCGGACTCCGGGTCGTACACGGCGTACACGCAGGTCGCCATCTCGTCCTCGCCGAGGTCGGCCACCACGGCGTCCAGCGAGCCGAGCATCCGCTCCGGGGACACCTCGTGGCGCGCGAGGGTCCGTACCGCCGTGCGCAGCTGTCCCATGACGGCCGCCGCGTGGATCCCGTGGCCCATGACGTCGCCGATGACCAGCCCGGTCCGGCCGCCGGACAGGGGGATGACGTCGAACCAGTCGCCGCCGACGTCGTGGTCGCTGGCGGGCAGGTAGCGCCCGGTGAGCACCAGGCCGGGGACCTCGGGCAGCGCGCTGTTGGTGAGGCTGCGCTGGAGGGTCAGGGCCGCCTCCCGCTGGCGGGTGTACATCCGGGCGTTGTCGATGTTGAGGGCGGCGCGGGCGACCAGCTCGTCGACGAGGACGCAGTCCTGCTCGTCGAAGGGCTCCCTGTCGCGCGTGCGCGTCACGGTGACCGCGCCGAGTACGGTGCCGCGCGCGACCAGCGGGACCAGCCGCGCCGAGCCCAGGGTGGCGAGGTAGGCGCGCAGGGCGTCGGCGCGCGGGGAGGTGATCAGCGCCGGGATGTCGGACACGTAGAGGTTCAGGGGCCGGCCCTCGGTGACGATCCGCTCGTAGTGGGTGCCCACGGGGATCTGGAAGGTCTGGCCGGGAGTGAGCTTGGCGGTGGGGGCCGTCGGGTCGGGGAAGCGGGCCGCCAGGCGGCGCAGGAGCCCGCGGGTGGAGGCGGCGGCCACGGCGCCCTCGTCGGGGCCCAGTACCGCCTCCAGCAGCTGCACGTCGGCCGAGTCCGCGAGCTGCGGCACCAGCACCTCCACGATCTCCTCGGCCGTCTGCTGGAGGTCCAGGGTCGTTCCGATGCGGGTGCCCGCCTCCGCCAGCAGCGCGAACCGGCGCTGGGCGCTCTCGGCCTCGGCCTGCGCCTGCTGGGCCTCGGTGATGTCGATGAGGGAGGCGATCACTCCGAGTGCCCGGCCGGATCCGTCGAGCAGCGGGGCGTACGAGCAGGACCAGGTCCGGTCGTGCTCGGGGTCGGCGGGGGTCCGCCCGGTGCGGCGGACGTCGACCACCGCGGTGCCCCGGTCGAGGACCTGCTGCATCGTCGCCTCCAGGGCGACGGCGTTGACCCCGGGCACCACCTCGGTGAGCCGTCTGCCGAGGTGCTCGGCGGCGGAGACGCCGTTCATCCGGGCCAGCGCGTCGTTGACCCGGAGGAAGCGCAGGTCGGGGCCGAGGGTGGCGAGGCCGATGGGCGACTGGGTGAAGAGGCTCTGCAGGGCGGCGAGCGAGTCCCGCATGTGAAGGACTTCGGTGGTCTCCACGGCGATGAGCATGGCGCCCATGCGGCCCTGCGGGTCGACGGCGGGCACGATCCACATCTCCATGGGGACGCGGTGGCCGTCGCGGTGGCGCACGGGCAGGGTGCCGACGACGGTCTCGCCGGCCTGGACGCGCCGGGTCAGCTGGCCGGCGAGCTCCCGGTTGGCGTCGGGGACGAGGACGGCGGTGCCGAGGCGGCCGATGATGTCCTCGGGGCGGTGCCCGAGCAGGTCCTGGGCGGCCAGCGACCATTCGACGATGCGACCGTCGGCGTCCTCGCGCCACAGCGCGATCGGCAGCAGCTCGCGGAGCACGCCCGCGTACCCGACAGCCGCCACCGGCTGTTCCGGCACCTCGCTGGTCGACTGGTAAGTGTCCAATGCACCGACCTCACCCCGGGGGGCTGATTCCTACCGATTCACCCTATCCGAGGCATCGGCGCGGGGCCTCCAGACTCCGGCCGGGCCCCGGGCGGCAGGGGAGGCCGGCGCGTACGGGCACATTTCGACGGCAATGCCGCTTCACGCCAACTCTCCCTCTTTCCAGGAGAGTTGCGATTGATCTGACCTATGTTCTCTGGGGCACGTCCCGTCGCCCCAGGAGGTCAGATTGCAGTCCAGGCGCTTATTCGCCTTTCCACGCCTGTTACGCCGTTCCCACCTGCTCATAGCCTTCGGCCTCGGCTCACTGCTGATAGGCCTGACCCCGTGGCTCGGGGTCTCCAGCACGGCGGCCGGCCGGGCCCCGGCCCCACGGCCCACGCCCGTGCCCCAGGACCAGCAGACGGCGAAGCAGTCACCGCACCACGGCATCGCTCCGGCGAACGCCATGGAACCCACGGCTCCGGTCCTCGACCGGACCGGATGGACGGCCACCGCGAGCGACGAGGAGACCGGCGGCGAGAACGGCCGCGCGGCCAACGTGCTCGACGGCAACACCAGCACCCTCTGGCACAGCAAGTGGAGCGGCACGCCCACCCCGCTCCCGCACACCCTCACCATCGACATGCGGCAGACCTCGGTCGTCTCCGCGCTCGTCTACCACCCCCGCACGAACGGGCCCAACGGGCGCGTCGGCGAGTACGCCATCAGCCTCAGCACGGACGGACAGAGCTGGGGAACCCCGGTCGCCACGGGCACCCTCGCCGACGACGCCGGCGCCAAGACGCTGGGCTTCGCCCCGCAGGGCGCCCGGTTCGTGCGCCTGACGGCCCTCACCGAGGCCGGCGGCCGCGGGCCCTGGAGCTCCGCCGCCGAGATCGACATGCTGGGGGACCCCGGCACTCCCGCGGCCACCGTCGACCTGTCCCGCACCGGATGGACGGCCACCGCGAGCGACGAGGAGACCGGCGGCGAGAACGGCCGCGCGGCCAACGTGCTCGACGGCAACACCGGCACCCTCTGGCACAGCAAGTGGAGCGGCACGCCCACTCCCCTGCCCCACACCCTCACCATCGACATGCACCGCACGTCGGTCGTCTCCGCGCTCGTCTACCACCCGCGCGCGGACGGGCCCAACGGGCGGGCGGGTGCCTACAGCATCCAGACCAGCACCGACGGCTTCACCTTCGCCGCACCGGTGGCCTCGGGCACCTGGCGCGACGACGACACCGTCAAGACCGCCACCTTCACCCGGGCCGAGCACGCCCGGTACGTACGGCTGACCGTGACGAGCGAGGCCGGCGGCCGCGGCCCGTGGACCTCCGCCGGTGAGATCCGCCTGAGCGGGCCGGCCAGCCCGGCCGTCCACGGCTCCTGGGGCCGGATCACCGGCTTCCCGCTGGTGCCCGTGGCCACCGCCGTCCTCCCCGGCGACAAGCTGCTGGCCTGGTCGGCGTACGCGGTCGACCGCTTCGGCGGCAGCAACGGCTACACCCAGACCGCGATCCTGGACCTGAAGACCGGCAAGGTCACCCAGCGCCGCATCGACAACACCGGCCACGACATGTTCTGCCCAGGCATCGCCATGCTGGCCGACGGCCGGGTGCTGGTCACAGGCGGCAGCAACGCGGAGAAGGCCAGCATCTACGACCCGGCCACCGACGCCTGGTCCGCCACCACCAGCATGAACATCGCCCGCGGCTACCAGGCCATGACGCTGCTCTCCACCGGCGAGGCCTTCGTCCTCGGCGGTTCCTGGAGCGGGGCGGCGGGTGACAAGGCCGGTGAGGCCTGGTCGCCGGACACCCGTACCTGGCGCAGGCTCCCGGGCGTCTCCGCCGTCCCGGCCCTGACGGCCGACCCGGCCGGACCCTACCGGGCCGACAACCACATGTGGCTGTACGCCACTTCGGGCGGCAAGGTGCTCCAGCTCGGTCCGAGCAAGCAGATGAACTGGATCTCGACCACGGGACAGGGCGGCATCACCCCCGCCGGCACCCGGGCCGACAGCCAGGACGCCATGACCGGCAACGCCGTCTCCTACGACATCGGCAAGCTGCTCACCCTGGGCGGCTCGCCCGCCTACCAGGACAGCCCGGCGACCCGGCGCGCCTACACCGTGAGCGTCACGGGCGACCAGGCCCAGGCCGCCCGTACCGGGGACATGGAGCACGCCCGCGCCTTCAGCAACAGCGTCGTGCTGCCCGACGGCAAGGTGGCCGTCTTCGGCGGGCAGGCCCGTCCGGTGCCGTTCAGCGACGCGACCTCGGTGCTGACGCCCGAGCTGTGGGACCCGGCGACCGGGGTCTTCACCCCGCTCGCCTCGATGGCCGTGCCGCGCAACTACCACAGCGTGGCCAACCTGCTGCCGGACGGGCGGATCTTCTCCGGGGGCGGCGGCCTGTGCGGTGACTGCGCCACCAACCACGCCGACGGGGCGGTGTTCACCCCGCCGTACCTGCTGAACGCGGACGGATCGCCGAAGCCGCGTCCGGTCATCTCCGCAGGCGTGCCCCCCAGGACGGCGCCCGGCACCTCGCTCACCGTGAGCACCGAGGGCCCGGTGGCCTCCTTCGTCCTGATGCGGGCGGCCGCCGCGACCCACTCCACCGACAACGACCAGCGGCGGGTCCCACTGGTGTCCACGGCCAACGGGGGCGGCTCCTACACGGTGTCCGTTCCCTCCGACACGGGTGTGGTCCTGCCGGGCACCTACATGCTCTTCGCCCTCGACGCCCAGGGGGTCCCGAGCATCGCCAAGTTCCTCACCGTCTCCTGACCGGTTGATTCCGGGTGACTCCGAGCGGTGTCCGGCCGTCGTCGCGGCCGGGCACCGCTTCTCCTCGGCTACGCCGTGCGCACGGCGTAGCCGGCCGGGTCGGTCGCGCCGAGGACTCCCGCGATGCCCCGGGCGAGGCACGGGATGCGGTGCGCGGGGATGCCCGCGATGTTGATACGCCCCGAGGTCGTGCCGTAGACCGCGTACTGCCTGCGCAGCTGGAGCATCTGCGGCGCGGTGAGCGGCAGCATCGAGAACATGCCCTTCTGCCGGGCGAGGGAGCGCGCCTGCTCGGCACAGCCCAAGGCGCTCAGGTGGGCGATCAGATCGGCCCGGTTGGCCATGATCCGGCCCCGCATGACGTCCAGTTCCGCGCGCCAGGCGGCCCGCAACCCCTGGTCCTCCAGGATCGTGGTGACGACGGCCGCGCCGTGCTCGGGCGGCATCGAGTACAGCGTCCGGGCGGCGTTCTGCAGGGCCGTCTCGGCGTGCCGCACGGCCTGGGCGGAGGACCCGAGCACGATGGCGCAGCCGACGCGGTCGCTGTAGAGGCCGAAGTTCTTCGAGCAGCTGACGGCGATCAGCATCTCCGGGACGCGCGCCGCCAGCATCCGCGTGGCCAGCAGGTCGGCCTCCAGGCCGTCGCCGAGGCCGTGGTAGGCGAGGTCCACGAAGGGCACCCAGCCACCGCGGGCGGCGGAGTCGGCCAGCGCCTCCCAGTCGTCGAGCAGCGGGTCCACGCCCGTGGGGTTGTGGCAGCACCCCTGGAGGAGGACCACGTCGTCCCGCCGGGCCTCGCGCAGTTCCCGCAGGACGCCGGCCGTGTCGAAGCCGCCCTCGGCGTCGCGCCAGCCGTACGTGCGGACCTGCAGCCCGGCGGCCTCCAGGATGGGCCGGTGGTTGACGTACGCCGGATCGCTGATCCACACCGTGGTGCCCGGGCGGGTCCGGCAGATCAGGTCGGCCAGCAGCCGCAGTGCGCCGGATCCGGCGACGGTCTGGACGGCCGCGGCCCGGTCGGCCGGCCCGTCCGGGCCCAGCACCAGGTCCAGCAGGGAGCGGTTGAAGGCGGCGTTCCCGGAGAGCCCGCGGTACTCCTTGGACTCGGAGCGCTCCGCCAGGCGCATCTCGGCCTCGCGCACGGCGGCCATGACGGGAGTGGTGCCCGTCTGGTCCCGGTAGACCCCGAGGACGAGGTTCAGCCGTTCGGGCCGCTCGTCGCTGCCGAACTCGTAGGTCAGGTCCCACAGCGGGTCGGTGGGCGGCGGGGGGAGGAGCTCAAGCATCTGCGGGAACCTCGGGTCGGGGGCGGCGGTTGGCGAGGACGACGCCGGCGGTGATCAGGGGGACGCCGACGAGCACGGCGAGGGTCGGGGTCTCACCGAGCAGGGGGACGGCGAGCAGGACGACGGCGACGGGGCTGAGGCTGCCGACGACGGAGCTGCGCTCGGCGCCGAGCCGGCGGATGGCGAAGGCGTACAGCAGGCCGGCGCACAGCCCGACGCCGAGGCCCTGCACCACGAGGAAGAGGGCGATGTCGCTGCCCGCCGCGTGCGCGAGGCCCGTCGGGAGCACCCCGGTCAGCACCAGGACTCCGATGACGGCGAAGGAGGGCAGGCACAGCAGTCCGATCGATCCGACGGGATCGAGGTCCACCTCGCGCAGGCCCACCGTGTAGAGGGCCCACAGGCCGCTGGCGACCAGGAGGATGCCGGAGCCGGCGAGCACGTCGGTGTCCACCGGGACGACGTAGCGCCAGACGAGGGCGGCCACACCGGCCGCGATCAGCGCGAGTCCGGCGGCCTGCGTCCCGCGGGGGACCCCGTGCCCGCGGCGGATCATGATCGCGGAGACGAAGAGCGGGACCATCCCGGGGACGATCGAGCCGACGAAGGCGGCGGAGGTCAGGGCGCCGCCGTGCATCGCGGCGAGGAAGAAGGGCACCCCCGCACCGCAGATGATCTTGACTGCGGCTCCGGGCCGTACCGCGGCGATGCGGCGACGGCGCCGCCACAGGGCGGGGAGGAGCACGACGAGGGGAACGCCGAAGCGCAGCAGGGCCGCGTCGGCGGGCAGCAGGGAGGAGGCGCTCAGGGCGCGGGCGCTGAGCGCGAAGGCCGCCCAGATCGCCACGGTCACCAGCAGGGCGAGCAGCCCCTCGGCCTGCGGGGAGAGCCGCAGGGAGCGGCGCAGGAACAGGCGCGGGGAAAGCCGCGGGGAGAGCCCGCGCCGGCCGGGGTGTCCGGCCCGCGGGCCCGCCGCATCGTGAGGCTGGGTCGCCCGGGTGGTGTGCGTCGCGACCAAGGAAATGCTCCAGCCTCTGGGACTCGGACCGGTCCGGTCCGTTCCAGGGCAACGCTAGGGCTTCGGGCGGGGCAGCCGATTGCCAGTTCTGTCGCTCGGACATACGTTTGGGGCAGAATCTGCCAAGGAGTGGCCGTGGACGCAGTCGATCTGCAGATCATCCGGGAATTGCAGGCCGACGGACGCCTGTCCAACCAGGACCTGGCCGACCGCGTGCGGCTCTCCCCCTCCCCCTGCCTGCGCCGGGTCCGGCGGCTGGAGGAGGCGGGCCTGATCCGCGGCTACACGGCCATGGTCGACCAGGTGGCCTTCGGGCTCCCGGTCACCGTCTTCGTGCGGATCCGCCTGGAACGCCACACGGCGGAGGCGGTACGGCTCTTCGAGGAGCACGTGGCCGTCATCGAGCACATCCAGGACTGCTACCTGATGGCGGGCAGCAGCGACTACCTGCTCCGCGTCGTCATCGAGGACCTGGAGGCCTACGAGGCCCTGGTGCGCCACCGCATCCACGCCATCCCGGGGATCGCCTCGATCGAGTCGAGCTTCGCGTACGGCAGCGTGAAGCAGACCCGCACCTATCCGCGGCCCGCCCCTGGCGCGTCACGGCGCGCTTAGGCCGTCTCGTCGCCACGGCCTACCGGGAGTCCTCGACCGCCGCCTCGAAGACGGCGAAGGCGGCCGCGTCGAAGAGGACGAACCGCACCTCCTGCACCTCGGTCCGGGCCGCCCGCACCGTCTCCACCGCGATCCGCGCCCCGTCGTCCATGGGCCAGCCGTAGATGCCGGTGGAGATGGCCGGGAAGGCGACCGTACGGGCCCCCAGCTCGTCGGCGACCCGCAGCGACTCGCGGTAGCAGGAGGCCAGCAGCTCCGACCGGTCCTCCTCCCGCGACCAGACCGGGCCCACCGTGTGGATGACGTGCCCGGCGGCGAGCCGGCCGGCCGTGGTGGCCACGGCCCGGCCGGTGGGCAGGCCCTTGCCGTAGTGCGAGCGCCGCAGGTCCTCGCAGGCCGCGAGGATCTCCGGCCCACCTCGGCGGTGGATGGCGCCGTCCACCCCGCCGCCGCCGAGGAGCGAGGAGTTGGCCGCGTTGACGATCGCGTCGGCCTTCTCGGCGGTGATGTCGCCGAGCACCAGGGAAATGCGGACCATCGGGAGCTCCTTTCGCGAGCGGCACTGCGCCCGGGACGCGGGTGCGGCGTCGAACCGCCGTCAGGCGTCGTTGCGCAGGTGGCGCCAGACGGCCTTGGCGGCGTTGTGGCCGGACATGCCGTGCACCCCGGGGCCCGGCGGGGTCGCCGAGGAGCAGAGGAAGACCGCCGGGTGGGCCGTCGTGTACGGGGAGAGGGTGATCTTCGGGCGCAGCAGCAGCTGGAGGCCCGAGGCGGCGCCGCAGGCGATGTCCCCGCCGATGTAGTTGGGGTTGCGGGCGGCGAGCTGGGGCGGGCCGGCCGTGGCGCGGGCCAGGACCAGGTCGCGGAAACCGGGGGCGAAGCGCTCCAGCTGCCTCTCGACGGCCTCGGTGAGATCGCCGTCCCAGCCGGCGGGGACGTGCCCGTACGCCCAGAAGACGTGCTTGCCCTCGGGGGCCCGGCCGGGGTCGACCAGGCTGGGCTGCGCCGTGATGAGGAAGGGGTTGCGGGGGGCCCGGCCGCCCGAGGCCAGCTGGAGGGCGGCGTCGATGTCACGGGTGCGCGGGCCGATCTGGACGGTGCCGGCGCGGCGCGGCTCCTCGGCGGTCCACGGGACCGGGCCGTCCAGCGCGTAGTCGATCTTGAAGACGGAGGCGCCGTACCGGTAGCCGTCGTAGGCGCGCCCCAGCCGGGCGATCCGGGCCAGCGCGGTCGGCGAGGTGTCGAAGACGTACGCCCGGGCCGGCGGGAGGTCGTCGAGCCGCTTGACCTCGAAACCGGTGTGGATCGTCCCGCCGAGGTCGCGCAGGTACGCGGCGAGCGCGTCGGAGACGGACTGCGAGCCTCCGCGCGCCATCGGCCAGCCGTTCGCGTGCGCGGCCAGCGCGAAGACCAGGCCGACGGCTCCGGTGCCGATCCCGCCGAGCGGAGCGATGACGTGGGCCACGAGCCCCGCGAACAGGGCCCTGGCCCGCTCGTCCCGGAAGCGGCGCAGGAGCCAGGTGGACGGCGGCAGCCCGGCGAGCCCGAAACGGGCGAGGGTGACGGGATCGCGCGGCAGCGCGGTGCTCGGCAGGGACATGAAGTCCCGGGCCAGGGTGTCCCACTTGCCGAGGAACGGGCCGACCAGACGACGGTAGGCCCCCGCGTCCCGCGGCCCGAACGACGCCGCCGTCTCCGCGACCGAGCGGGACAGGACGGCGGCCGTGCCGTCGTCGAAGGGGTGCGCCATCGGCAGCGGCGCGTGCAGCCACTCCAGCCCGTACCTCTTCAGCGGCATCGTGGCGAAGACCGGGGAGCCGGCTCCCAGCGGATGCACCGCCGAGCACGGGTCGTGCCGGAAGCCGGGGAGGGTGAGCTCCTCGGTCCGGGCGCCGCCGCCCACCGTGTCGGCGGCTTCGAAAACGGCCACCGAGAAGCCGCGCCGGGCCAGTTCGACGGCTGCGGTCAGCCCGTTGGGCCCCGCCCCCACCACGACCACATCGAAAATCGACGGCACTTGCGACTCCTTCGTCTCCGGCGGCCCTGCGCCTCCAGGATATTGCGCCCCGCGCCACGGGCCGGACACCCCTATGACCGGCCGGGATGCCGTCCGGTCCGCGGGGACACCGCCTAAGCCCCCCGGAGGAGCTCCCGGATGCGTACGGCGGTGGCCTCGTCGCGTCCGACGGCGAACGGCAGCGCGTTGTCGCGGTCCACCCGGAAGGGGACCCCGTCGACCGTGCTCTGCGCCCCGCCGGCCTCGGCGACCAGCAGCAGTCCGGCCGCGTGGTCCCAGGCCGAGGGCCAGGTGAAGGCCAGGCCGTCCATCTCGCCGCGGGCCACCTTCAGGTACTCCAGGCCCGCCGAACCGCACGGCCTGGCCGCCACCCCGGGCACGTCCAGCCGGGCCAGCGTCCGCTTGTTCTCGTCGGAGGTGTACAGCGGGTGCGCGATGGCGACCCGCAGCTCGGCGCCGGCCTCCGGCGAACCGCTGTGGATCCGCTCGCCGTTGACGTACGCGCCCTGCCCGCGCACGGCGGTCGCCAGCTCCTCCAGCGCCGGGGCGAAGGTCCAGGAGGCGAGGATCTCCCCGCGCACGGCCAGCGCCACCAGCGTGCAGAAGGCCGGGTCACCGTTCACGAACTGGCGGGTGCCGTCCACGGGGTCGACGATCCACACCGGCGCGTCCGCGCGCAGCGCCTCGTACACCGTGGGATCGGCGTGCACGGCCTCCTCGCCGACCACGGCCGAACCGGGCAGCAGCCGCGTCAGGGAGGCCGTGAGGTGCTCCTCGGCCCGGCGGTCGGCGACGGTCACCAGGTCGTGGGGGCCGCTCTTCTCGTCGACCTCGTGCTCGGCGAGCTGCCTGAATCTCGGCATGATCTCGATCGCCGCCGCCTTGCGGACGGCCTCTTCCACATCGGACAGGCCATGGGCCAGGAACTCATCGATCATGCCCCCCAGCAAAGCACGACCGGCCGACAAACCCCACCGCCATTCCCGGACGTCCGCCTGGCCACCGGGTGGCCGCCGGGTGAACCGCCCCGGGCCGGACCCCTCCGGGATTCAGCCGGCGAGCGGGAACATCGACGCCCGCCGGCCCTCGGGCGAGGCCAGCCACTCCAGCCTCTCGGCCGTGCCCGTGCCCGGCAGCGGGGTGTGGAGCACGATCGCCAGGTCGGGGCGGGCCGGCACGCGCAGCTGCGTCGACTCCACGTACAGCGCGCCGGCGACCGGATGGTCCATCTGCTTCTCCATCTGGCCGCCGGGCCGGACGTCACCGCGGTCCCACAGCTCGGCGAACTCCGGGCTGAGCTCCCGCGCCTCCTCGATCACGGCCCGGAAGCCCTCGTCGTGGGGGTTCTCGGAGCAGGCCGCCCGGTACTGGGCCACCACCACGCAGGCGATCCGCTCCCAGTGCGCCGCGCGGGACCGGTAGATGGGGTCGGTGAAGAAGGCGATCAGGCAGTTCTGCACGATCTCCGGACGCATCCCGAACACCAGCGCGGCCGCGTCGTTGTACGCCACGGTGTTCCAGTACACGTCCATGATGTGCGCGGGGAACGGCATCCAGGCGTCGATCAGCCGCTTCAGGCCGTCGCACATGCCCCGGTCGTCCGGGGCGACCTCCAGGGCCGGCGGGTTGAGCCCGGCGAGCACGTACAGGTGCCGGCGCTCGGCGCTGGTCAGCTTCAGCACCCGGCCCACCGAGTCCAGGACCTGCGAGGACACCGTGATGTCGCGGCCCTGTTCCAGCCACTGGTACCAGGAGACCCCGACCCCGGCGAGCACGGCCACCTCTTCGCGGCGCAGGCCCGGGGTACGCCGACGGGCCCCGCCGTCCGGCAGGCCGGCCTCGGTCGGGGTGATCCGCGCGCGCCTGTTCATCAGGAACTCGCGCAGTTCCGTCCGACGGTGCGCATCGGTCGCTGTGGCCACAAAGTCCCCCTGTTCGGCTGCCTGGTGGTGCCGCCAACAGGATAAGTTCCCACTCTGCACGGACATTCCCGGGCCACGAAGGTGGTGGCCATGGCGATCGACACACACCCCACGACCACCGGGCCCCGCCCGGCGACCCCCGACGACACCCGGCTCTCCGGACGGGCGCGGCTGGTCCTCTTCGTCCTCTGCGCCGCCCAGTTCATGGTGGCGCTCGACTTCTCCGTACTGAACGTGGCCCTGCCGGTGCTCGGCGAGGACCTGGGCCTCGACCGGTCCGCCCTCCAGTGGGCGGTCACCGCGTTCGCGCTGCCCTCCGGCGGCTTCCTCCTCCTGTTCGGCCGGATCGCCGACCTGTACGGCCGCAAGAAGCTGTTCCTCACCGGCCTCGCGCTCTTCGGCGCGGCCTCGGTGCTCGCGACCCTCGCCTGGGACCCGGCGTCCTTCCTGACCGGGCGCGCGCTGCAGGGGCTGGGCGCGGCGGTGATCGTGCCCACCGGCATGTCCCTGCTGACCACGACCTTCCCCGAGGGCCCGCTGCGCGACAAGGCGCTGGGCATCTCCGGCACCCTGCTCTCCCTCGGTTTCACCGTCGGCATGGTACTCGGCGGCGTCATGACCGACACCCTGGGCTGGCGCTCCACGATGGGCCTGCTCGCGGTCGCCTCGGTGGTCGTCCTCGTCCTCGCCCCGGGCCTGCTGCCGGAATCGCGCACCGCCGAGCGGCCGCGCCTGGACGTGCCCGGCGCCGTCACCGTCACCGGCGGACTGCTCGCGCTGATCTACGCCCTGACGACGGCGGCCCAGCGCGGCTTCGGCGAGCCGGACGTCTGGGGCACGCTGGTGGCCGGACTCGCCCTGCTCGCCGCGTTCGTGGCGGTGGAGTCGAAGTCCCCGGCCCCGCTGGTCTCGCTGCCGATGCTGAAGCGGCGCACGATCGCTTGGGGCAACATCGGCGGTCTGGTGACGTTCTCGATGATGTCGACGGCCGTCTTCGTGCTGACCCTCTACCTCCAGGAGACCCTGGAGCTGTCGTCCTTCCGTACGGGTCTGGTCTTCGGCGTCCAGGGCATCGCCTCCGTCCTGGCCGGTTCGTACGCCTCGAAGGTGATCGGCCGCTTCGGTGCCCGCCGCACCCTGGTCGGCTCGCTGCTCGGCCAGGGCCTGCTGGGCGTCGTACTGCTCGGCGTGGGCACGGGGTCGGGCGCCCTGCTGGCGACCGCGGCCGTCTCGCTGGCCAGCATGTGCCACCTCGGCGCGATCGTCTCGTACGGAGTGGTGGTGACGAGCGGCGTGCCCGACGAGGAGCAGGGCCTGGCGACCGGCCTGGTCACCACCACCCAGCAGGTCGGCATCACCATCGGCATCCCGCTGCTCGGGGTGCTGGCCACCACCGGGGCCTCGCTCTTCGACGGGGTGCGCACGGTCCTCGCGGTCGACGCGGCGATCGTGATCGCGGCGGCCCTCCTGGTGGCCCTCGGCCTCGGTCTTGGCCGCCGCAAGGCCTAGGTCCTGTCCGGGCGATCTTCGTGGATCAGGCCGCGTCTCCCCCAGCTACCGCTGGGAGGTGCCCCCAGGCGCGGTGCATCGCAAGGCGGAGGAGCGCAGCTCGTACTTGGCCGTACTCGCGCGCTCCGACAACGCGGCGAGGTGCCGTGCCTGGGGGCACCTCCCAGCGGTAGCTGGGGGAACGTCGCGGGCCCGCGAAGATCGCCCGGACAGGGCCTAGGTCCTGTCGAAGCCGGGGGGACGGCCGCCTCGGCGTGGCCGGGGGCCGTGCACGGTCAGATCGTGACCGGGCCGTTGGCGGTGGCGAACTCGACCGAGACCAGGCCCGGTTCCTCGTCCTCGACCCAGGTGACGTCGATCTGGTCGAGGGGGTGGTCGGCCGGTTCGCCGAGGAATTCGGCGATGGAGGCGGCGTCGCCGGCGATGGAGACCCCGTGGATGGTGCTGGAGGTGCGCGGGTCGGCGCTCGGGCGCTCCTCGGTGGGGACCAACCACTGGAGGAAGTAGGGCAGTTGCGGGTCCTCCAGCAGTTCCAAGAGGCCGATCTGCTTCCACCTCAGGTCGAACCCGTCGGGGCGGACACGGTGGCCCTCGGCCGAGGTGCGGCCGAGGCGGGCCTCGACCGGGGCGATGTCGTCGACGGAGACCACCCAACCGAGCCAGCCGCCGCCCTCGGCGGCGCGGCGCGCGACCGCCTGGCCGAAGGGTGCGCGGTCGGCGGCGGGGTGGTCGAGCGTGGTGACGACCTCGACGTAGGTGCCGCCGCTCAGCGGGAGGATGAAGTTGCGGGTGCCGAACCGCGGGTGCACGCCCCCGTCGACGAACCCGGCGCCGAGGGCCGAACCGATCCACTGGACGGTCGAGACGAAGCTGTCGCGGGCCACCGCATAGGACACGTGATCAAGTCTCACTGCGGCATCATCACCCGACGACCCGTACAAATCCCGACGCCACGCACGCGGCCCGGCCGCGTCCGCCGTGGATTCAGCCGTGGAGCGGATCGATCATCGTCGGTCCCGGCGGGGAAAGCCTGGTCGAAGCCGGGCAGCAGCGCTGCCGCCACAGGATTTCGATCCGGGCCGCGGCCGCCACCCGGCCCGATGCCCTCGGGCTGGGTGGACGACCGTCGGGGAGACCGGTCCGCTTCAGCGGTCCATGGCCGGGATGACGTACTGGCCGTACGCGTCGATCGTGGCCTCGCGCGCGTCGTGCATGTCGTACACGGCGAACTGGTCGACGCCGAGGTCGCGCAGGACCCGGAGCTTCTCGATGTGGGCCTCGGCCGGGCCCAGGAGGCAGAAGCGGTCGACGATCTCGTCGGGGACGAAGTCCGCGGACGGGTTCCCGGCGCGGCCGTGGTGGCTGTAGTCGTAGCCCTGACGGGCCTTGATGTACTCGGTGAGCTCGTCGGGGACCATCGAGGAGTGCTCGCCGTAACGGGTGACGAGGTCGGCGACGTGGTTGCCGACCATTCCGCCGAACCAGCGGCACTGGTCGCGGGCGTGCGCGAGGTCCTCGCTCACGTACGCGGGGGCCGCCACGCAGATGGTGATCTCCGCCGGATCACGGCCGGCCTCGGCGGCGGCCTCGCGGACCGACTTGACCATCCACTCGGTGAGGTACGGGTCGGCGAGCTGGAGGATGAACCCGTCCGCCTTCTGCCCGGCCAGGGCGAGGGCCTTCGGCCCGTACGCCGCCATCCACACCGGCAGCCGGCCCTCTCGGACCCACGGCAGCCGGACCGGGTTGCCGTCGACCAGCGCCTCGCGGCCCTCGGCGAGGTCCCGGATGACGTCGATGGCCTCGCCGAGCCGGGCCAGGGTGTTGGGTTTGCGCCCGGCGACCCGCATCGCCGAGTCGCCGCGGCCGATCCCGCAGACGGTGCGGTTGCCGAACATGTCGTTGAGGGTGGCGAAGGTGGAGGCCGTGACCTCCCAGGTGCGGGTGCCCGGGTTGGTGACCATGGGGCCCACGTGCAGCTTGCGGGTGTGTTCCAGGATCTGGCTGTAGATGACGAACGGCTCCTGCCACAGCACCGCGGAGTCGAAGGTCCAGCCGTAGCGGAAGCCGTTGCGCTCGGCGCGGCGCATGAGGCTGATGACCTGCGAGGCGGGCGGGTCGGTTTGCAGGACGAGGCCGAAGTCCATGAGGCGGCTCCTTGACGCTTACAGGTACTGGCAGGTGGAGCGGGGGATGAAGGCCCCGTGACCCGCCCGGCCGGTGAATTCGCGCTGGTCGATGACGAGTTCGCCGCGCGACAGCACCGTGTCGACGCGTCCGGTGATCCGCTTGCCCTCGTACGCCGAGTAGTCCACGTTCATGTGGTGCGTCTCGGCGGAGATGACCTGCTCGGCGTGCGGATCGTAAAGGACGATGTCGGCGTCGGAGCCCGGCGCGATGGTGCCCTTCTGTGGGTAGAGGCCGAACATCCGGGCCGGGGTCGCGCAGGCGATCTCGATCCAGCGGCGGCGGCTGATGTGCCCGTCCAGGACGGCCTGGTGGAGGAGGTCCATGCGGTTCTCCACGCCGGGCAGTCCATTGGGGATCTTGGAGAAGTCCCCGCGGCCGAGCTCCTTCTGGCCACGGAAGCAGAAGGGGCAGTGGTCGGTGGAGACCACCTGGAGGTCGTTGGTCCGCAGCCCCCGCCACAGCGCCGCCTGGTGCTCGCGGGGACGCAGCGGAGTGGAGCAGACGTACTTGGCGCCCTGGAAATCGGGCTCTTCGAGGTTGTCGGTGGACAGGAACAGGTACTGCGGGCAGGTCTCCCCGAAGACGGGCAGGCCCTTGTCACGGGCGGCGGCCAGCTCGGCCACCGCCTCCTCCGCCGAGACGTGGACCACGTACAGCGGCGCGCCGGCGACCCGCGCGAGCTGGATCGCGCGGTGGGTGGCCTCGGCTTCGAGGAGCACCTTGCGGACCTCGCCGTGGTGGCGGGGGTCGGTCTCCCCGCGCGCCAGGGCCTGTTCGACGAGGACGTCGATCGCGATGCCGTTCTCGGCGTGCATCATGATCAGCCCGCCGTTGGAGGCACCCCGCTGCATGGCGCGCAGGATCTGCCCGTCGTCGCTGTAGAAGACGCCCGGGTAGGCCATGAACAGCTTGAACGAGGTGACGCCCTCCCCGACGAGGAGGTCCATCTCCTTCAGGGTGCCCTCGTTGACGTCCGAGAGGATCATGTGGAAGGCGTAGTCGACGGCGCAGTTGCCGTCGGCCTTGGCGTACCAGGTGTCGAGTCCCTCGCGCAGGGAGTGGCCCACGCTCTGCACGGCGAAGTCGACGATGGTGGTGGTGCCGCCCCAGGCGGCGGCCCGGGTTCCGGTCTCGAAGGTGTCCGAGGCGGAGGTGCCGCCGAAGGGGAGTTCCATGTGGGTGTGGGCGTCGACCCCGCCCGGGATCACGTACTTCCCGCTCGCGTCGATCGTACGGTCGGCCGTCCACGCCTCGGCGGCCGCGGAGCCGTGTGCGGCGAGGGCCGCCACGCGGCCGTCCTCGATCAGGACGTCCGCGTGCACTTCGTCGGCGGCGGTGATGACGAGGCCGCCGCGGACCAGGGTGCGGATGCTCATGGGAGTCCCCCTACTCGATGCTGCGCAAGGCCTGTTCGAGGATCTCGGCGCCCTCTTCCGCCTCGGCGACGGTGAGGGACAGGGGCGGCGCGATGCGCAGCACGCTGGTGTTGTACCCGCCGCCCTTGCCGAGCAGCAGGCCGCGTTCGCGGGCCGCCTCCAGGACGGCGGAGGCGGCGTCCGGGTCGGCCTCGTCGGTGCCCGGCTTCGTCAGCTCCAGCCCGGCCATCAGGCCCCGGCCGCGGACCTCCCGTACGGCGGGTGCGTGCGCGGCGACGGCGCGGAGCCGGTCCAGCAGCAGGCCGCCGACGCGGCGGGCGTTGCCCTGCAGGTCGTGCTCCAGCAGGTACGCGAGGTTGGCGACGCCGGCGGCCATGGTGACCGGGGAACCGCCGAAGGTGGAGATGGAGTTGGAGTCGATGCAGTTCATCACCTCGGCGCGGGCGACCACGCCGCCGATGGACATGCCGTTGCCGATGCCCTTGGCGAAGGTGAGGATGTCGGGCGGGCCGTTCTGGGCGTGCGCCTGCCAGCCCCAGAAGTGCTCGCCGGTACGGCCCCAGCCGGTCTGCACCTCGTCGCTGATCCACAGGATGCCGTGGCGGTCCAGGACCTCGCGGAAGGCCCCGTACAGGCCGTCGGGCGGGGAGGTGAAACCGCCGACGCCCTGGATCGGTTCGGCGATGAGGGCGGCCACTCCCCCGCGGGCCTGGCCGAGCACGTCCTCCAGGTCGGCGACGGCCGCGGCGGTGAAGTCGGCGTCGGAGAGGTGGGCGAAGGGGCCGCGGCTGCGGACGGCGCCGTGCACGTAGTACGTCTGCAGCGGCGAGAGGCTGGTCGGGGACCAGCCGCGGTTGCCGGTGATGGAGACGGTGGAGAAGGACCGGCCGTGGTAGCTGTTGCGCATCGCCAGGATCTGGTTGGAGCGGCGGTACGTCGTCGCGAGCAGCAGGGCGGTGTCGTTGGCCTCGGTGCCGGAGGTGGTGAAGAAGACCCGGGCGTCCGGGATGCCGGACAGGGCGGCGACCCGCTCGGCCAGCTCGATCATCGGCCGGTTCAGGTACAGGGTGGAGGAGTGGATGATCCGCCCGGCCTGTTCGGAGACGGCCTTGGTGACCTCGGGCAGGGCGTGGGCGGTCATCGTGGTGAGGATGCCGCCGAAGAAGTCGAGGTAGCGGTTGCCGTCGGCGTCCCAGACGTGGCGGCCTTCGCCGTGGGTGAGCTCGATGGGGTGCTTGTAGTAGAGCGCGAGCCAGTCGGGCAGCACGGTGCGGTGGCGGCTGTGGAGCGGGGTGGGGTCGGTCACGGTTGTACGAGCCCTCCGTAGGCGTCGGGGCGGCGGTCCCGGTAGAAGGCCCATTGGTCGCGGACCTCCTTGATCAGGTCGAAGTCCAGGTCGCGGACGAGGAGTTCCTCCTCCTTGTCGCTGGCGACCTCGCCGACGAACCGGCCGCGCGGGTCGACGAAGTAGCTGGTGCCGTAGAAGTCGTTGTCGCCGTACTCCTCCTGGCCGACGCGGTTGATCGCGGCGATGAAGTACTCGTTGGCGACGGCGGAGGCGGGCTGCTCCAGCTGCCACAGGTAGGAGGACAGGCCCCGGTGGGTGGCGGAGGGGTTGTAGACCAGCTGGGCCCCGGCCAGGCCCAGGGCGCGCCAGCCCTCGGGGAAGTGGCGGTCGTAGCAGATGTAGACGCCGACCTTCCCGACGGCGGTGTCGAAGACGGGCCAGCCGAGGTTGCCCGGGCGGAAGTAGTACTTCTCCCAGAAGCCCTTGACCTGGGGGATGTGGTGCTTGCGGTACTTGCCCAGGTAGCTGCCGTCGGCGTCGATGACGGCGGCGGTGTTGTAGTAGAAGCCCTCGTTCTCCAGCTCGAAGACCGGGACGACGATGACCATGCCGGTCTCGCGGGCGAGCTCCTGCATGCGGCGGACGGTGGGACCGTCGGGGACGGCCTCGGCCCAGCGGTAGTGCTCGGGCTCCTGGACCTGGCAGAAGTAGGGGGCGTTGAACACCTCCTGGAAGCCGATGATCTTTGCCCCCTGGGCGGCGGCCCGGCGGGCGTGCTCCTCGTGTTTGGCGATCATCGATTCGGTGTCTCCGGTCCAGGTGGCCTGGACCAGCGCGGCGCGGACGACTTGGGCCATGAGCTGCTCCTCGCGACGGGAACGCCGAGTTCTACGCACGTAGATGATGTCCGTAGGGAGTAGAACGTAGGCCCCGTCACAGCGTGGGGCAAGACCGCCGTGCGCTGTTGGAGTAGTCGATCACGTTACGTCGCCCCGCGGTCGATTACGGTCAGCAGACGGGCGGGTTAGGGGGAGCTTGTCGGACCGCCGGTTGGCTGCGCCGCTCGGCCCGGGCACGGCTCCGCTCCCGGGGCTCCGCCCCGACCCCCGCCGGGCTCCGCCCGGACCCGCTCCTCAAACGCCGGAGGGGCTGAATTTGGTGCGGCCGAAGCGGGCCGGTTGGGGCGGGGTCGGGTGTGTGTCGGGGTGATCCCCGCAGGGCGCCGAACGCAAGGTGCCCAGTCCCTCCGACCCCCCGACACGTTCGGCGTCCGAGGAGACACCCCGGCGCGCGCCCGGCCCCGCCCCAACCGGCCCCCACCCCTGCCGAACCGCCGGAGGCAACCGGCCTCAGCCCGCCCCGATGCCCGCCACCCGTAAGGCGTGGACGAGGTCGCGGTGGCGGGAGCCGGGGAGGGCGCGGGCCGCCTGGAGCAGGCGCGGGGCGAACCATTGCGGGTCGCGGCGGGCCAGCCCGGCCGCCTCCTCGGCGGTGCGGACCCGGACGAACGCGCCGAGCAGGGCGTCGGCCTCGCGGATGCGGCCGGCGCCGCCGAGGGCGAGCGCGGCGTCCGCGACCTCGGCGGCGGGGCGGGCCACGCCCTGGCGCAGCAGGGCGTCGCAGTCGGCCTCCCGGCCGGCGTCGCCGAGGGCCGCGGCGGCGGCCGCGAGCTGCGCGGGCGGGAGCGAGCCCGCCTCCCACAGCAGGGTGGCCCAGTCGGCCGCGAGCCCGGCGCGGGCCAGCTCGGCGGCCAGCCCGGGCAGCCGCTCGGCGGACCCGGCCGCGGTCTCGCACAACAGCGCGTGCGCCTCCCCGCTGCGGCCCTGTGCGCGCAGCGCGAGCAGTTCGGTGGCGACGGCCCGCGCGCTCCCGGTCCCGGTGGCCGCCGCGGCCTCGGCGCGGGGCGCGGGTTCGCCGCCCGCTGCCGCGGCCGTCTCGCGGGGCGGCGTCACGGGCTCCGGCCGCGGGCGGCCGAACCGGGCGCCGCGCGGGGCGGGCCGGCCGTGCTCCTCCCCCGGGCCGCCCGACCCCGGGCCGCCCGACCCCGGGCCGCCCGCGTCGGCCGGCTGCCCGGGCGGCGGGGTGAAGGCCGGCACCTCGGGCGCCGCCGACCCGGCGTACCGGGCGCCCCCGGCCCGCCGCCCCCCGCGCAGCCACCGCCCCTCGGCCCGCCCCACGGCCCCGTGCCCGCCCGGCGCGTCGGCCCCGCCGGACGCCTCGCGCGCCTGCCCGTCCGGCGGCCCGGGCCGCTCGGCCGGCGCTTGTGGCCGTTCGGCCGCCTGGCGGGGCCGCCGGGGCGGAGCTCCGGTCCACTCCTCCGATGCCTCGGACCAGGCGGCCGGGTGGTGGGGCTGTTCTGGGGGCACGGGCCGTTGGCGGGGGACGCCGGGCAGGGGGGAGGCGGGTTCCGGGCGGGCGGGCCGCAGGGCGGTCAGCCGGGCGGCCAGGTCCTCGTGGCGGGCCGCGGCGCGGGCCACGTCGTCCTGGGTCCAGGAGAGTTCGCGGGTCAGGGCGTCCGTCTCCGCCGGGTCGGCGCAGACGGAGAGCCGCGCCGTCAGGTTCCGCAGGGCCGTCTCCGAGTCGGAGCGCTGGGCGGCGGCCGCCGCGAGCAGGGTCCGCAGCTCCTGCTCGCCGCCCGGCAGCCGGTCCCACACGGTGACGGCCGCCGTCCGCAGCTGCGCCGCGTATACGGTCTCCCGCGCCGCGGACTCCGCGCCCCTCGCCCCCGCCAGGTCCCTCAGCAGCGACTCCACCACGTCCCAGGGCGGCATCGCGGCCCCCTCCAGACAGGCCCGCATGCCCTCCGGATCCCGGCGCAGGAACTCCCCGTACCAGCCTGCCCCGGGATCCAGCCTCTGGGTCAACCCCCGCAAATATCCGGAGAGTTGACTGATCGCCAGTGAAGTCGCGGTCTCCATGACCGCATTGGATCCCATCCGTGTTACGGGCGGGCTACGGGAGTCTCAAAGCTTGACGGCGATCGCGGTGTGCGGCCGCTTCCCGCGCCGCGCCAGGGTGGCGGGCACGTCCACCAACCAGTACTGCCAGGTGTACTTGCGCGACATCAGCTTCCGCACCCGCCGCAGTCCCGTCTCGTCGAGCAGCCGGGCCTCGCCCTCGTGCACGGGCGCCCCCTCCCGGACGCGCCCGCGCACGTCGCACGCGGTGACGGTGACCCGCCCGTTGTTGCGGATGCGCTTGACCTTCCACGTTTCGGTACGCGTCCACACGTACAGCTCGCCCCCGTCGGCCACCGCCCAGACCGGCGTGGCCACGGGCGTGCCGTCCTTGCGGAAGGTGGTGAGACTGATGTAGCGCGCTCTGCCGAGTTCCTCGAGATCCATGACGCGACCCTAGCCCCGAGGGCCCCCCGGCGGGGGCGGGGGCGTCCATCCGTTGGCTGCGGCAGGGCCGCGGGCCGTCTTGGAGGGCGCGCGGCCCTCCTCGTCGGCGCGTGCCGGGCCGTCGGGGACGGCGCACGCCGCGAGCAGCAGGCCGCCCGCGAGGAGCGCGCCGAGGATTCCGAAACCGAGTCGCTGGGATGCGTTCGTGGCTGACACGCCTTCACGCTTGCCCCGCGCCCCGGCGCTCCCACCGCCGATTGGGCCGTTCGGCCCGCCGGCCCGCCCGGACGGACCGGTCAGGCATCAGGCGTCAGGCGTCAGGCGTCAGGCGTCAGGCGTCAGGCGTCAGGCGTCAGGCGTCAGGCGTCAGGCGTCAGGCGTCAGGCGTCAGGCAGGAACGATGGCGCAGCGCGTCAGCAGGTCGTCCAGCGAGAGCCCGAGCGCCCCGGCGAGCGCGGCGACCGTGAAGAAGGCGGGAGTGGGCGCCCGGCCGGTCTCGATCTTGCGGAGGGTCTCGGCGGAGAGCCCCGCGCCGGCCGCGACCTCGACCATGCTGCGGCCGCCGCGCGCCTCGCGCAACAGGGCGCCGAGCCGCTCGCCGCGCTCGCGCTCTTCGGGGGTGAGGGGGGTACGGACCATGCCGTCATCCTACCCCCGGACGCCAATAACTATCCCGTGATACTTATACCGGTATAGTTATTGGCATGGTGAAACTGAAGACGGACCGAGAGATCGACGAGATGCGCGCCGCGGGCCGGGTGGTCGGCCGCGCCCTGGCCGCCGTACGGGAGGCGGCGCGCGTCGGGATGACGCTGCTGGACCTGGACGGGGTGGCCCGCGGGGTGCTGAGCGAGGAGGGCGCGACCTCGCCCTTCCTGGGCTACCGGCCGCGGTTCGCGCCGGTGCCCTTCCCCGGCGTGGTGTGCGCCTCGGTCAACGACGCGATCGTGCACGGCATCCCCGACGGGTACCGGCTGCGCGACGGCGACCTGGTCAGCATCGACTGCGGGGCGAAACTCCGCGGCTGGGTCGGGGACGCGGCGGTGAGCTTCACCGTCGGCCGGGCCCGCCCGGCCGACCTGCGGCTGATCGAGACCTCCGAGGCGGCCCTCGCGGCCGGGATCGCCGCCGCCGTGCCCGGCAACAGGATCGGGGACATCGCCCACGCCGTCGGCACGGTCTGCCGCGCCGCCGGGTACGGCGTCCCGGACGGCTTCGGCGGCCACGGCATCGGCCGCGCCATGCACGAGGACCCGGGCGTGCCCAACGAGGGCCCGCCGGGACGCGGCATGAAGCTGCGCCCCGGCATGGTCCTCGCCATCGAGCCGATGCTGATCGCGGGCGGTACGGACGACTACCGGTGCGACGGGGACGGCTGGACCCTGCGCACCGTCGACGGCAGCCGCGCCGCGCACTCGGAGCACACGGTCGCGATCACCACCGAGGGCCCGAGGATCCTCACCACCGTCTGAGGGCTACGGCCTGCCGTGCGGGTGGACCACCATGGCCGAGCCGCCGCCGCGGCGGCTGGTCTCGGCCGCCGCCAGCCAGCGGCCGTCGGGCAGGCGCTGGACACCGGTGGCGGCGCCGATCTCCGGGTTCTGGCGGAACCCCTGGCCGAGTGCCTCCAGCGAGGCGCGGAGCGGGCTGTTCCACAGGCCCGGCTCCAGCTCGGTGGTGGCCTGGTTGCGCTGGCTGGCGCGCGGCGCGGCGATCGCGTCGACCAGCGGCAGGCCCCGGTCCAGGTGGCCGATGAGGGTCTGCAGGACGGTGGTGATGATGGTGGCGCCGCCCGGCGAGCCCACGGCGAGCACCGGCCGGCCGTCCTCCAGCACGATCGTCGGGGACATGGAGGAGCGCGGCCGCTTCCCCGGGCCGGGCAGGTTCGGGTCCGGGACCCCGGGCGCGGCCGGGGCGAAGGAGAAGTCGGTGAGCTCGTTGTTCAGCAGGAAGCCGCGGCCCGGCACGGTGATCGCGCTGCCGCCGGTGGACTCGATGGTCAGGGTGTAGGACACCACGTTGCCCCAGCGGTCGGCGACCGTCAGGTGGGTGGTGTTCTCCCCCTCGTACGTGGTCGGGGCGGCCTGCCCGGTGGTGGCGCACGGCACCGGGCTGCGCGGGTCACCGGGGGCGAGCGGGCTGGTCAGCGTACGGTCCGGCCTGATCAGGCAGGCGCGCGAGTCGGCGAAGCGCTGCGAGAGGAGCTCGCGCGTCGGCACCTTCACGGCGGCCGGGTCGCCGACCCAGCGGCCCCGGTCGGCGAAGGAGATCCGCGAGGCCTCGATGAACCGGTGCAGGTACTGCGTCTCGGAGAGCTTCGACAGGTCGGTGCGTTCCAGGATGTTGAGGGCCTCGCCGACGGTGGTGCCGCCGGAGGAGGAGGGCGCCATGCCGTAGACGTCCAGGCCGCGGTATCCCACCCGGGTCGGTTCCTGCCGCTTGGTGGCGTACGCACGCAGGTCGCGGGTGGTCAGGTCGCCGGAGCGGACGATCCGCGTCGCCGCCGGGTCCACCGGGGGCTTGCGGACTGCTCGGACGATCTCGTCGGCGATCGGGCCGCGGTAGAGCGCGCCCGAGCCCTTGCGGGCCAGTTCGGCGTAGGTGTCGGCCAGGTCCGGGTTCTTGAAGGTGGAACCGACCACCGGCAGGGCGCCGCCGGGCAGGAAGAGCTTCGAGGTGTCCGGGAAGTCCCTGAAGCGGGCCTCGTTGAGCTCGGTCTGGGCCCGGAAGGTGCTGTCCACCGTGAAGCCGTCGCGGGCCAGTTTCTCGGCGGGCCGCAGGAGTTGGCGCAGCGGGCGGGTGCCCCACGCGTCGAGGGCGCTCGTCCAGGTGGCGGGGGTGCCGGGGACGCCGACGCCCAGGCCGCTGGTCTGGCCCTCGGCGAAGGGGATGGGGACGCCGTTCTCCTGGAAGAGGGTGTCGGTGGCCGAGGCCGGCGCGGTCTCGCGGCCGTCGATGGTGTGCACGCGGCGGGACTCGGCGTCGTAGTAGACGAGGTAGCCGCCTCCGCCGATGCCCGCCGAGTAGGGCTCGGTGACCCCGAGCGCGGCGGCGGTGGCGACGGCGGCGTCCACGGCGTTGCCGCCGGAGCGCAGGACGTCGATGCCCACCGCCGAGGCGTCCGCGTCGACACTGGCGACGGCCCCGCCGTAGCCCGCGGCGACCGGGACCTTCGCCGGCGGGGCCGGGGACCCGGCGGCGGACGGCGGCGCGGCGCCGGTCGAGACGAGTGCGGCGACGACGGCCAGCAGCGGTAACGTGCGGGCGACGGGACGGTGCATCCGGACCTCCAGTGGCAGCGTGGCGCCGAGCCTAGCGCCGAGCCCCCCGCCCCGTCAGGGCGCCTTGCGGCGCGCCCCGTCGGCCCGTGCCCGGTCACGGCCGGCGATCTTCCGCACCGGGTGTCCCGGTGCCGCGGTCACGGCGCTAGCATCCCGCGCATGAACGACGACGTGCGCAACATCCTGCTCGGGGTGATAGCCACCGCCCTCAGCGGCGGGCTCGGCTGGTTCGCCCGCACCTACCTCTGGCGGCGCGCGCTCCGCCGCAAGCAGGCCTTCTTCGGCCTGCCGACCGGCTCCGACTGTCTGTTCGTGGTCAACCGGCAGATGGGCGGCACCGATTCGTCCCTGCACCGCAACGACGCCTTCGCGCTGCTGGAGATCTCCTCCCTGATCAAGGACTGCGGGGCGACCGTCCAGATCGTCACCCAGGACGGGGCCCGCCAGGGCTTCGGCGAACGCGCCGAGTTCTGCGTGGGCGGGCCGGCGTCCAACGCGCGGACGACCGCGCACCTGGCCTCCATGCTGCCGGGGGTGCGGACCGACGTCGGGCTCGCGTCGGGGCATCCGGACCGCGGGGCCATCCGGGTCGGCGGGGAGGCGTACCGCTGGGTGAAGGGCGAGGTCGAGCACGTCCTGCTGGCGCGGCTGACGACGGAGCAGGGCACCCGGCCGGTGTTCCTGCTGTCGGGGCAGACCGCCATCAGCAACCAGGCCGCGGCCCGCTACCTGGCCAGGCACCACGAGCGGCTGTCCCGCAAGTACGGCAACGGGTCGTTCTGCCTCATGCTGAAGGTGATCAACTCCGATGCCTACGGGCCCGACGTCACGGAGCTGCTCGCGGACGTCACCGGGCCGGCCCGGACACCCGAACCGGAAGCCGTGTGATCCCGTTGATGAAGTTCGACACCAACCGCCTGGGCTGACCGGCGAGTTCCGGCACGGGCATGGCCGCGCACCACTCCTCGTAGAGGACGCGCAGCTGGAGCCGGGCGAAGTGGGCGCCGAGGCAGACGTGCGGGCCGTCCCCGAAGGAGACGTGCGGATTGGGCGTCCGGCCGAGGTCCAGGCGGCCGGGGTCGGTGAAGACCCGCTCGTCGTGGTTGGCGGAGGCGTGGAAGACCACCACCTTGTCCCCGGCCCGGACCGGCCGGCCGCCCAGTTCGGTGTCGACGGCGGCGGTGCGGCGGAAGCTGAGCACCGGCGGGTGGACGCGCAGGAGTTCGTCGACGGCCCGGTCCATGGGGACCCGTCCGCCGGCGAGCCGCCGGTAGGCGTCCGGGGCGAGGGCGAGGGCGAGCAGGCCGCCGGGGGCGGCGCTGCGCACGGTGTCGTTGCCGGCGACGGTCAGCAGGAAGAAGAACATCTCCAGTTCGGCCGGGTCGAGTCCGGCCTCGGCCAGGGCGGTCATCACGTCGTCGCCGGGGTGCGCGCGCTTGTGGGCGGCCAGTTCGCGGGCGTACGCGAACATCTCGCCGAGCAGCGCCGGGGAGCGCGGGTTGAGGGGTTTGCCGTCCGGGCCGGACACGGGCCGCGGGGCGTCCTCGGGGTCCTGGTAGCCGATGATCCGTACGGTCCACTCCAACAGCAGGGCGCGGTCGGCGGCCGGGACGCCCAGCAGGTCGGTGAGGTTCAGCAGCGCGTATTCGTCGGTGACGGTGCGCACGAGGTCGGCGGCGCCGTCCTCGGCGCCCTCCCGCGCGGCGGCCAGCAGGGCGCGGGCGCGTTCGCGTACCCGGGCGGCGAAGGCGTCGACGCGGGCCGGGGTGAAGGCGCGGGAGACGAGCCGGCGCAGTCCGCCGTGCTCCGGCGGGTCCTGGTTGAGCATGGTGCGCCGCAGGAACGGCAGGTCGGCCGGGTCGGGGTCGCGGATCTGGGTGGCGCCGATCCGGGAGGAGTACGTCCGGTGGTCGCGCAGGACGCGGACGACGTCGGCGTGCCGGGTGACGGCCCAGAACCCGGGGCCCGCCGGCCAGCCCTGGATCTCCGGCTCCGGCTGCCAGGCCACCGGATGGTGCTCGCGCAGAAGCCGGTAGCCGGCGTGCGGGATGCCCTCGGCGTAGATGCGGGGGTCGAAGACGTCAGGGACGTCCGCGGCGTGATCCATGGGGCCACCGTGACGGGTGCACGGCCCTGCCCGCAAGGGGTGCGGCCGGCCGACGCGGCCGGCCGCACACCTCACTGTGGCGTGCAGTCGGCGGCCGGGAGGGTGGTGTCGGTGCCGTGCAGGACGACCTGGGCGACGACGTCCCGCACGGCGGAGGTGCCGACGGTGCACACCAGCTGGTTGCGGGCCAGGTCCGACAGGCTGCCCACGGCGAACGGCACGTGGACCGTCAGCCCCTTCTCCGGCGTGTACGCGCTCACGGTCACCGCCTCCTCCTGCCCGTCGGGCACCTGGGGCAGCGCCGTGGTGAGGCCGGCCTCCCGGGCCGGCGGGGTGGGGCCGTGCAGCAGCAGCCGCACGAGCGGCACGGGCGCGAGGGTGTACTCGGGGTTGATCGCGAACGGGACCGGGACGAGCCGGTCGCCCTCTTTGGAGATGAAGTAGAGGACGGCGGCGTTGGTGCCGTTGGGGACCTTGACGGTGGCGGCGTGGCCGCTCTCGATCACCCCGGTGCGTTTGATCCCGCACCCGGTGAGCAACAGGGCGCAGCCCGTCAGCGCGGCCGTGGCCGCCGTCGCCCGGGCTCTCGTCTTGCGGCCTCTCGTGCGCGGGCTCATCCGCGGGCCTCCAGCGGCATGTCGAGGGTGAAGAGCGCTCCCCCGGTGGGTCCGTTGCCCGCCCGGAGGGTGCCGCCGTGCAGGCGGACGTTCTCCAGGGTGATGGCGAGTCCGAGGCCGCTGCCCGCGGAACGGGTCCGGGCCGCGTCGGCCTTGAAGAAGCGGTCGAAGATGTGCGGCAGCACCTCGGGGGCGATGCCGGGACCGCTGTCGGCGACGTCGATGAGCAGCCGTTCGCCGTCCGCGCCCGGTGCGGTCCGTACGGTGATGCGTACGGGGGCTTCGCCGTGCCGCAGGGCGTTGCCCACGAGGTTGGCGAGGACCACGTCGAAGCGGCGGGGGTCGAGCCGGGCGCGCACCCGGTCCGGCAGCCGGGTGACGACGCGCTCGTCGTCCCAGTGGCGTCGTTCGAGGGTCTTGCGCACGGCTTCGGCGATGTCGACGTCGTCGAGGTTGAGCTCGGCGGCGCGGGCGTCGAAGCGGGAGATCTCCATCAGGTCCTCGACGAGGACGGCGAGTTTGCCGGTCTCGGCGCTGACCAGGCGCAGGGCCTTGGCGGTGTCGGGGTCGAGGCGCGAGGCGTCCTCGTCGAGGACCTCGGTCACGGCGAGCATTCCGGCGAGCGGGGTGCGCAGTTCGTGGGAGACGTCGGAGGCGAAGCGGCGGGCGCGGGTCTCCGCGTCCTGCAGTTCGCGCACCGACTGCTCCAGGGCGCGGGCGGTCTCGTTGAAGGTGCGGGCGAGTCCGGCGAGTTCGTCGGCGCCCCGGACCTCGATGCGGGTGTCGAGGCGGCCGCGGCCGAGGTGCTGGGCGGCCCGGCGCATGTCGCGGACCGGCCGCAGCACGCTGCGGGCGGCCAGGAGTGCGGGGACGATGGCGATGGCGAGCCCCGGGACGGCGCCCTGCTGGGCGGCCTCGACCATGGCTTCGACGGTCTGCTTCTCGGTGGAGAGCGGGACGCTGGCGTAGAAGACGGCCCCGGTGGATTCGGTGTAGCCGTTGTGCTCGAAGAGGGCGGGGACGCCGATGGTGAGCCACGGGTTGCCGCGCTGGTCCTCGGCGCGCTGGAAGGCGGCGTACCGGTTGTTGCGGACCTTCTCGCGCAGGCTGTCGGTGATGACGGTGGAGGTGGGCGTGCCCGGGTTGGTGGAGACGCGCAGCCCGCCGTATTCGCCGAAGATGATCCACGGGTGGGGTTTGCCGCGTTTGCCGAGCTCGGTGACGATGCGCTGGAGCTCCGGCTGGGTCAGGGGGAGGCGGATCTCCTGCTGCTCGACCTGGTCCCGCAGGGTGTTGACCGCGGTGTCCTGGGTCTGCTTGAGGATGGCGTTGCGCGCCTGCTGGTAGGTCAGGGCGGCGGTGGTCACCGCGCTGATCGCGGCGACCAGCAGGAAGGCCGCTATCAGCCGGGTGCGCAGCCCGAGCGGTGCTATGCGTCGCACCGCGGCCTACAGGGGACCGAAGCGGTAGCCGAAGCCGCGCACGGTCTGTATGTAGCGGGGGCTCCCGGCGGGGTCCTCGATCTTGTGGCGCAGGCGGCGGACGCAGGCGTCCACGAGCCGGGAGTCGGCGTGGTAGCTGTGGTCCCAGACGTACTCGAGGAGCTGCTGGCGGGAGAAGACCTGCTCGGGCGAGGCCGACAGGTGCAGCAGGAGCTTGATCTCGCTGGGGGCGAGGGCGACGCGCTCGCCGTTCTTGGCGACGGTCAGCCCGGCGCGGTCGATGGCGAGTTCGCCGTGGACCGCGATCTCGTTGCGGGTTCCCACGGGGTCGCTGAGCCGGCGCAGTACCGCCTTGATGCGGGCTTCGATGACCTCGGTGCGGGCGGGTTTCACGATGTAGTCGTCGGCGCCGGCCTCCAGGCCGATGACCACGTCGAAGTCGTCGCCGCGCGCGGTGAGCATGATGATCGGCACCTCGCTGTTCTCGCGAATGCGGTGGCAGACCTGCACCCCGTTCATGCCGGGCAGCATCAGGTCGAGGAGGACGAGTTCCGGGCGGAAGCCCGCCATCAGGGCGAGCCCCTCCTCGCCGGTCTCGGCGGAGCTCACTTCGTGGCCGCGGCGGCGCAGGCCGAGGCCCACCCCCTCCCGGATGGACGGGTCGTCCTCGATCAGCAGTACACGTGGCATCCGGTCAGTATGCCAAGTCGTTGTGTTGCGCTTCCTCCCGCTATCGGCCGACCTTCCGCCGCAGGGAGTCCAGCAGGTCGGTGATCTCCGTCAGGCGCAACGGCCGGGCGAGGACGACGACGACGAGAGCGAGGGCCGCGGTTCCCGCACCGACCGCCGCGAAATCGCCGAGGCCTTCGGCGGCCCGGGCGGCGGCGTACGCGGCGGCGGCCGCCGGGACGCAGGCGGCCAGCATCCGCAGGTGGGTCCGTACTGCCGTGGCGCGCCGCTCGGTACGGGTGCCCGCGCGCGGGCCGAGCCGCCGGGAGAGGGTGTACGCGGTGACGGCGGCGCCCGCGAGGAAGGCGAGGGAGGAGGCCGCGGCCATGCCGGTGACCGCCCAGCGCGGGGACAGCAGGAAGTACGCGGCGGCGGACAGCCCGGCGTTCAGCGAGGCGATGACCAGGTTCAGGAAGAAGGGGGTGCGGGTGTCGGAGAGGGCGTAGAAGCCGCGCGAGAGCACGTACTGCGCGGAGAAGGCGACCAGGCCGGGGGCGAAGGCCGTGAGCATGCCCGCCATGACCTCGATGCCGGCGGCGTCGGTGCGGCCGTACTCGAAGACGCTGCCCATCACCCAGGGGGCGAGGGCGGCGAAGAGCGCGGCGGCGGGGACGACGAGGGCGGCGCTGGAGCGCAGCGCGTAGGAGATGTCCGCGCGCAGGGTGGCGAGTTCACCGTTGGAGGCGGCCGAGCTCATCCGGGGCATCAGGGCGGTCACGAGGGAGACGGTGATGATGCCCTGCGGGACGATCCACAGCTGGTAGGCGTTGCTGTAGGCGGCGTACCCGGCGCCCGGGAGGCCGGCCAGGTCGGCCTCGACGCCGGCGGTGGTGGAGAGCCGGGTGACGACCCAGTAGGCGATCTGGTTGGTGAGGACGAGCATGACCAGCCAGCCCGCGTTGCGCAGGGGGCGGCCGAGGCCGCTGCCGCGCCAGTCGAAGCGGGGGCGCCAGCGGAAGCGGGCGGCGCGCAGCGAGGGGACCAGGGCGAGGGCCTGGACGACGATGCCCGCGGTGGTGCCGAGGCCCAGCAGGCGGGTCTCGCCGGCGGTCAGGCCGTCCGCGGCGTCGTGGGAGACGTACAGGAACAGCCCGAAGACGGCGATGATCACGAAGTTGTTGAGGACCGGGGTCCACATCATCGCGCCGAACCGGCCGCGGGCGTTCAGCACCTGGCCGAGCAGGGTGAAGAGCCCGTAGAAGAGGATTTGCGGCAGGCAGTAGCGGGCGAGCGCGACGGTGGTGCTCTCCTGGGCCCCGCTGTAGTCGGTGTACGTCGAGATGATCAGCGGGGCGGCGAGGACGGCCACGGCGGTGAGCGCGACGAGCGCCGCCGTGCACGCGGTCAGCAGGCGGTCGGTGTAGGCGGCGCCGCCGTCGGCGTGCTCCTTGGCGGCCCGGACCAGCTCGGGCACGAACACCGCGTTGAGCGCGCCGCCGACGAGCAGCATGTAGATGATGTTCGGGACCGTGTTGGCCACCGCGTAGCCGTCGCCGAGCAGTCCGGTACCCAGCGCCGCGACGACGACGGCGGAGCGGACGAAGCCGGTGGCGCGGGAGACGACCGAACCGGCCGCCATGAGCGCGCCGCTGCGCAGCACCGAGGTCTTGCCCGCGGCCGGGCCGCCGTCGGTCGCGGCGGCGGTATGCCGGGCGTCGGTCGCCGTCACCGGCGGGCCAGGTAGGCCTGGAACGCCTTGTAGAGCGCCGCGTTGGCCACTCCGTCCATCGGGGTCTCCCATTCGCCGAGCGTTTCGACGACCTGCCCGCCGGTGCCGAGCTTCCAGCGCAGCAGCCCGAAAGAACGTTCGTCGGGGTCAAGAGTGGAGGGTACCCCGCGCATGTCGTACTCCTCCGCGCCGAGGGCGTGGGCGTCGCACATCATGCGCCACTGCAGGGCGTTGCTGGGACGCACCTCACGCCGGTGGTCGGCGGAGGCGCCGGTCTGGTACCAGACCCGCTTCCCGGCGACGATCATCGTGTGGGCGGCGAGGATCTCGCCCCGGTGGATGCCCAGGTAGAGGCGCATGCGGCCGGGCTGCTCCGCGTTCAGGACCTGGTACTGCTGCTCGTAGTACGCGAGGGAGCGGCCGAGCCGGAAGCCGTCGCGCTCCTCGGTGATGCGCAACAGCCGGTAGAACTCGGGCAGGTCGGCGGAGGTGCCGAGGACGGTCTCCACGCCGGCCTTCCCGGCCTTGCGCACGTTGCGGCGCCACTCCTGGTTCAGGCCCGACCACAGGTCGTCCAGGGAGCGGCCGGCCAGCGGCACGCGGAAGACGTGGCGGGGCTGGGCGTCGCCGTCGTCCTCACCGCCGCAGCGCTTCCAGCCGCGGGTGCGCAGCCGGTCGGCGAGGGCGGCGCCCACCGGGTCGACCTCGGTGGCGAGCACGTCGGATATCTGCCGGCCGGTCCCGGTCCCGGACTTGGCGGTGGCCGCGTCCCAGCGGCGGTAGGCGGGGGTGGGGCCGATGCGGACGGCGAAGGCGCCGGCGGAACGCATGTGGCGCATGAGGGGCTTCAGCCAGCGGTCGATGCGCGGGTCGGACCAGTCCGCGACGGGGCCCTCGGGAAGGTAGGCGAAGTATTTCCGGGTGCCGGGGAATTGGCGGTAGAGAACGAGTCCGGCGCCTTCTATTTCGCCGCCGGGGTAGTGCCATCCGACCTTTTCCGACCGCCAAAGGTCCTTTACCGCGGCCCAGGACGGGTACTGGAGGAAGCTGGCCCGTCCGTGCCGGGAAAGGAACGCCTGGTATTCGAGGTCGGACAGGGTGCGCACCGTCAGCTCCCGGTCCTGGTCGTGATGCTGCTGGGCGGGGGTCACGAGCAGTGCACACATGGCTGTTCGGCCTTCCTGTACGTCCGCGGCGGGCGGCGGGGATCGGGATGCACAGGACTCTCACAGCCGGCCATGACCGGACGGCGCGGCGATTGTGACCGGACGGTGACCGTTTTGCTGCGGTCCATGTCACAAGCGGTGGGACGACATTTTCCGCGGATTGCGCAACCTAGAGTCGCCTTGTTCGCATCTAGGTTTGCGAACGGTTAATTCTTGGGAGGGGTTTACGTTGAGCCGCACACGCCGCACCGCCATGGCGGGTACCGCACTTCTGGCCGCCGCACTGACCGCCTGCTCGGGCGGGAGCGACAGCGGGAGCGGTGCGACGGGCAAGGCCGAGATGAAGCCGAAGGCCGACATGGCGGTCTCGGTGAACCTCACGGGCGATCAGGTCAAGGCGGGTCAGCCCGTCACGGTGACCGTCGCCGAAGGCAAGCTGGCCCAGGTGAAGGTGACCGACGCGAAGGGCGCGGAACTGCCGGGGAAGATAGCCGACGACGGAAAGACCTGGACCTCGGAGCGCAACGCCCCGCCGGCCGCGGAGTACAAGGTCGAGGCGCAGAACACCGAGAGCCAGAGCGCCACCACGCAGTTCAAGACCAGCGCCGCCGACAAGGTGAACAAGGTCTCGATCAACATACCCAAGGGCAGCACGGTGGGCGTGGCGATGCCGGTGTCGATCGTCTTCGACAACCCGGTGACGAACAAGGCCGAGGTGGAGAAGCAGCTCAAGGTCACCACCTCGAACAACACCGAGGGTTCCTGGGGCTGGATCAAGGACTACTCCGGCAACGACCGCGTCGACTGGCGGCCCAAGGAGTACTGGAAGTCCGGCACGGACGTGAAGGTCGAGATGAACCTGAACGGCGTGGACTCCGGCAAGGGCGGCGGCCTCTTCGCCAAGGACTACAACACCGAGTTCAAGATCGGCAAGGACCGCCGGATCGAGGTCAGCCTCGACAGCAAGAAGATGTCGGTGACCGAGGACGGCCAGACGCAGAAGACGATCCCGATCTCGGCCGGCACTCCCGGCGGCAAGAAGGCGTCCTGGTCCGGGAAGATGGTGATCATGACCAAGGAGGGCACCATCCGGATGGACTCCCAGACGGTGGGCCTGGACGACGCCTACGACAAGATGGTCGACTACTCGATGCGGCTCACCTGGTCCGGCATGTACGCGCACGCCGCACCGTGGAACTCCGCCAACTTCGGTCGCGCCAACAGCAGTTCCGGCTGCGTGGGAATGAGCGACGCCGACGCCAAGGGCTTCTTCGCGCAGTCCCAGATCGGCGACCCCTTCGAGGTCGTGGGCTCGGGCTCCAAGGGCAACGCCGACATCGGCAACGGCTACGGCGAGTGGAACCTGACCTGGGACGCCTGGAAGGCCAAGAGCGCCGCGAACGGGACCCCGCAGAACGGCTGAGCGCCAACCGCCCGCGCACTGACTGTCGTTCAATTGTTACCACCACGTAACTTACCGGCGGGTTACCTTCGGTAAGTCGCTCCCGTTACCGTCGGGTCACTTTGACAACCCCGGCGTACGCGAGGAGCGATTGATGGAACGCGCCACCACCGCCGCAGCCGTGGCAGCCCTGCTGGCGGCAGCCGCCCTGGGCCTGGCCCCCCACCAGGCCCAGGCGGCTCCCGCCCCCGCCGCGGCAGTCGCCGCCGACGCCCCGGCGGCCTCGCCGGAACTGCGTTTCCACGACATCCCCGGCTCCGGCGGCATCACCCTCAAGGGCAACGTCTTCACCCCGGCCGGCGCGGCGAGCGGCCGGAAGTACCCGCTGATCGTGCTGCCCACCAGCTGGGGCATGCCCCAGATCGAATACATCGCCCAGGCCAGGAAACTCGCCGACTCCGGCTACGTCGTGGTCAGTTACACCTCCCGCGGCTTCTGGCTCTCCGGCGGGCAGATCGAGGTGGCCGGCCCGCCGGACATCGCCGACGTCAGCGCCGTCATCGACTGGGCCCTGGTCAACTCCCCCGCCGACGCGGACCACATCGGCCTCGGCGGCGTCTCGTACGGCGCCGGCATCAGCCTGCTGGCCTCCGCGCACGACCCGCGCATCAAGGCCGTGGTCGCGATGAGCGGCTGGGCCGACCTCATCGAGTCCATCTACTCCGGCCGCACCCAGCACCTCCAGGCCGCCGGGATGCTCGGCGCCGCCGGCTACCTGACCGGCCGCCCCGGACCCGAACTCCAGTCGATCCTGGGCGACTTCATCGGCTCCCGGCTGGACCGGGAGCAGCAGATGATCGAGTGGGGCAGGAAGCGTTCGGCCGCCGAACAGGTGGACCGGATCAACGCCAACGGCGCCGCGGTCATGCTCGGCAACGCCTGGGGCGACACCATCTTCCCGCCCAACCAGTACGCGAAGTTCTACGAGCGGCTGACCGGCCCCAAGCGCCTGGAGTTCCGGCCCGGGGACCACGCCACCGCCGAGGGAACCGGCCTGCTCGGCCTGCCCAACGACACCTGGACCAACGCCCACCGCTGGTTCGACCGCTACCTCAAGGGCGAGCGCAACGGCGTCGACACCGAGGCCCCGGTGCAGATCAAGTCCCGCAGCGACGAGGGCTACGAGGGCTACGCCGACTGGAAGTCGGTCGGCGCGGGCGGCACTGAGAGACTCGCGCTCTCCGACAGCGAGCACCTCTTCGCCAATGTCGACTCGGGCGCCAACGGCGGCATCATCTTCCTCTCCAGCATCCTCGACCAGTTCGTCAAGGCGCCCCCGACGGCCTCGATACCGCTGCTCCCCCGCGCCTTCGCCGCCGTCTGGCAGTCGGAGCGCCACGACGCGCCGCGCCGGGTCCGCGGCACCGTCAAGCTCCACTCCACCGTCACCCCCACCAAGGCCGACGGCACCTTCGTCGCGTACCTCTACGACGTCGGCCCGCTCGGCATCGGCAAGCTCGTCAGCAACGCCCCGTACACCTTCCACGACCGGACGCCGGGCCGGGCGTTCGGTGTGGACCTGGAGCTCTTCTCCACCGCCTACGACGTGCCCGCGGGCCACCGGCTCGCCCTCGTCATCGACACCGTCGACCCGCTGTACATCGAGCACAACCCCACCGGGGCGCAGCTGACCTTCTCCTCGCCGCGCTCCGATCCGTCCTACGTCTCGGTACCGCTGCGCGAGCAGTGATCCGCGGCTGCGGCCGGCTCCTCAGTGCTTGAGGATCTTGGAGAGGAAGTCCTTGGCCCGGTCGCTCTCCGGGGCGGTGAAGAACTGCTCCGGAGTGCGGTCCTCGATGATCCGCCCGTCGGCCATGAAGACCACCCGGTTCGCGGCGGAGCGGGCGAAGCCCATCTCGTGGGTGACGACGACCATGGTCATGCCCTCGCGCGCGAGCTGCTGCATGACCTCCAGCACCTCGTTGATCATCTCCGGGTCGAGCGCCGAGGTGGGCTCGTCGAAGAGCAGGGCCTTGGGGTCCATGGCGAGGGCCCGGGCGATGGCCACCCGCTGCTGCTGGCCGCCGGAGAGCTGGGCGGGGAACTTCTGCGCCTGGTCGGCGAGGCCGACGCGGTCCAGGAGCTCCCGGGAGCGCCGGTCCGCCTCGCTCCTCCCGCGCCCGCGGACCTTGACCTGCGCGAGCGAGACGTTGGCGAGGACGGTCTTGTGCGCGAAGAGGTTGAAGGACTGGAAGACCATCCCGACCTCGGCGCGCAGCCGGGCCAGCTCCTTGCCCTCGGCGGGCAGCGGCTCCCCGTCCAGCAGGATCGTGCCCGACTCGACGGGCTCCAGCCGGTTGATCGCCCGGCACAGGGTGGATTTCCCGGAACCGGAGGGGCCGATGACCACCACCACCTCCCCGCGGCCGACGGTGAGGTTGATGTCCCGCAGGACGTGCAGCTGCCCGAAGTGCTTGTTGACGTCCCGCAGCTCGATCAACGGATCGACGGTCATGCGCTGCCCTGCCCCCTGGATGTCGGTGTGTCTGTGTGTCTGTGTGTCGAGGTCAGCGCAAACTATCCAGCCGCGGAAGGGCACTTCGCCGCGACACGCCGGGGCACCGGGCGCCGGGGCGTCAGCCCTCGGAGGCCTCGGCGTACGCCTGGCTGAGTTCGGGGGATCCGGTCATCGCCCAGGACACCCCCGACTCGATCACGTTCAGCTCGCGGCCCGAGGCCAGCAGGATCACCGGCTGGCCGTTGGGC
This sequence comes from Streptomyces sp. NPDC048424, assembly GCF_040651555.1. Classification (NCBI taxonomy): domain Bacteria; kingdom Bacillati; phylum Actinomycetota; class Actinomycetes; order Kitasatosporales; family Streptomycetaceae; genus Streptomyces; species Streptomyces sp. NPDC048424. Next base: position 102,999 of record NZ_JBEZKE010000003.1, on the reverse strand, counting down.
CACACCCGCCAGCCTGCCCCCGGGATGGTCCGCACGATCACGGTCCCCAGGTAGAAGCCCGCGTCGTTGCCGAGCCAGGGCACCACCTCGGGGTCCCGACGCCAGCGGGGCATCAGCTGGTCCAGCGCCTCCAAGGAGCCCTGGCTCTCGTCGAGTTCGAGGCCCGCCGCCCGCGCGTGGACGCGCAGCATCTCGCACTCCGAGAACAGCTCGGCGACGCCCTCGGGATCGTCCGCGAGGGCGGCGGCGAGTCCCGCACCCTGTTCCGTTTCACGCCGGTTCAGCCAGTTGTCCAGGAAAGGGATGTTCATACCGCCCAGCGTCGCACCAGGATCCGCCGCTGGCCACAGGGCGCGCCTGGATCGGCCGGCCCGGATGACCGCCGGGGAGGGCGGTCCGCCGTGGCCTACCGGTCGAGGTCGAGGTCCACCACGACCGGGGCGTGGTCGGAGGCGCCCTTGCCCTTGCGCTCCTCGCGGTCGACGTAGGCGTCGGTGACGGCCTTGGTGAAGGGCTCGTTCCCGTACACCAGGTCGATGCGCATGCCCCGGTTCTTGGGGAAGGCGAGCTGGCGGTAGTCCCAGTACGTGTACGGACGGTCGTACTTGAGGGGGCGCGGCAGCACGTCGGAGAGCCCGGCGGCCCGCAGTGCCTCCAGGGCGGCCCGCTCGGCGGGGGTGACGTGGGTGAGGCCGGCGAAGACGGCCGGGTCGTAGACGTCCTCGTCGGTCGGGGCCACGTTGAAGTCGCCGAGCACCGCGAAGGGGCGCGGGCCGGCCGCGTCCTCGGCGACGGCCGTGGTCAGGGAGCGGAACCAGTCCAGCTTGTAGCCGTAGTGGTCGTGCTCGACCTCGCGGCCGTTGGGCACGTACACCGACCAGACCCGGACCCCGCCGCAGGTCGCGGAGATCGCGCGGGGCTCCTGGACCCCTTCGTAGTCGGGCCCGCCGGGCAGCCCGAGGACCACGTCGTCCAGGCCGACCTTGGAGAGCAGGGCCACGCCGTTCCACCGGCCGGTGGCGTTGACGGCCGATTCGTAGCCCAGCTCGCGCAGCTCGGCGTGCGGGAACTGCTCCGCCGAGCACTTGGTCTCCTGGATGCACAGGACATCGGTGCCGGAGCTCTCCAGCCAGGCCAGCAGACGCGGCAGCCGGGCGGTGACGGAGTTGACGTTGAAGGTGGCGATACGCATGCGTTCCAACCTACCTCCAGGCACCGACACTCACAGGTCCGTGCTGTCCCCCGCGGTGAGTCGGCCGTGGTCGGTGCCGCCCAGGGCGTCCAGGGCGAAGTCGTAGATCGGCCGGGCGATGTCGGAGAGGTAGGCGTCGTGGATGTCGAGGGCCCGGCGCGGCTTGACCTCGCGGAGGTAGTCGATCACCTCGGAGACCTTGTTCCAGGGGGCGTGCACCGGGAGCATCAGGGTCTCCACCGGGACCCCGGGCACGGTCAGGGCGTCCCCCGGGTGGAAGAGGGAACCCTCCACGAGGTAGCCGACGTTCGTGACCCGCGGAATGTCCGGGTGGATCACCGCGTGCAGCTCCCCGTGCACCTGGACCTCGAACCCGGCGGCGGTGAAGGTGTCGCCGTGGCCGACGGTGTGCACCCGGCCCGGATAGGCGGGGGCGAGCCGGTCGGCGACGCTGCGCAGCGTCCACAGCCCGGCCGCCGGGTTCGCGTCGAGGGCGGCCCGCAGCCGGCCCTCCTCGAAGTGGTCGGGGTGTTCGTGCGTGACCAGCAGGGCGTCCGCCCCCAGGCCCGCGTCCGGTTCGCTGAAGGCGCCCGGGTCGATGACGAGCGTGCGCCCGTCCTTCTCCAACTGGACGCAGGAGTGCAGCCGCTTGGTGAGCTTCATGATCCCAGGCTAGCGGTGGACCGGCCCAGGTCAGGGAGTGGTCGTGGAGACCACGTACACCCTGGGCTTCTCGGGGTCGGTGAGGTCCACCGTGATGTCCCGGCTGGGGCGCGGGTCCGGCTGCTCCACGGTGGTCCCGTACCAGGTGGCCTGCGGGCTCCAGCTCCAGCCGGCGACCTCGGAGTCGTGCGCGGAGATCGAGACCTCGCCCTCCTTCAGCCCGGCCCGGCTGGTGCCGACGGCGGCGAGGAAGGCGTCCAGGTCCTCGGGGGTCACCGCGAACGCGGTGAACAGCCGGCTGGTGCGCCAGTTGTTCGTCTCCAGGAACCCGACCCGCCAGGCCTTCGGCGGGATCGGCACCTCGTAGATGCTGCGCTGCACCTTGGAGGGCCAGCCGGGGCGCACCTCGGACGCGCCGACCTTGGCGGCCTTGTCGCGGCCGCTCTCGCGGCTCTGCTGGGTGGAGATCGCGAGGTAGCCCGCGGGTACGCCGATCAGCAGCAGGATGATGATCGCGGTGATCCAGCGGCGCTTGACCACGTGCCTGCGGTCCTCGGCGGTGGGCGGCGGCGTGGCGTCCGCGTCGGGTGCGGGGGCCTGGTGGGGCAGGGAGGGCGGCGTCACTGTTTTTCCTGGTCCTCGGAGCCGGCGGGGTCGCGCCGGCCCAGCTGCTGCGCGTAGCGCTCGTACCGTTCGTAGCGCTCGACCCGCCGGCGGGTGGCGCGCCGGAAGCGCCGGGCGACGAGCCGGGCGAGGTCGGCGGCGCCGACCATACCGGCCTCGGGGCCGAGCTGGGCCTTGGCGATCCGGGCCTCCGGCCGGTAGCCGCGGCCGGTGAGGTGGCGGCGGAAGGCCTCCCGCGCGGGGCCGATCAGCAGGTCGTCCGCGGCGCTGACGCCGCCGCCGATGACGAAGCAGGAGGGGTCGAGGGCGGCGGCGAGGTTGGCGATGCCGACGCCGAGCCACTGGCCGATGTCCTGGAGCAGCTCGACGCACATGGCGTCGCCCTCGCGGGCCAGCTCGGTGATGAGCGGCCCGGTGATCTCGTGGACGTTGCCGCCGACCCTGGCGATGATGTTGTACGCGACCGGGGAGTCGGCGGCGGCCAGCTCGCGGGCCTCGCGGACCAGGGCGTTGCCGGAGCTGTACTGCTCCCAGCAGCCGCGGTTGCCGCAGGGGCAGCGGTGGCCGCCGGGAACGACCTGCATGTGGCCGAACTCGCCGGCGACCCCGAAGCGGCCGCGCTTGACCTGGCCGCCCTCCAGGATGGCCCCGCCGATGCCGGTGCCGAGCGTGATCATGACGAGGTGGTCCTCGCCGCGCCCGGCGCCGAAGCGCCACTCGGCCCAGGCGGCGGTGTTGGCGTCGTTGTCGACCATGACCGGGACCGCGAGCCGGGACTGGAGCGCGTCGCGCAGCGGCTCGTCGCGCCAGGCCAGGTGGGGTGCGAACAGGACCCGGGAGCGGTCGGCGTCCACCCAGCCGGCGGCCCCGATGCCGACCGCGTGCACGTCGTGCCGGTCGGAGAGGTCCAGGACCAGCTCGACGATGGTGTCCTCGACGACCTTGGGGCTCTTGGACTTGTCCGGGGTCTCGGTGCGGATCTTCTCCAGGATGATGCCGTCGGCGTCGACGACGCCGGCCATCACCTTGGTGCCGCCGATGTCGATGCCGACGGTCGGCACGCGCGGGGCGGTCAGGTGCGACCGGCGCTCACGGGTTCCGATGGTCCGCAGGACGGTGCCTCGCGCCGACCCCCGGTGGGTGAGCGTGAAGTCCCGGTACGTGCTCATCGAGTCGTGTCGTCCCTCTTGGATGGGGTGGTACGGGAAGCCGGGTCGGCTGCGCCGGGTGGGGCGTCTGCCCCCGATTCTGCCACTCGCTCCAGTTCGTGGCTCAGTTCGTCGAGCTCGGAGCCGCCCGCCATCTGCCGGGTGAGCTCGTCGAGCGTGATCGAGTCGCGGGTGTGGCTGCCCGCCATGGTGCCCCGCTTGAGGAGGACGAAACGGTCCCCCACCAGGTACGCGTGGTGCGGGTTGTGGGTGATCAGTACCACGCCGAGGCCCGCGTCGCGGGCCGCGGCGACGTACTTGAGGACCACTCCGGACTGCTTCACGCCGAGGGCCGCGGTGGGCTCGTCGAGTACGAGGACCTTGGCGCCGAAGTACACGGCGCGGGCGATGGCCACGCACTGGCGTTCACCGCCGGACAGGGTGCCGATGGGCTGGTCCACGTCGCGCAGGTCGATGCCCATGCGCAGCAGCTCGGCGCGGGTGGTCTCGCGCATGAGGGGCACGTCGAGGCGGCGGAGGGGGCCGCGGCCCCTGGTGGGCTCGGAGCCGAGGAAGAAGTTGCGCCAGACCGGCATCAGGGGGACGACGGCGAGGTCCTGGTAGACGGTGGCGATGCCGCGGTCCAGGGCCGCGCGCGGGTTGGCGAGCACGGTCTCCTCGCCCTCGATCTCGAAGGTGCCCGCGTCGTGCCGGTGCAGGCCCGCGATGATCTTGATGAGGGTGGACTTGCCGGCGCCGTTGTCACCGAGGACACAGGTGATCTCGCCCGCCGAGACCTCCAGGGAGACCCCCTGGAGGGCGCGGATGTTGCCGTAGTACTTGCTGACGTCGGTCAGCTTCACGAGTGCGTCGCCGGTCATGCCCGTGCCTCCGCCCGCTTGCGGACCCATGCGTTGAGCAGCGTGGCCAGCAGGAGCATCGCGCCGAGGAAGAACTTGAACCAGTCCGGGTTCCACTGCGCGTACACGATGCCGTTGCTGGTCATGCCGAAGATGAAGGCGCCGACCGCCGAGCCGATGGCGGAGCCGTAGCCGCCGGTCATCAGGCAGCCGCCGATGACGGCCGCGATGATGTAGAGGAACTCGTTGCCGACGCCCTCGCCCGACTGGACCACGTCGAACGAGAAGAGGATGTGCTGCCCGGAGATCCAGGCGCACAGGGCGACGCCCATGTAGAGGCCGATACGGGTCTTCACGACGGGCACGCCGGTCGCGCGGGCCGCGTCGGCCCCGCCGCCCACGGCGAAGATCCAGTTCCCGGCGCGGGTGCGCAGCAGGATCCAGGTGGCCACGGCGACGATGGCCAGCCACCACAGGATGGTGACCTTGAGGGTGACCGAGCCGACGTTCCACTGCGAGGCGAAGAGGGCCCGCGCGGAGGAGAAGCCCTCCATGTCGGCGATGGTCTTGGTGGAGACCGAACCGCTGATGAGCTTGGTGAAGCCGAGGTTCAGGCCGGTCAGCATCAGGAAGGTGCCGAGCGTGATGATGAAGCTGGGCAGCTTGGTGCGGGTCAGCATGAAGCCGTTGAAGAAGCCGATGGCCAGTGTGACCAGCAGGGACACCGCGACGCCGACCCAGACGTTGGCCGTCATCTGGTAGCTGAACATCGAGCTCACCAGCGCGGAGGTCGTGACCATGACACCGGCGGAGAGGTCGAACTCGCCGCCGATCATCAGCAGGGCCACCGGAGCGGCCATGATCCCGATGGTGGAGGCCGAGTACAGGATCGTGCTCAGGCTGGAGGCCTGCAGGAAGCTGGGGGCGGCGAAGGAGAAGAAGACGAAGACGGCGGCGGCGCCGACCACGGAGCCCAGCTCCGGGCGGGCGAGCAGCTTGCGCACGACGGAGGTGGGCGCGAGCCGTTCGTCGACGGCGGCGGGCGTGCTCATCGGCTGCCCCGCTTGATGAACTCCTCCAGCTTGGACGCCTCGGCGGCGGTGACGATCTGCGGGCCGGTGAGCACCGGGCGGCCGCCGCCGAGCACGTTCGCGTTGTAGCGGTACAGCCAGAGCAGGTCGATGGCCTCGTAGCCCTGGAGGTAGGGCTGCTGGTCGACGGCGAAGCCGAGGGCCCCGGACTTGAGGTCGCGGGCCACGGAGGCGTTGAGGTCGAAGGTGTCGACCTCGGCCTTGCTGGCCGCCGCGTCCTTCGCCTTGATCGCGGTCGGGGCGAAGGGGGCGCCGAGGGTGACGATCGCGTCGACGGACGGGTCGGCCTGGAGCTTCGCCTGGATGGACGCCTGGACGGAGGGCATGTTGGTGCCCTCGACGTACAGGTTCTCCATCGTGCCGGAGAAGGTCTTCTTCGCCCCGGCGCAGCGCTGCTCGTGGCCCACGTTGCCCTGCTCGTGCAGGACGCAGACGGCCTTCTTGCGGCCCCGCTCGTTCAGCTCGGTGCCGACCGCCTCGCCGGCGATCTCCTCGTCCTGGCCGATGTGGGTCAGCGCGCCGTACTCGGCGGACTGGGCGGAGCCGGAATTGACCGTGATCACCGGGATGCCGGCCTTCACGGCCTTGGCGATGACGTCCTTGAGGGCCTCCGGCTTGGCGAGGCTGACGACGATCCCGTCGACCTTCTGGTCGATGGCGTTCTGCACGAACTGCGCCTGCTGCTGGGCCTGGTCGTCGTGGGCGTAGACGAAGTTGATGTTGTCCTTGGCCGCGGCCTCCTTGGCGCCCTTCTGGACGATGTCCCAGAAGGTGTCGCCGTCGCCCGCGTGCGTGACCATCGCGAAGGTCCAGCGCGGGGTGGAGACGGCGGGCCGGCCCGCCTCGGCGGCCTTCGCCCGCTCCTCGGCGCGCTTGCCCCCCGTACTGCTGCAGCCCGCGAGCGAGGCCCCCAGTACCGCCGCGAGCACGGCGCCCACGACGCGTACCCCTGTCCGAACCCTAGCCACGTCGCCGTGCCTTTCCCTCGTCACCAATTCGGTCCGCCGTCGAGCCGGTCACCAATCCGGTCATTCCGGCTCCATTCCGGTCCAGCCGCTCAGTATCCGCCACAGTCGACCATGAAGGGTCATCGGGGCACTCAGGGTCAGGTTGACATGCGCGGGCGGATTGACAGGTTCCGCCGACAGGGTCAGGTTGAGTGCATGCGCATCGGGCTCATCGGAACGGGCCGGATCGGGTCCTTCCACGCGGCGGCGCTCGCCCGCCACCGGGATGCGGGCTCGCTCCTGCTGGCGGACGCCGATCCCGCGCGGGCGGCGCGCCTCGCCGACCGGCTCGGGGTCACGGCCGCGCCCAGCGTCGAGCAGGTCTTCACCTGGGGCGTGGACGCCGTGGTGGTCGCGTCGGCGACCGAGGCGCACGCGGACCTCGTCGTACGGGCGGTGCGCGGCGGGCTGCCGGTGTTCTGCGAGAAACCGCTGGCCCCGGACCTGAACCGGACCCTGGCGGCGCTGCGGGAGGTGGCGGCCGGGGGCGGGCTGCTCCAGGTGGGCTTCATGCGCCGCTTCGACGCGGGCTACGGCACGGCCCGCGAGCTGGTCCGTTCGGGCTCCCTCGGGCGGCTGCACACCGTACGGACGATGACGGCCGATCCTGCGCCGCCGACGGCCGCGTACCTGACCACCTCCGGCGGGCTCTACCGGGACTGCCTCGTGCACGACTTCGACATGGTCCGCTGGGTGACCGGGCGCGAGGTGGTCGAGGTGTACGCGGCCGGGTCGGACGCGGGACCCGCCCTGTTCCGGGAGGCGGGCGACATCGACACGGCGGCGGCCGTCCTGACCCTGGACGACGGAACCCTGGTCACGGCCACCGGCACGCGGTGCAACGGCGCCGGGTACGACGTACGGATGGAGCTGGCCGGGGAGCTGGACCAGGTCTCGGTGGGGCTGGACGACCGGACGCCGATCGCCTCCACCGAACCGCACGGGCCGCCGCCGGCGACCAAGCCGTGGACGGGCTTCCTGGAACGTTTCGCCCCGGCGTACGAGGCCGAGCTGGCGGCCTTCGTCCGGCTGGTACGGGGCGAGGGGCCCAACCCGTGCGACGGCCGGGAGGCGCTCGCGGCGTTCCGGATCGCGGAGGCCTGCGAGCTCTCGCGCAGGGAGCGGCGCCGGGTGCGGCTGGAGGAGCTCCCGGACCTGCCGGCTCTGTAAGGGGGGCACGGGGCCACAGTACGGCCGGTGATCACCTGTGACTGCGGCGCTTTCCGGCCACGCTCAGACGGTGGTGACGGCGCGCCGGCCCCAGGCGGTGCCGACCAGGACCAGGAGGGCGCCCGCGTAACCGAGGAGCCCCGGCTCCTCCCCTCCGATGGCGATGCCGGCGACGGCCGCCCACAGCGGCTCGGTGCCGAGCAGCAGGCTGACCCGGGAGGGCGAGCTGCGGCGTACGGCCCACATCTGCACGAAGAAGGCGAAGAGGGTGCAGAAGACGGAAAGGAAGGCGAGCCCGGCCCACTGCGCGGCCCCGAAACCGGCCGCGGCGGCCCACGGGCTCGCCCCGGCCCCGGGCACGGCGGCCAGCAGCGCGAAGACCAGTACGGCGCCGCCGAGCTGCACGGTGGTCAGCGACAGCGAGTCGGCGTCCTGGACGGCCTCGGTCCGGGCCATGAGCAGGACGTGCAGGGTCCGGGCGAGGGCGGCGCCGAGGATCAGCAGGTCACCGAGGCCGGGCGCGGTGAATCCGGCGCCCTGGGTGAGGAGTACGACACCGGCCACGGAGACGGCCGCGGCCCCGAGGAATCCTGTGGAGGGCGCCTGCCGCCGCAGCGCGGCCTCGGCCAGCGGGGTGAAGATCATGGTCAGGCTGATGATCAGCCCGGCGTTGGTGGCGGAGGTGTGGACGACCCCGTAGGTCTCCAGGAGGAAGATCCCGCCGAGTACGAGTCCCAGCAGGCCGGCGGCGCGCCACTGTGCCGGGGTCAGGGCCCGCAACCGCGACCAGCCGGCGACGACGAGGACGGGCAGGACCAGGGCGAACCGCAGCACGAGCACGGCGATGACGGTGTGCGCGGTGGTGATGCCCTTGGCGGCGAGGTAGCTGCCGCCCCATACGACGGCGACGGCCAGGACCGGGAGGTCGGCGAGCCAGGCCCGGCGGGGGGCGGCTTCGAGGGCCGGCGAGATCACGGTCATCGGAGGTCTCCAACGTCACGGAAGAGGTGGAGACTTCGGCGGCTCGCACGGGTGCAGGGGCACGCTACCGGAGCCGATCATGCCGGGCGACCCCTTTCCGGGACGCCCGCACCGGACCCGTAGCATCGGGCCCATGGCTGATCTCTACGCCCTGGACCTGGCGTTCGACCTGCTCGACACCACGCCGGAAGCCGTGCTCGCGGAGGTCCGGCGCCAGCTGGCGCCGGACACCGGGCTGCTCTGCGCCCGCGGCCCGGCCTGGCGCGTGGGCGGCATGCTCGTCGGTGAATTCGGCCCGGCCGGACACGACGGCTGGGCGCTGACGGCCCGCCAGGAGATCCACGAGGAACAGCTCCCGGACGTGGAGGACTTCCTGCTGCTCGTGGCCCCCCACATCAGCCCGCCGGGCCCCGTCGGCCGCATCCGCCACTACGAGCACGAGGCCCCCGACCTGCTGGTCCTGCGCGAGGGGCGCGTGGTCCAGCTCGCCCTGGACCCGCGCTAGGCCGTCCCTTTCGGCCGCCTGGCTCAGGTGAACGTGCCGAAGGCGGCCCGTCCCTTGGGCCGGTAGGTGTGGATGGCGGTTCCGACCGAGGTCGTACGGGAGTCCGTCACCTCGAAGGCGGTCGGCAGCCCGCCGGTCGAGAACAGCTTCCGCCCCGCGCCCAGGAACACCGGGAAGACCAGCAGGTTCAGCTCGTCCACGAGGTCCCGGGCCAGCAGCCACTGCGCGAGCTGCCCGCTGCCGTGCACCTGGAGCTCCCCCTCCAGCGCGTCCTTGACCCGGACGATCTCGCTCTGCAGGTGCTCCCCGTCGAGCACGGTGACCGGGCCCCAGGCCGGCTCCTCGAGCGTGGTGGAGGCCACGTACTTCGGCAGCCGGTTCAGGTTGCGCGCGATGGGGTCCGCCGGATCGTCGTGGTGCGGCCAGTACCCGGCGAAGATCTCGTACGTCCGCCGCCCGAGCAGGAACGCCTCGGTCCGCCCGTAGACGTCCTTGACGAACTCCAGCATGCCCTCGTCGGCGAACGGCACCAGCCACCCGCCGTACTCGAACCCGCCGCTGCGGTCCTCCTCCGTCCCCCCGGGCGCCTGCATCACGCCATCGAGGGTCACGAAGGTGGTCAGGGTCAGCTTGCCCATGGCTCTGTGCTCCTAGCTCGGTCGTCCCTACACGAATGCAGACTCCCGGACCCCCGAAACCTCATCGCGACGCCACGCACACCCCCGCGCGGGAACCCGGGAAACGCGAGGTCGGATTCCTGCCAGCGGGGTCGGCCCTCCCGAGATTTGATTGAACTCGCAACCAAATGGTGGGCAATCGAAGGAGGAACGTCATGGACGGCAAAGTGGCACTGGTGACGGGTGGCAGCAGGGGGATCGGGGCGGCGACCGTCTTGCGGCTGGCCGAGGAGGGCGCGGACGTCGCCTTCACCTACGTCAGCGGCGAGGCGGCCGCGGCCGAGGTGGCCGGCAAGGTCGAGGCCCTCGGGCGGCGGGTGCTCGCGGTGCGGGCCGACGCCGGGGATCCGGGGGCCGGCGCCGATGTGGTGGGGCGGGTCGTGCGGGAGTTCGGGCGGCTCGACGTGCTGGTCAACAACGCTGGCGCGGGCGTGCTCGGGCCGCTGGAAGCGCTGACCGCGGCCGACGTGGACCGGGTGCTCGCGGTCAACGTGCGCGGGGTGTACACCACCACGCAGGCCGCGGCCGCCGAACTGGGGCCGGGCGGGCGGATCATCACCATCGGCACCTGCATGACCAAGCGGGTGCCGGGGCCCGGCGGCACGCTCTACGCGATGAGCAAGTCGGCGCTGATCGGGCTGACGAAGGCGCTCGCCCGGGAGCTGGGCGGGCGCGGAATCACCGCGAACATCGTCCACCCGGGGCCCGTGGACACCGACATGAACCCGGCGGACGGACCGTACGCGGAGCCGCAGGCGGCGATGACCGCCCTGGGGCGCTTCGGGACGGCGGGCGAGGTGGCCGACATGGTGACCTTCCTGGCCGGGCCCGGGGCGGCGTACGTCACGGGGTCGGAGTTCGCGGTCGACGGCGGCCACGCCGCCTAGCTCCCGCCTGGGGATGCCGCCGTCTCCCGGTGCCGCGCCGCCGCCGGGGCTCCGCCCCGCACCCCGCTCCTCAAACGCCGGAGGGGCTGGAGTAGTGCGGCGAGGCCGGAGTGGTGCGGCGTAGCCGCATGGCAGGGGCTGGGATCGGACCGGGCCGGTTGGGGCGGGGTCGGGTGTGTGTCGGGGTGATCCCCGCAGGGCGCCGAACGCCTCGGGGCCGAGCTCTCCGACCCCCCGCCACGTTCGGCGTCCGAGGAGACACCCCGGCGCGCGCCCGACCCCGGCACAACCGGCCCCCACCACACCCCGCACGCGCGGCGCAGCCAACCCGCGCCCGACCCCGGCACAACCGGCCCCCGCAGCATCCCGCCCGAGCGGCGCAGCCAACCGGCGCCCGGCCCCGGCACAACCGGCCCCCACTCCTGCCGACCCGCCGGAGGCAACCGGCGGGGCCGCCGCGCTCCACTGTGCCCCACCCGTACGGGAGTTCGCAGGGGGAATGCCGAGGGGGCGCGCCGCGTCGCGGTGCGCCCCCTCGGGCCGGGCGTGACCCCGGGAGTGTCGGCTCCCGGGGCGGTCGAACGGGGTGGCGTCAGCCGCCCAGCTCCTGGTGACGGGCGGTCAGCGCGGCCTCGCCGGTCTCCGTCAGGGAGCCGTACAGGCGCAGGCGGGAGAAACCGCCGTCCGGGAAGATGTCGATCCGTACGTGCGTGCCGACCGCCGGGGCGTCCAGGACGAACCGGTGGTTGGTGTCGGGCTGCAGGCGGGTGCGCGGCAGGAACTCCGTCCACTCGCCCTCCTCGCCCGTCTTGATGGAGAGCGAGGCCCAGCCGGCCGAGTTGCCCTTGAGGTACGCGGTGTCGATCTCGACGGCGCGGATCTCGGACTCGGTGACGAGCTGGTAGCGGATCCAGTCGTTGCCGTTGTCGCGGCGGCGGGCGGTCTCCCAGCCGTCGTCCATCTTGCGGGAGCGGCCCGGGTTGATGGTGTTGGTCGGCGGGGAGTAGAAGCGGTTGGAGGCGTCCTGGACGGAGCCGCCGTTCTCCAGGGCCACCACGTCGAACGAGCCGAGCGCGGCGAGCCACTTCGGGTCGGGCAGGACCTCGCCGTAGACGCGCAGGCGGGCGATGCCGCCGTCCGGGTGCTGGTTGACGCGCAGGTGCGTGAAGCGCTGCTCGGTGCTCACCTCGAAGCCGTTGGCCGCGTGGCCGCCGACCGCGGTGCGCGGGACCAGGGTGGTCCACTTCACGTCGTCGCCGAGGAGCTCCTCGGGGGTCGGCGCGCCGTCGACCGAGGCGCCCTCGATGGAGACGGCCTGCGGCATGTTGCCGCGGAAGTGGGCGGTGTCGACGACGATGCCGCGGATGACGCCGGGGGCGCCCAGGCGCACCAGCGCCCAGTCGTGGTCCTCGGCGGTCGGCCAGGGCTGGGTGGCGGAGACGCCGCGGCGGCGGCGGGTCTCCCAGCCGTCCATGATCTTGCCCTTGTGGCCGAAGTGCTCGGGGTCGAAGTGCGCGGCCTCGGCGATGAGGAGGTTCTCGCGCTGGGCGAAGAACTCGTCGTTGGCAGCGATGACGCCGGCGCCCAGCTCACGGGCGGCGAGGTTCGCGTACTGGGTGAACGGGAAGTCCGCGGTGCGGTAGTCCGCGTACGGGTCGCCGCCTCCGTACGGGTTCGCGTTGCCGGTGAAGGAGGGAATCGCCACTGTCAGTTCTGCCTTTCGAGGAGGAGGCCCGTGGGCTCGGTCGGGGTGCCGTGGTCGGCGATCTGCGTACCGCGCAGCCAGGTGGACTTCACGACGCCGTGCAGGGTCTTGCCCGCGTACGCCGTGACCTGGTTGCGGTGGTGGAGTTCGGCCGGGTCCACAGTGAACGTTTCTTCGGGGGCGAGCACGGCGAAGTCGGCGTCTCTGCCGACCTCGATCGCGCCCTTCTGCGCCAGGCCGGCCAGCGCGGCCGGGGCCGCGGACATCCAGCGCACGACGTCCTCCAGGGTCCGGCCGCGGCGGCGCGCCTCGGTCCAGATGGCGGGCAGGCCCAGCTGGAGGGAGGAGATGCCGCCCCACGCGGTGGAGAAGTCGCTGGTCTTCAGGTCCGCGGTGGAGGGCGAGTGGTCGGAGACGATGCAGTCGATGGTGCCGTCCGCGAGCGCGTCCCACAGGAGGTCCTGGTTGGCGGCCTCGCGGATGGGCGGGCAGCACTTGAACTCGCTGGCGCCGTCCGGTACTTCCTCGGCCGTGAGGGTGAGGTAGTGCGGGCAGGACTCGACGGTGATCTTGACGCCTTCGGCCTTGGCGGCGGCGATCAGCGGCAGCGCGTCGGAGGACGACAGGTGCAGTACGTGGACGCGCGCGTTCAGCCGCTTGGCCTGGGCGATCAGGTTGCCGATCGCGGTGTTCTCGGCGTCGCGCGGACGGGACGCGAGGAAGTCGGCGTACTTGGGGCCGGGGACGACCGGGGCGGCGTCGAGGTGGTGCGGGTCCTCGGCGTGCACGATCAGCAGGCCGCCGAAGCCGGTGATCTCGGCGAGGGAGGTGGCCAGCTGCTCCTGGTCGAGCTCGGGGAACTCGTCCACGCCCGAGGGCGACAGGAAGCACTTGAAGCCGTAGACGCCGGCGTCGTGCAGCGGCGCCAAGTCCTTGACGTTGTCGGGCAGGGCGCCGCCCCAGAAGCCGACGTCCACGTGCGCCTTGGCGCGGGCGACCTCCTGCTTGACGCGCAGGTTGTCGGTCGTGGTGGTCGGCGGCAGGGAGTTCAGCGGCATGTCGAGGATCGTGGTGATGCCTCCGGCCGCCGCGGCGCGGGTGGCCGTCCAGAAGCCCTCCCACTCGGTGCGGCCCGGGTCGTTCACGTGGACGTGGGTGTCGACCAGGCCGGGGAGCAGGACGTCGTCGCCGAAGTCCTCCAGCCGGGCTCCGGCCGGTACCTCGGCCTCGTACGCCAGCACGGCCGTGATCTTCCCGCCGGCGACGGCCACCGAGGCGGCGCGCGTCCCCTCGGGGGTGATGACGCGCGTCGAGCGCAGTACCAGTTCCACAGCCACGTCGGCCACCGGAACCTCCCCATCTACTTCCACAGAGCGAAATTCAACGTTCTGTTGACGGAGTCTTCCCGGCGATCCGTAGCCAGTCAAGAGTGCCCGGACGGACCACTGACACACCGGGGCCGCAATTGGATGTTTCCACAGGATGGAATTAAGATTTCACTATCCAGAATGTAGCTACCACCACCGGGAACCGGGCAGGTAACTTCCCGAGGACGTCCGCCACCGGACAAACCGCCTCTGACCGGCGGCGACGGTCTTGACCCCAACACTGGGACCGACGCCGACCGCCGGGTAGGCTGCTCCCTTGCCTGCCAGCACCGAAAGGACCGCGCCGTGCCGACGTCCAGCGCCAGCACCACCGACGCTTCCTCAAAGACCCCTGCCGCCAGCGGTGGCGTCCAGTCCCTTGAGCGCGCCTTCGATCTGCTCGAACGCATGGCCGATGCCGGGGGCGAGGTCGGCCTCAGCGAACTCTCCGCCGCCAGTGGCCTGCCCCTGCCCACGATCCACCGCCTGATGCGCACGCTGGTGGCGTGCGGTTACGTCCGCCAGCAGCCCAACCGACGGTACTCCCTCGGCCCGCGTCTGATCCGCCTCGGCGAGTCCGCGTCGCGGCTGCTGGGCACCTGGGCCCGCCCCTACCTCGCCCGCCTGGTCGAGGAGACCGGCGAGACGGCGAACATGGCCCTGCTCGACGGGGACGAGATCGTCTACGTCGCCCAGGTGCCCTCCAAGCACTCCATGCGCATGTTCACCGAGGTCGGCCGCCGCGTGCTGCCGCACTCCACCGGCGTGGGCAAGGCGCTCCTGGCCCACACGCCCGCCGACGAGGTACGCGCCCTCCTCGCGCGCACCGGCATGCCGGCGGCGACCGAGAAGACCATCACCACGCCCGAGGGCTTCCTCGACGCGCTGGAGCAGGTCCGCAAGGTGGGCTACGCGGTCGACGACAACGAGCAGGAGATAGGAGTCCGCTGCCTCGCCGTCTCGGTGCCGAACTCGCCGACCGCCGCCGCGATCTCCATCTCCGGCCCGGCGGGCCGGGTCACCGAGGCCGTGGCCGAGTCCTTCGTGCCGATCCTGCAGGGCGTCGCCGCCGAGCTGTCGGTGGCCCTGTCGAACCAGACCCCGGCCTAGGCGGCACCCGCCCGCACGGCACGCGAAGGCCCCGGTCGTCCCTCGGAGCGAGGAACGGCCGGGGCCTTCGCGTGCGGGCGGGTGCGTGGCGGCGTGCGTGCCGGGCGCGTGCGTGCCCTCGTACGCCGCCCAGGACGGCCGTACGCCGCTCAGGAGGCCCGTACGCCGCTCAGGGCGCCGGGTTCGGCGCCGGGCTCCGGGAGCGGCGTCAGGCGGCCGTCGGCCATCGTCGCCGTACGGTCCATCCGCTCCAGGTGCGCGTGGTCGTGGGTGACCACCACCGTGGCGGTGGAGCGCTCGCGGGTCAGCGTGACCAGGAGGTCCAGCACGGCCGCACCGCGCTCGTGGTCCAGGGCGCTGGTCGGCTCGTCGACCAGCAGCACGGCGGGCTCGTTCATCAGGGCGCGGGCGATGTTGATCCGCTGGCGCTGGCCCCCGGAGAGCTGGTGCGGCCGCTTGTCGGCCTTGTCCGCCAGCCCCACCGCGTCCAGCAGCTCCAGTGCGCGGCGGCGCAGGGCCTTGGAGGGCCGCCCGGACAGGTGCGCCATGACCTGGAGCTGTTCGGCGGCGGTCAGCGAGGCCAGCAGGTTCGGCTGCTGGAAGACGATGCCGATCTGCTCCCGGCGCAGGGCCGACTTCTCGGCGGCGCTGAGACCCGCCGTGTCCCGGCCGGCGACGACGACCCGGCCGGAGTCCGGCGTGACCAGGGTGGCGGCGACCGCGAGCAGGCTGGACTTGCCGGAGCCGGAGGGTCCGATCACCGCCGTCAGCGTGCCCGCGGGCACCTCCAGGCGGACCGCGTCCAGGGCGGTGAGCCGGCTCTCGCCGTCGGGGTAGGTGAGCGTGACGTCGTGGACGAGCAGGGTCATCGGGCGCTCCCGAGGGCGGTCAGCGGGTCGACGGCGGTGATCCGCCGGATGGACAGGGCCGCGCCCAGCGCGCCGAGCACGATCATGATCGCGGCGGGGACGAGGACCGTGGCGGCGTCGAGCACGAACGGCACGTTCCCGCCGCTGATCAGCGCGCCGAAGCCGACGGCCAGCCCGGTGCCCAGCCCGGTGCCGATGGCGAGCATCACCACGGCCTGGCCGAGGGCGTCCTTCAGCAGGTACGGGGTGGAGGCACCCAGCGCCTTCAGAACGGCGATGTCGCCGCTGCGCTGGATGGTCCACACCGTGAAGAAGGCCCCTATCACCAGGGCGGAGATGACGAAGAGGAAGCCGCGCATCAACTGGAGGGAGCCGTTCTCGGCCTGGTACGAGCCTATGGCGCCCAGGGCCTCGTCGACGGTCTGGGCCTTGGTTCCGGCGGCCCCGTCGGCGGCCGCGAGGTCCAGGCCGCCGCCGGAGACGGCGACGACGGTGGCGAGGGTGTCGATGGAGGTGCCGGGGTTGCCGATGCGCTGCCAGTCGTTGAGGTCCATCCAGACCACCGGGGTGTGGCTGTAGGCGGCGGTCCCGGAGACGGCGGCCACGGTCAGCTCCAGCGGGCCGATCTTGAGCTTGGCGCCCGCGGTGAGGCCGCCGAGCTCCTTCGCGGCCTTCTCGGCGAGGACCACCTGGCCCTGGGTGAGGCCCGCCTTCCGCGGCCCGAGCCGGCCGGCCGGGTCCACGCCGAAGACCGAGACGGCGGCGGTGCGCTCACCCGAGACGGCGTTGGTGGTGCGGATGCCGAGCGGCTCGGCCGAGGTCACCCCGGGCTGCTTGCGCCAGGCCAGCCAGGCGGACTCGGGGACCTGGGAGTTGGTGAAGGACACCTTCTGGTCCCCGGCGGGCGCGGCGAAGGCCAGGTGCGAGGCGGGCAGGCCGGTGATGGCCGAGATGTTCTCCCGGGCCAGGCCGGAGGTGAGCCCGGACAGCAGGCCGACCAGCAGCGTGATCAGCAGGACGACCGAACCCATCAGGGCGAAGCGTCCCTTGGCGAACCGTAGATCTCTCCATGCGACGAACATGTTCCCCACCTTGGTGTTCCGCGTGGGCACAAGGCATCGCGCCACAGTAGAGATCCTCGTATCGAAGGGCGCACCGGTACATCAAACTTTCGGTTGACCGGGGCCGGCCGGGCCCGACTTACGCTGGTCCGGTCATGACTGCTCCCGCCGCGCCCGCCGCTCCCGCCGCCCCCCTCCTTCCCGTTTCCGGTCTTCCCGTTTCCCGCGCCCTCCCCCCGGTGTCGAGAGTGCTGCGGCTGTGCCTGCACGCGCTGCTCTTCGGGCTGCTCGCGCTCGCCGCCGGGCGGGCCGTGACCGACTCCGCTCCCCGGGCCGGCTGGGTGATCGCCGCCTGCGCGGTCCTGGCCGCCGTCTACGCGGGCGGCGTACGGGCCCCCGCCGTGCACAGCTCGCCGCGCGCCGGGGCGGTGTGGCTGACCGGGCTCGGCGCGGCCTGGGCGGCGCTGTTGGTGGTCTCCCCCGACGGGCTGTGGATCGCCTTCCCCTTGTACTTCCTGGAACTGCACCTGCTGCGGCTGCGCTGGGGCGTCGCGGCCGTCGCGCTGACCGCCTGTGCGGCCATCGGCGGGTTCCTCGCGCACAGCAGCGCGGCGACCCCCGGGGCCTTCCTGGGGCCGCTGCTGGGCGGGGCCGTGGCGGTGGCGACCGTACTGGGCTACCAGGCGCTGTACCGCGAGAGCGAGCGCCGCCGCGAACTGATCGAGGAGCTCATCACCACCCGGGCCGAGCTGGCCGCGGCCGAGCGGGGCGCCGGGATCCTGGCCGAGCGGGAGCGGCTCGCCCGGGAGATCCACGACACCCTCGCCCAGGGGCTGTCCTCGATCCAACTGCTGCTGCGGGCCGCCGAGCGGGCGCTGCCCGAGGAGGCTCCGGCGCTGGAACACATCGCCCGGGCCCGGGAGGCCGCCCAGGAGAACCTCGCCGAGGCGCGCCGCTTCGTACGGGCCCTGACCCCGCCGGACCTGGAGCACGGGTCGCTCGCCGCCGCGCTGGAGCGGCTGTGCGCGGGGGTGCCGGGGCCGCGGGTGCGGTTCTCGCTGAGCGGCAGCCCGCGGGTGCTGCCCACCCCGTACGAGGTGGCGTTGCTGCGGATCGCGCAGTCCGCGCTGGCCAATGTGGTGCGGCACGCGCGGGCCGGGCGCGCCGAGATCACGCTGACCTTCATGGACGCCTCGGTCACGCTGGACATCGTGGACGACGGGCACGGCTTCGACCCCTCCTCGGCCGCGTCGGCCTCCGGTGACGGCGGCTTCGGGCTGCCCGCGATGCGCTCGCGCGCCGAGACGCTGGGCGGGCTGTTCACCGTGGAGTCCGCCCCGGGCCAGGGCACCGCCGTGGCCGTCACCCTGCCGCTGCCCCTGGAGGTCTGACGATGACGATCCGGCTGCTGCTCGCCGACGACCATCCGGTGGTCCGGGCGGGACTGCGCGCGGTCCTGGACACGGAGGCGGACTTCGCGGTGGTGGCCGAGGCGGCGACCGCCGAGCGGGCGGTGGAGCTGGCGGGCTCCGAGCCGGTGGACGTGGTCCTGATGGACCTCCAGTTCGGGCCGGGCCCCGGCATGCACGGTTCCGAGGCGACGGCCCTGATCACCGCCCGCCCGGGCTCCCCCCGGGTGCTGGTGCTGACCACGTACGACACGGACGCGGACATCCTGGCGGCGGTGGAGGCGGGCGCCTCGGGCTACCTGCTCAAGGACGCCCCGCCGGAGGAACTGGCGGCGGCGGTAAGGACGGCCGCCGCGGGCCAGTCGGCGCTGGCCCCGGCGGTGGCGCTGCGGCTGATGGACCGGATGCGGACCCCGGCGGAGGCGCTGACGAAGCGGGAGCTGGAGGTGCTGCAGCTGGTCGCGGACGGCCTGTCGAACCAGCAGATCTCCAAGAAGCTCTTCCTCAGCCAGGCCACGGTCAAGTCCCACCTGGTGCACATCTACGCCAAGCTCGGCGTCGACTCCCGCACCTCGGCGGTCGCGGCCGCCGCCACCCGCCGGCTGATCCGCACACCGTAGGGACTGCCGCCCCGTACCGGGCACGGACCGCCGGGCCGCGCGGCTCAGGCCACCCAGTGCGGGCGGTCGACCGCCGAGGGGAGCGGGATGCCGTCGTGGAAGGCGCCGGCGAGGCGGCGCACGCCCTCGTCCAGGCGGTCAGCGGAGAGCGTGTAGGGGATCCGGAGCCGGTGTTCGAAGGTGCCCGGGTCCACCCCGAAGCGGGCGCCGCGGCCGATGTGCACGCCGGCGGCCGCGGCGCGCTCGGCCAGGGCGGAGCTGACCGCCTCGCCCAGGTCGACCCAGAGCGAGAGCCCGCCCGGGGGGACCTGCCAGGACCATTCGGGCGTGTACCGCTGGAGGGCCTGCACCAGGGCCTCGCGCTGGATCCGCAGCTGGGCGAGGCGGGCGGGCAGGGCCCGGTCCATGTCGTCCATCAGCGGGAGCGCGACCAGCTGGTCGAGGACCGAGCCGGTCATGTCGGCGGAGACCCGTACCGCGGTCAGCTCGGCGATCATCTTCGCGGTGGCCCGGACCCAGCCCACGCGCAGGCCGCCCCAGTGCGTCTTGCTGAGCGAGCCGATGGTGATCACGTGGTCCGCGCCGCCGCGCGGCGCGAGGGAGGCCAGCGGCGGGGGCGCGGGCACGTCCAGCGCGATGTCGGCGATGGTCTCGTCGACCACCAGCCAGGTCCCGGTGGCACGGGTCGCCGCGAGCAGCCGCAGCCGCTGCTCCGGCGGCATCAGCGCGCCCGTCGGGTTGTGGAAGTCGGGGATCACGTACGCCATCCTCGGCACGGTCTGGCGCAGGGTGGACTCGGCGATCTCCATGTCCCAGCCGGCGTCGGAGACGGCGATGGAACCGGTGCGCAGCCGCGCGTGGCGCAGGGCGTCGAGGGCGTTGGCGTAGGTGGGGTTCTCCGTGACGACCCGGTCCCCGGCGCGGCAGAGCAGGCTGACGACCAGGCTGAAGGCCTGCTGGGCGCCGGAGGTGAGCAGGATCTGCTCGGGGCGCGTGGGCAGTCCGCGCCGGCTGAACCGCTCGGCGACGGCGGTCCGCAGGTCGGGCAGGCCGAACGGGTGGTAGCCGGGGCTGCGGGCGAGCTGGGGCAGGCGCGGCGCCGCCCAGGCGAAGGCCTCGGCGAGGCTGCCCTCCGGGGCGCCCATGGCGGCGATGGCGAGGTCGATGCCCGGTTCGCCGTCCGCGCGGCCGCCGATCCCCCCGACGATGGCGTGCGCACCGACCGGGCGGTGGCCGTCGGGGAGTTCGGTCCAGGTGCCGGAGCCGCGCCGGCTGCGGACGTAGCCGCTCTCGCGCAGCAGGTCGTAGGCGCCGGTGACGGTGGCCCGGCTGGCGCCGACGGCCTCGGCGAGTTCGCGTTCGGCGGGCAGCCTGACGTGCAGGGCGATCCGGCCGTCGAGGATCAGCGTGCGGACGGCGTCGGCGAGCGCCCGGTAGCCGGGGCGGGCCAGGACCTCGGCGGGCAGGAGGGCGGCGAGCTGCCGACTGCCGATGGTTCTGTCCGCTGTCTGGACCACTCGCCCGTTTGCCATGCCAACCTCCCCTGATTGGCTCTGACGGCCAGGCCAATCGAGGACCAGACTCGCCGTATTGGCCCCCGATTGGCAAGGAGACGGCGAAATGCTGACCGACCGTGACGAACGTGCCCTGCTGGCCGCCGCCGAGAACCGGGTCTCCCGGCCGCTGCGCATCGGGGCCGCGCTGGACTCCGTACGCCGCACTCTGGCGCGGCGCTCACGGGATTCCGTACAGGAGCGAGAATCGGTGGCATGTCAGCCAACTCCCCCTCCGATTCCGACGCCCCCTCCGCTTCACCCGTGATCGCGGGCCTGCTCCTGGCGGCCGGCGGCGGCCGCCGGCTCGGCGGGCGCCCCAAGGCCCTGCTCCCCTACCGCGGCCGCCCGCTCGTCGAGAACGCCGTACGGGTCCTGCGCGAGGCGGGCTGCGGCCCGGTGCACGTGGTGCTCGGCGCCTCGGCCCCCGAGGTCCGCGAGCGCGCCGACCTGACCGGCTGCGTGGTCGTGGACAACCCGGACTGGGCGGAGGGGATGGGCTCCTCCCTGCGGGTCGGACTCACCTCACTGGCCGGTACGGGCGCCCGCGCGGCCCTGGTCTCGCTCGTGGACCAGCCGGGCATCGGCCCGGCGGCCGTGGCCCGGGTCCGGGAGGCCTACCGCTCCCCCGCGAGCCTGGTGGCGGCGGCCTACGACGGGGAGCGCGGCCACCCGGTGCTGTTCGGCGCGGACCGCTGGGCGGACATCGCGGCGACGGCGACGGGCGACAAGGGCGCACGGGTGCACCTCGCACGACACGCCGAAGAGCTCATGCTGGTGGAGTGCTCGGACATCGCGGAGGCCTTCGACATCGACACACCGCCCGACCTGGTGCGTCTCCTCTGAGCACGGCGTGACGGCGATGGCACTGAGGGCCACCGGGAAGTGGAATCTGTCGACTCAGAGAATCTCGATATCAACAAACCATTGAACTTCCACCATGAGGAAATTACTATCCACTGGTCAGAAGCGCCCTGAACCCCCAGACGGCGCCCGCGACCGTATTCCGGAACTCTCCACACCCGACGGCACCGCGTGCCGTCTCGCGCGAGCATTCCCCCGCGGCCGCCAGGCACCGCCGCTGAAGGAGTGACAGATATGTCCGCACCAGCGCCGTCCCCGCTGGCCATCGTCGACGCCGAGCCCCTGCCCCGGCAGGACGAAGTCCTCACCGAAGCGGCTCTCGCCTTCGTGGCCGAGCTCCACCGGCGGTTCGCCCCCCGCCGCGCCGAGCTCCTCGCCCGCCGCGCCGAGCGCCGTGCCGAGATCGCCCGGACCTCCACCCTCGACTTCCTCCCGGACACCGCACAGGTCCGCGAGGGCGACTGGAAGGTGGCGCCGGCCCCGGCCGCGCTGAACGACCGCCGCGTGGAGATCACCGGTCCGACGGACCGCAAGATGACCATCAACGCCCTGAACTCGGGCGCCAGGGTCTGGCTCGCCGACTTCGAGGACGCCTCCGCTCCCACCTGGGAGAACGTCGTCCTCGGCCAGCTCAACCTCATCGACGCCTACGAGCGCCGCATCGACTTCACCGACCCGCGCACGGGCAAGGCGTACGCCCTGAAGCCCGCCGACCAGCTCGCCACCGTCGTGATGCGGCCGCGCGGCTGGCACCTGGAGGAGCGCCACCTGCGGTTCGAGGGCGGCCCGGCCTCCGGTTCGCTCGTGGACTTCGGCCTGTACTTCTTCCACAACGCGAAGCGCCTGATCGACCTCGGCAAGGGCCCGTACTTCTACCTGCCGAAGACGGAGTCGCACCTGGAGGCGCGCCTCTGGAACGAGATCTTCGTCTTCGCCCAGGACTACGTCGGCATCCCGCAGGGCACGGTCCGCGCCACCGTCCTCATCGAGACGATCACCGCCGCGTACGAGATGGAGGAGATCCTCTACGAGCTGCGCGACCACGCGGCGGGCCTGAACGCGGGCCGCTGGGACTACCTCTTCTCCATCGTGAAGAACTTCCGCGACGGCGGCGAGAAGTTCGTCCTGCCGGACCGCAACGCGGTGACGATGACCGCCCCGTTCATGCGGGCGTACACCGAACTGCTGGTCCGCACCTGCCACAAGCGCGGCGCGCACGCCATCGGCGGCATGGCGGCCTTCATCCCGTCCCGCAAGGACGCCGAGGTCAACAAGGTCGCCTTCGAGAAGGTCAAGGCCGACAAGGACCGCGAGGCCGGCGACGGCTTCGACGGCTCCTGGGTCGCCCACCCCGACCTGGTCCCGATCGCGATGGCCTCCTTCGACGCGGTCCTCGGCGAGAAGCCGAACCAGAAGGACCGGCTGCGCGAGGACGTCTCGGTGGCCCCGGGCGAGCTCATCGCGATCGACTCCCTGGACGCGAAGCCGACGTACGAGGGCCTGCGCAACGCGGTCCAGGTCGGCATCCGCTACATCGAGGCGTGGCTGCGCGGCCTGGGCGCCGTCGGCATCTTCGGCCTGATGGAGGACGCGGCCACCGCCGAGATCTCCCGCTCCCAGATCTGGCAGTGGATCAACGCCGGCGTGGTGTTCGAGAACGGCGAGACCGCCACCGCCGAGCTGACCCGCAAGATCGCGGCCGAGGAACTGGCCGCCATCCGCGCCGAGGTCGGCGAGGAGGCCTTCGCGGCCGGCAAGTGGCAGCAGGCCCACGACCTACTGCTCCAGGTCTCCCTGGACGCGGACTACGCGGACTTCCTGACGCTCCCCGCGTACGACCAGCTGGTCGGCTGATCCCCGGATTCGGCTGACACGCACAGCGGCCGAATCCGCCGGCTCCGCCCCCGTCGCCTTCACGGCACGGGGGCGGAGCCGTTTGCGTTCCACAACAGGAAGATCAGGCTCCCGAACGACCGATCGGTCGTTACTCGTTCGTAACTTGCCTGTACCTAGCGGTAACAAGTGGGCCCGTGTCACCTTTCCGATGCCACCGGCCGGCGGTACCCCCACTTTCCCAGCCACGCGACGGAGTCGTTGCCGACTTCGGCATGGCCGAAAACGCAGGAGTTCCGCAGTGATCGGATTCCGCAACGTCAGCAAGGACCGGTACCGCAGTCGGGTGCGACGACTGGCCGGGGCCGGATTGGTCCTGCCGCTCGCCGTCGGCGCGCTGGTGGCCGGCGGCGCCGGGACCTCCGTGGCCAGCCCCGGGACCGGACCCACCGCCGTGGTGTCCATGGGCGACAGCTACATCTCCGGCGAGGCCGGACGCTGGAAGGGCAACACGCTCACCAACTCCGGGAGCAGGAACGGGACCGACCGGGGCTGGGTCAGCGGCAGCACCTACGATCCCGGCAAGGTGTACGGGACCACGGCCGGCGGGTGTCACCGCTCGGACTCCGCCGAGGTGCGCAGCGCCGGGGCGATCGCCGACGTCGCCGTGAACCTGGCCTGTTCGGGGGCCGTTTCCGACAACGTGTTCCGCGCCTCCAACGGCGGCGTCGCCTTCAAGGGCGAGGCGCCGCAGGCGGACCAGCTCGCCGCGGTGGCCGCGAGCCACAACGTCAAGGTCATCGCGCTGTCCATCGGCGGCAACGACCTGGGCTTCGCCGACATCATCAAGGACTGCGCGCTCGACTTCGTCATCTGGAACTCGTACTGCTACGACGACCAGCAGTACGGGGTCGACCAGAAGATCGACGCGGTCATGGGCAAGGTCGGCAAGTCCGTGGACGAGGTCCGGGCCGTGATGCGCGCGGCCGGGTACGCCGACTCCTCGTACCGGATCGTGCTGCAGTCCTACCCGTCGCCGATCCCGCGGGGCGCCGAGAACCGGTACACGCAGAGCGACTGGAGCCGGCTCAACACGGGCGGCTGTCCCTTCTGGAACCGGGACTCGGACTGGGCGCGGGACTCGCTCGTGCCGCAGATAGCCAACCGGATCAAGGGGGTCGCCGCGGCCAAGGGGGTGCAGTTCCTGGACCTGCGGGACATGATGCAGGGCCGTGAGGTGTGCGCCAAGGCGAGCAAGCAGGTCAGCTCCACGGTGCCGGCCTCGGCGAAGACGAGCGAGTGGGCGCGCTGGATCGACAACAACGAGTCGCAGGGCCTGATCCAGGAGTCCATGCACCCGAACTACTTCGGCCAACTGGCGGCCGGCCGCTGCCTCGCGCTGGTCGTCGCCCAGCCCGCGAGCTCCGGCTTCAGCTGCAAGAACACCGCGGGCGGGGACCAGACCGGGATGTTCCTGACCCCGGCCCCCTGAGGCCTGCGGGGGGCGGCAGGGCCTGGAAGGGGGCTGGAAAGGGCTAGAAGGAGCCGTCCAGCACGGAGAGGACGTTGCCCGCCGGGTCCTTGAACCAGGCGATGGTGGGCCCGCCTTCCGCCTCCCGGACGATGCCCTTGGCGTCCGTGTCGAAGCCCTCGTAGCGCTCGAACCGGACGCCTCGTCCCGTGAGTTCGTCGACGGCCCGATCGACGTCGTCGACGGGGAAGTTGAGGATCGTGAAGCTCGCGGGCTCGTGGTTGTCCTTCTGGTAGACCATGACCGTGTTGTCGCCCGCCAGGTGCAGCGACAGCAGGCCCATGTCCTTGTTCTCCGAGACGCGCAGGCCGAGGGTGCCTTCGTAGAACTCCTTGGCCCTGCCGATGTCGTCGACGGAGAATCCGCTGAATGCCTTGGTGTCTGCGAACATGACCGTTCCTTCGCTCCGACGCTCCCCGCTCTCCATCCTCCCCCCGACGGCGGCGGCCGTCGACCGACGGGAGGCGCACGGCCCGCCCGCGGCCGGTCACCGTACGTGGGCGGGCGCGGCGCCCGGCGGTCGTAAATCCGGGTGAACGGCGCGGCGCGGGCTGGCATGCTCTCGCGCATGGCAGCCCGCACCGCACGTCCCAGCCTCTACATCTCCGTCGACGTCGAGGCCGACGGACCCATCCCCGGCCCCTACTCGATGATCAGTTTCGGGGCCGCGGTCGCCGGCCGGCAGGACGGCGCGTCGTATACGGCCGCCGATCCGCAGGAGCGGACCTTCTACCGCGAGCTGCGGCCGATCAGCGACGCGTACGTGCCCGAGGCGCTCGCCGTCAGCGGGCTGGACCGCGACCGGCTGGTCCGGGAGGGCGCCGACCCGGCGGCGGCCATGGAGGAGTTCCGCACCTGGGTGCGGGAGGTGTCGGCCGAAGCCGGTGCGCAGCCGGTGATGTGCGGCTACCCGGCCCCCTTCGACTGGACCTTCCTGTACTGGTACCTGATGCGGTTCGGCGGTGACAGCCCCTTCGGCCACTCCGGCTGCCTGGACATGAAGACCCTCTACGCGACGAAGGCGCGCGTGCCGCTGCGCGCGGCGGTCAAGGGCCGGATGCCCCGCGAACTGCTGTCGCGGCGCCGCCACACGCACCACGCCCTGGACGACGCGATCGAACAGGCCGAGCTGATGAGCAACCTGATGCTGTGGCAGCCCTCGCCGGCCGTGCCCGCGGCGCAGACTCCCGGCGGCGCCCACGCGTGAACGGGACGGACGATCCGTACCGGCGCGACCGCCTCCGGCTGCTGGTGCCCGTCGCCGACCTCCGCATCGCCGCTCCAGCCGGCATGCCTCGTCATTCGGGAAAAGTGAAGCCCAGTTCGCGCAGGCGGGGCAGGCAGGCTTCGAGGCACTGCTCCACGGACGCAGCATCGGTACGCACGAGGACGTCGTCACGCAACGGGGCGCCACTGGCCACGAACGTCCAGGGCCTCCGCCTCTCCGCCATCCGCTCGGCATCGGCCTTGAACAGCACGGTTATGCCCTGTTCGGCCAGCGCCTCCATGATCGCGACAATGTCCACCGGTGACCCCTCCAGAAGTGGCTCGAACACACCACGGTGAACCTATCCGTCCGAGGACGGACCACGAACACTGGCCCCGCCACCCAGAGTGACCGGCGGAGCCGTCCAAGCTGGAGCACACGCACGCGTACGGCGGTGCGCACGTCACGCCCGCAGTGGGTGACGTGCGCACCGCCGTACGGTCCGGCGGTGTCGGTCAGTGCACCGGCACCGGTTCGGGGGACGCCCCGGAGGCCGCGCCCCTCTTGGCGCCGAGGTGGTTGAAGGCCAGGTTCAGCAGGATGGCCACCACGCAGCCGGTGCTGATGCCGGAGTCGAGGACGACCAGCAGGTCCTTCGGGAAGGCGTGGTAGAAGTCGGGCGCTGCGATCGGGATCAGGCCGATGCCCACGGAGGCGGCGACGATCAGGGCGTTCTCGCCCTTCTCCATGGCCGCGCCGGCCAGGGTCTGGATGCCGCTGGCGGCGACCGACCCGAAGAGGACGATCCCGGCGCCGCCGAGGACCGGCAGCGGGACCACGCCGATGACGGAGGCGGCCATCGGGCACAGGCCCAGCAGGATCAGGATGCCGCCGCCCGCGGCGACCACGAACCGGCTGCGCACCTTGGTCATGGCGACCAGCCCGATGTTCTGGGCGAAGGCGCTGCACATGAAACCGTTGAACAGCGGGCTGAGCGCGCTGCCGAGGGTGTCTGCGCGCAGGCCCCCCTCGATGGTCTTCGCGTCCGCGGGACGTCCGACGATCTTGCCCAGCGCCAGGATGTCGGCGGTGGACTCGGTCATGCAGACGAGCATGACGATGCACATCGAGATGATCGCGGCGACCTGGAACTGCGGGGCGCCGAAGTGGAACGGGGTCGGGAAGCCCACCACGGAGGCGTTCTTGACGGCGTCGAAGCTGGTCATGCCGAGCGGCAGGGCGATGAGCGTGCCCGCGACCAGGCCGAGCAGGATGGAGATCTGCTGGAGGAAGCCGCGCAGGAACTTGCGCATCAGCAGGACGATCACGAGGGTGACGGCGGCCATGCCGATGTTCTTCATCGAGCCGTAGTCGGCGGCGGTGCTGTTCCCGCCCTGCGACCAGTTGAAGGCCACGGGCAGGAGCGAGACGCCGATGAGGGTGATGACCGTACCCGTCACGACCGGTGGGAAGAAGCGGACGAGTTTGCCGAAGTAGGGGGCGGCGAAGAAGCCGAGGATTCCGGCGACGATGATCGCGCCGAAGATGACGGGGATGGCGTTGTCCCCCTCCCCCTTGCCGATGGCGATCATCGGGGTCACACCGGCGAAGGAGACGCCGTTGACGAAGGGGAGTTTGGCGCCGATCTTCCAGAACCCGAGGGTCTGGAGGAGGGTGGCGAGGCCGGCGGTGAAGAGCGAGGCGCCCATCAGGAAGGCGGTCTCGGTGGCGGACAGCCCCACGGCAGGGCCGACGATCATGGGCGGGGCGACGACACCCGCGTACATCGCGGCCACGTGCTGGAGACCGCTCGTGAACATTTTCAGCGGAGGCAGGGTCTCGTCGACCGGGTGTTTCTCCCCGGAGACCTGCGGTACGGCGACTGCGTCTTTGCGAAACCTGGGCATTGCGGCCACGGCTTCCTCCGGTCGGGTAACACGTCGGCAGGGACGTGGGTGTCATGGAGGTGGTGCGAAAGGAGTGCGAGTCGAGCCTGTATGGAGTTGTGGGTGGTGCGACTACGTGTCCCAAGGGGTGCAGAATCGATTCGCCCAAAACCGGTTCCGCGCTGTGGTTCCAGCCGCGGGGGCTGGAGGTGCCGTGGCCATGGCGCGAAGCGCGCGCGGCAGCGCAAGTGGCACGAGTCACCGCCCCCGGGGCGCCCTCGGATTTCCTCAGGCGCTACCCGGGAACGGCTGCCGCGGACCCCGCTCGGGTCCGCGGCGGCCGGCCGGGGGCCGTCCCCCCCGGCCGGACTCCGGGGGATCAGGCCTGCGCGGAGATCCGCGCGAGGCGCTGGGCCTCTTCCCGGGTGGACACCGCGATGGCGTCCTCGTCGGCGAAGAGGAGGCGGTTGTTCTCGACGATCTGCTTGCCGTTGACGAACGACGCGGTCACCGGGGCGGCCGCACCGAAGACCAGCGCGGTGACCGGGTCGGCGATCGAGGAGTGCAGGAAGGTGCTCAGGTTCCACAGCACCAGGTCGGCGCACTTGCCGACCTCCAGCGAACCGATGTTGTCGGCGCGGCCGAGTACCTGGGCGCCACCGTACGTACCGAGGCGCAGGGCCTGGCGCGCGTTCAGGGCGCGCTCGCGGTGGACCGGGTTCAGGCGGTTGATCAGCAGCGCGTTGCGCAGCTCGGTGTGCAGCTCGCCGGACTCGTTGGAGGCGGTGCCGTCCACGCCGAGGCCGACCGGGACACCGGCGGCGAGCATGTCCGGGACGCGGGCGATGCCGGCGGCCAGACGGGCGTTGGAGGACGGGCAGTGCGCGACACCGGTCTTGGTACGGGCGAACGCGGCGATGTCGGAGTCGTTCATGTGGACGCTGTGCGCCATCCACACGTCCTCGCCGAGCCAGCCGGTCGACTCGAAGTAGTCGGTCGGGCCCATGCCGAACAGCTCCTTGCAGAACTGCTCTTCCTCGACGGTCTCGGAGCCGTGCGTGTGCATGCGCACGCCCAGGCGGCGGGCCAGCTCGGCGCCCTGCTTCAGCAGCTCGGTGGAGACCGAGAAGGGGGAGCACGGGGCCACGGCGACCTGGGTCATCGAGTCGAACGAGGCGTCGTGGAACTTCTTCACGGTCGCCTCGGTGTCGGCGAGCGCACCCTCGAGGGTCTCGACGGCGTGGTCCGGCGGCAGGCCGCCGTCCTTCTCGCTGCGGTCCATGGAGCCGCGGGCGAGGGTGAAGCGGACGCCCATCTCGGAGGCGGCGCGGATGATCGAGCCGGAGAGGTCGCCGGAGCCCTTGGGGAAGACGTAGTGGTGGTCCATCGCGGTGGTGACGCCACCCTTGGCCATCGCGGCGAGGGAGCCCTGCGCGGCCGTGTACGTCATCTGCTCGTCGATGCGCGCCCACGTCGGGTACAGCGCGACCAGCCAGTTGAAGAGGTTGTGGTCGGTGGCCAGACCACGCGTGATCCACTGGTAGAAGTGGTGGTGCGTGTTGACCAGACCGGGGGTCACGAGGTGCCCGGTGCCGTCGATGCGACGTACGACGTTCTCGAGGTTCTCGGGGGCCTTGCCCGCACCGATCGACTCGATCTTGTTGCCGGCGACGACGATGTGACCCGAGGCGTACTCGGTGTCGTTGGCGTCGACGGTCGCAATCGCACAGTTCTCGATGACGATGCGCTCGACCGCGCTGTCAGGGGCTGCCGATGCTGCCATGGGACTTCCTCGTGCTTTCAGTGGCGGTATGGGCACGGCAAGGCCCAGGAGATTTGAGTGCCGGAGCCGGGGGCCTTGACAGCTGACAGTACTGCCGCCCCGAGTGATGCGTCCGGGTGCCGATTCAGGAAGCTGAAGAGTGTCGCGCGGTCCCGGGGCCACTGCGGAGCCCCGGGACGCGCGTGCCGCATCAGAGGTTGGTCATGTCCACGGGGATACGGGCGTCAACGCCGTCCCGGAGAACAGTGGCCTCGATCAGACCGTACGGGCGGTCCGCGGCGAAGTAGACCTCGTTGTCGTTCTTGAGGCCGAAGGGCTCAAGGTCCACGAGGAAGTGGTGCTTGTTCGGGAGCGAGAAGCGGACCTCGTCGATCTCCGAACGGTGGTTGATGATGCGCGAACCCATCTGGTACAGGGTCTGCTGCAGCGAGAGGGAGTAGGTCTCCGCGAAGGCCTGGAGCATGTGCTTGCGGGTCTCGGCGTAGGACTTCTCCCAGTTGGGCATCCGCTGGTCGTCGTCCGACCAGCTGAAGCGCCAGCGGGCCGACACCTGGGTGGCGAGGATGCGGTCGTACGCTTCCTTCAGGGTCGTGTACTTGTCCTTCACGTAACCCCAGAACTCGGAGTTCGTGGAGTTCATGACGACGAGGTCCTTGAGGCCGGAGATGACCTCCCAGTTCTTGCCGTCGTACGTGATCTGGGTGACCCGGGTCTCGCCGCCGTCGCGGACGAACGAGTGGTTCACCTCGTCGGAGCCGATGAACTTGGAGTTGGCGTCCGAGGTGGCGATCCGGGACCAGGAGTACTCCTCGATCCGGATGCGCGCCTTCTGGATCGGCTCCTGGCTGTTGACGAACCAGCGCGCCAGGTGGATGCCGAACTGCTCGGCGGACTCGATGCCGTATTCCTTGGCGAACGCGTACACCGTGTTCTTGGTGGTGTCCGTCGGCAGGACGTTGGCGTTCGAGCCGGAGTAGTGGACGTCGTCCATGTCGCCGGAGAGGGCGACCGAGACGTTCAGGTCCTTGATGTGGTGCGTGTCGCCGTCCCGCGTGATCTTGACGACGCGGTTCTCTGCTTTGCCGTACTGGTTCTGGCCCAGAATCGTGGCCATGCTAGCTCCCTCGGTAAACGGAGTAGCCGAACGGGTTGAGCAGCAGCGGTACGTGGTAATGCTCGCCCGGGTTCACCGCGAAGGTGATGGTGACCTCGGGGAAGAACGCACCGCTGTCCCTTACGCGGGGGGCGTCCTGCTGCGCCTCGGCTTGCTTCTTCGAAAAGTACGTCTCGGTCTCGAAGTCGAGACGCACGTGGGTGGTGCCCTCCGGCAGCGCCGGCAGGTCCTTGCAGCGCCCGTCCGCATCGGTGGCGGAGCCGCCCAGGGCCGCCCACTCGCCGTCCAGACCCGTACGGGCCGACAGGGAGATGGCGACGCCCTCGGCGGGCTTGCCGATGCTGGTGTCCAGGATGTGCGTGGACACCGACGCGGTGGTCTCGGTGCTCATGATCGGTCTCACTCTCCTTCAACGAGTTCGACGAGGCGGGTCAGGCGGATCTTGTTGATCTTGACGAGCTCGCCGCGGGCGATTTCCCGCTCCCGCTCCGGCGAGTTGTCGATCCGGACCTTGACCGCGTCCCGCATGAACTCACCGGTCGCACCGGTGGCGCAGATGAGGAAGACGTGGCCGAACTTCTCCTGGTACGCCAGGTTCAGTTCGAGGAGCTCGTTCTTGAGCTCCTCCGAGGCGCCGGCCATGCCACGCTGCTCGCGGGCGGAGGTCGGGTCTCCCGGCTTCGGCCGGCCGATCGGCGCGTGGCCTCCCATCGCTTCGCCCAGGTCGTCCGCGGTGAGCTCCGCCATGGCGGCTTCGTTCGCGGCGAACAGGGACTCTGCGGTGGCGAAGGGGCGCTGGGCGAGCATCTTGCTCCCCCACGCCGAACTGGCGCACACCTCGTGCAGCTCGGCCGTGGCCGCGCTGTCGTCCAAGGTGTTGAACCGGGTGAGACCCGGGGTCGGACTCGAAGTCACGGTAGGCCTCCGTGGCCTGTTGTTGCTTTGACGGGCTGCGCATAGCTAACGCCCTCGACAACACGGCGTCAACACTTTGTTGAAACTTCCCGTACACAAAAGCCGCCGCCCGGGTGAATTGGGCGGCGGCTCGTCACTGCGGGTCAGCAGTCTTTCACTCTTGGCTGCTCTTGGCGCTGCCTTTGGGGCCGGAATCCCGGTTCAAGTAGTTGTAGACCGTGAAGCGGCTTACACCCAGGGCGCCCGCGACCGTTTCCACACCGTGCCGCACGGAGAAGGCGCCCCGCGCCTCCAGTATCCGCACCACGTCCTGCTTGGACTTCCGGTCGAGCTGCGACAACGGTACGCCGTGCCGGCGCTCCAGGGCCGCCAGGATGTGGTCCAGCGAATCCGAGAGCTGCGGCAGGCGCACGGCCAGCAGGTCCTGGCCCTCCCAGCTGAGCACGACGTCGTCGGGCTGCGCCAGGGCCGGATCCATCAGCTCGCCGCCCATGGCGTCCACCAGCGGCTTGACCGCGGTGACGAAGGGGTGGTCGCGGGGCTCCGTCATGGGGTGTCCTCCCCGATCACGTTGACCTGGAGCGAGACGCGCGTGGCCCCGGCCTCCAGTGAATCGCGCAGCAGCGCGCCCACCGCGGCCAGCACCCGGTCGGCCTCACCCTCGGCGGTGTTGCCGAACGGGCCGACGTCCACCGCGTCCAGCTGGGCCTTCTGAATGACCTCGCGCGCGGCCACGGCATGGGCAGGAGCCTCTTCGAGGTCGAAGGGCTCGGTCGTGAACTCCACTCTCAATCGCACGCGGTCAAGCTACCCCGCGGTCTCGATTTTCCGGCAGTCCGTACTTGACATCCGGGACAAGCCCGATGCAGTCTTCCATCAAGCAGAAACTAACTTCCGCAATACGGAAGGAGCGCACACCCCTCATGGGATACACGGACCAGCGCTTCGATGTAAACCTTTCGATCCTCTTCACGGAACTCCCGCTCCTGGAGCGTCCCGCGGCTGCCGCCGCGGCGGGCTTCACGGCGGTCGAGCTGTGGTGGCCCTGGATCGAGACCCCCACCCCCGCACAGGAGGAGCTCGACGCCCTCAAGAAGGCTCTTGAGGACGCCGGCACCCAGCTGGTGGGCCTGAACTTCTACGCCGGCCAGCTGCCGGGGCCGGACCGCGGTGCGGTCTCGGTTCCCGGTGCGGAGTCGGAGCGCTTCAACGCCAACATCAACGTGGCCGCGGACTTCGCGGCCTCGGTCGGCTGCAAGGCGCTGAACGCCCTGTACGGCAACCGCGTCGAAGGCGTGGACCCGGCCGTACAGGACGAGCTCGCGCTGAAGAACCTGGTCGTGGCGGCCCGGGCCGCGGACCGCGTCGGCGCGATCCTCCTGATCGAGACCCTCAACAAGCCCGAGTCGCCGCTCTACCCGCTGGTGAGCGCCCCGGCCGGCATCGAGGTAGTGGACAAGGTGAACGAGGCCACCGGCCTCGGCAACGCCAAGTTCCTGCTCGACCTGTACCACCTGGCGATGAACGATGAGGACCTCTCCGAGGTCATCGAAAAGTACGCCGCCAAGACCGGGCACGTCCAGATCGCGGACAAGCCCGGACGCGGTGCCCCCGGCACCGGCGAGCTGCCCCTCGAGGAGCTGCTCGACCAGCTGAAGAAGGCCGGATACGAGGGCTACGTAGGCCTGGAGTACAAGGCCGCCGACGCTGCCGCGTCCTTCGCATGGCTGCCGGCCGAGGCCCGCGCCGCGAAGTAGGCGGACAAAGTCCAGGCGATCAGCCAGGCACGTCACGAACTTTTCGTACAAAGCATTAAGAGAAGGACCCTCATCATGAGCAACCCCACTGCGCTCCCGTCGATCGCCTGGATCGGTCTCGGCATCATGGGCTCCCCCATGGCCGAGAACCTCCTGAAGGCCGGCTACTCGGTCACCGGTTTCACCCTGGAGCAGGACAAGCTGGACCGCCTGGCCGCCGCCGGCGGCTCCGTGGCCGGCTCGATCGCCGAGGCCGTCAAGGACGCCGACGTCATCATCACGATGGTGCCCGCCTCCCCGCAGGTCGAGGCCATCTCCTACGGTGAGAACGGCATCCTCGAGAACGCGAAGTCCGGCGCGCTGATCATCGACATGTCGTCGATCACCCCGCAGACCTCGGTCGACCTCGCGAAGAACGCCGCCGAGAAGGGCATCCGCGTCCTCGACGCCCCGGTGTCCGGCGGCGAGGCCGGCGCCATCGAGGCCGTCCTGTCGATCATGGTGGGTGGCGAGCAGGCCGACTTCGACGCCGCCCTGCCGATCCTCGAGGCGCTCGGCAAGGTCATCGTCCTGTGCGGCCCGCACGGCTCCGGCCAGACGGTGAAGGCCGCCAACCAGCTCATCGTCGCGGTGAACATCCAGGCGTGCGCCGAGGCCGTCGTCTTCCTCGAGAAGTCCGGCGTGAACCTCCAGGCCGCCCTGGACGTCCTCAACGGCGGTCTGGCCGGCTCCACGGTCCTGACCCGCAAGAAGGACAACTTCCTGAACCGCGACTTCAAGCCCGGCTTCCGGATCGACCTGCACCACAAGGACATGGGCATCGTCACCGACGCCGCCCGCAACGTCGGTGCGGCCCTCCCGGTCGGCGCGGTCGTCGCCCAGCTGGTCGCCTCGCTGCGCGCCCAGGGTGACGGCGGCCTGGACCACTCCGCCCTGCTCCGTGCGGTCGAGCGCCTCTCCGGCGCTCAGATCTGAGCACTTCCCCTCTTACAGGGGATCCGAGTCTCCGGATGGCGCCGGTGCTGACACCTGTCCTGTCGCGCCCAAGTGCCGGCGCCGTCCGGATCACCACTCGCCTTTCAACTTCGTTCAACAAACTGTTGACGTTTAGTTGCCGCCGAAATTAGGCTGTTCCGCATGACGGAAGACGCTTTCCGTCAGCAGTTACCCGTACGGAAGGTCACCATGTCGAAGCGCACGCTGACGACCGAGTCCGGCGCCCCGGTCGCCGACAATCAGAACTCCGCCACCGCCGGCGTCGGTGGCCCGCTCCTGGTCCAGGACCAGCAGCTCCTCGAGAAGCTTGCCCGCTTCAACCGCGAGCGCATCCCGGAGCGCGTGGTGCACGCCCGCGGCTCCGCCGCGTACGGCTACTTCGAGGTGACGGACGACGTCACCGCGTACACCAGCGCCGCGTTCCTGAACACGGTCGGCAAGAAGACCGAGACCTTCCTGCGGTTCTCCACCGTCGCCGACTCGCTCGGCGGCGCGGACGCGGTCCGCGACCCGCGCGGCTTCGCGCTCAAGTTCTACACCGAAGAGGGCAACTACGACCTCGTCGGCAACAACACCCCGGTGTTCTTCATCAAGGACCCGATCAAGTTCCCCGACTTCATCCACTCCCAGAAGCGCGACCCCTTCACGGGCAAGCAGGAGCCGGACAACGTCTGGGACTTCTGGGCGCACGCCCCCGAGGCGACGCACCAGATCACCTGGCTGATGGGTGACCGCGGCATCCCGGCGTCGTACCGCCACATGAACGGCTACGGCTCCCACACGTACCAGTGGACGAACGAGCAGGGCGAGGCCTTCTTCGTCAAGTACCACTTCAAGACCAACCAGGGCATCCGGTCCCTGTCGGGCGAGCAGGCCGCCGAGCTCGTCGGCAAGGACGCGAACTCGCACCAGACCGACCTGCTCCAGGCGATCGAGCGCGGTGTGAACCCGAGCTGGACCCTCTACGTCCAGATCATGCCCGCCGCCGAGGCCGCGGACTACCGCTTCAACCCGTTCGACCTCACCAAGGTGTGGCCGCACAGCGACTACCCGCTGCAGCGCGTGGGCCGCCTGGTCCTCGACCGCAACCCGGACAACGTCTTCGCCGAGGTCGAGCAGTCCGCCTTCTCCCCGAACAACTTCGTCCCGGGCATCACCGCCTCGCCGGACAAGATGCTCCAGGGCCGTCTCTTCGCGTACGCCGACGCCCAGCGCTACCGCCTCGGTGTGAACCACACCCTGCTGCCGGTCAACGCCCCGAAGGCGACGAAGGCCGACAACTACGGCCGCGACGGCGTCATGGCGCTGCGCAACGGCTCGCGCCACGACAAGAACTACGAGCCCAACTCGTACCAGGGCCCCGCCGAGACCGGTCTCGCGCTCGGCGCCCCGAAGGCCGTCTCCGGCTACACGGGCACCCACGAGGCCCCGGCCCACACCAAGGACGACGACTTCTTCCAGGCCGGTGAGCTCTACCGCCTGATGTCGGAGGCCGAGAAGCAGCGTCTGGTGGCGAACATCGCCGGCGGCCTGTCTCAGGTCACCCTCGAGGACGTCATCGAGAAGAACCTGGCTCACTTCCACGCCGCGGACGCCGACTACGGCCGTCGCGTCGAGGAGGCCGTGCGCGCCCTGCGCGACGCCTGAGCCGCACAGCTGTACCGGGGGCCTGACGGGAGGTCAGGCCCCGGGTGCTGAGCCCGACCCGTGGACCCGGATGAGGGGTGGTACGCGGCGAGGGCAGGACGAGGACCGTGGCGGGCGTGCGAGCCAGTGCGGTGGTAATGGGTTCCGAGGCCCGTCTCTTGACCTGAGGGAGACGAAGCCGGAGTTCTCGTCGCCGACCGCCACGGTCCCAGCCAATCCTCCGCGTACAGGGGCTACGCACAGAGCCCCCTGCACGCGGAGGAACACACCTCCCCAACCGACTCCGCCCGGCGGTGCGAACGTCCTGTCGCGCCAGCCTCGCACCGTCGGGCGGTAACAACCAGAGCGCCGAGTCACGGACGGTCCCGTGACTCGGCGCTTTGTCGTTCCCCCGATCCGGCCGTCCCCCCGATCCGGCCGTCCCCCGGTTCCCCCCGTTCCGGCCGCCCCCGCCCCCGTTCCGGCCGTTACCCGAGTCGCGGACCGAGGGGCTCGGTGAGCCGGCCGTACAGCTCGGGGCGACGGGTCTGCAGCAGGCCGAACTCCAGCCAGTCGCGGCGCTGGTCGAGGTCGAGGTCGGCGACGAGGACGGCGGGCCGGTCGCGGGGTGCGCGCAGCATGACCCGGCCGTAGGGGTCGGAGATGAACGAGGAGCCGTAGAAGGTGGAGCGGCCCTCGGTGCCGGTGCGGTTGGGCACGATCATGAAGAGGGCGTTGGCGAGGCCGTTGGCGCTGATGGCGTGTTCCCACATGGGCCGGGTGTCGAAGTCCGGCAGGCCCACCTCGGAGCCGATGGCGGTGGGGTGGACGAGGATCTCGGCGCCGTTCAGGGCGTAGGCGCGGGCGAGTTCGGGGAACCACTCGTCCCAGCAGGTGGGGAAGCCGAAGCGGGCGCCCTGGTGGGGGACGACCGGGAAGCCGCTGTCGCCGGGGCGGAAGCAGAGGTCCTCGCGGTAGCCGGGGAAGGCGGGGATGTGGTTCTTGCGGGTCCGGGCGATCAGCTTGCCGTCCGCGGCCACGCAGACGGCGGTGTTGTATCCGAGGCCGCCGTCCTGCGCGCGTTCGTAGAGCGAGGCGTGCACGGTGATGCCGAGTTCCGTGGCGAGCTCGGCGGCCAGCCGGACCGTCGGGCCGTCCTCGACGTCTTCGAGGTGACGCGCCGCGCCCTGCGCCATCGGGTCGTCGGTGGTGCAGAAGTACGGGCTGCGGGTGAGCTCGGGCAGGCAGACCACGGTGGCCCCCTCGGCGGCGGCCAGGGCCACGCCCTCCCGGAGCCGGCCGTCGTGCTCGCGCTCGTCGGCGTACCAGCGCATCTGGACGAGGCCGACGCGCAGGGGGAGGCGCTCGGCGGGCTCGGTGCGGGCCGGGGAGCCGAGCGGGGAACCGTAGGAGGTGAGGAGTGCGTAGCTCATGCCGTCAGGTCCTCGCGCCGCGTGGGGAGTTGCTGGGTGATGCAGTGGACACCGCCGCCGCCGTACGCGAGGACCGGGGTCGGTACGCCGACCACCTTGCGGTCGGGGAGTGCGGAGGCCAGGACGGCGAGGGCGGCCTCGTCCTCCGGGCCCCCGCTCACGGGGACCACGCAACCGCCGTTGGCGAGGTAGAAGTTGAGGTAGCCCACCTCTACGGGGGTGCCCGCGACCTCCCCGTAGGTGGTCTGCGGGAGGACGACGATCTCCAGCGAGCGGCCGCGGGCGTCGGTGGAGGCCTCCAGGACGGCGAGGTTGGCGCGCATCCGGGCGTAGTCGGGGTGGGCCGGATCCTCGGGGAGGGAGACGACCACCTTGGCGGGGGCCACGTAGGCGGCGACCCCGTCCACGTGACCGTCGGTCTCCGTGTCCTCCAGACCTCCGTAGGGCAGCCAGATGACCTTCTCGACGCCGAGGCGGCGCTTCAGCTCGTCCTCTATGTCCGTGCGGCTCATGCGGGGGTTGCGGTTGGGGTGCAGCAGGCACTGCTCGGTGGTGATGAGGGTGCCTTCGCCGTCGACGGTGACGGCACCGCCTTCGAGGATCATGGAGGAGTGGACGCGCGGGGTGCCGAGCCGGTCCAGGAGGAGCGAGGCGAGCTTGTCGTCGGCGGTCCAGGGGTAGTGCTTCTCTCCCCAGGCGTTGAAGCGGAAGTCGACGCCGACCCGGTCTCCGTGCTCGTCGTAGGCGAAGATCGGACCGGAGTCGCGCAGCCAGGAGTCGTCGGCCGGCAGCTCTACGACCTCGATGCCGTGGCCGCCGGCGGTGTCGGCCGCTGTGGCTGCGGTGGCCGCGCCGCAGACGGTGCGGGCCTCGTCGGCGAGTCCGGGCGCGGCGATCATGATGACGGGCTCGAATGCGGCGATGGCGCGGGCCACGGCGGCGTACTGCTGCTTGGCCGCCTCGAAGGCCGGCCCCCACAGGGAGGCGCGGGTCGGCCAGACCATCAGGCAGGCCTCGTGCGCGGCCCATTCGGCGGGCATGCGCTGGTTCATGCGGGTGCTCCCTCGGTGCGATGAGGACGATCGGACGACCACGAGCAATCTGACTGAAATTTCAGTCAGTATCGAAGAGACTGAAAAGCGCATCAGGGTGTCGGGTTGGAGCTATGGTGAGTCCTGACTGAAAGGTCAGTCAAGGGGTATCCGGCATCCAACCGAAAGGTGCGGGCAAGAGTGGCCGATCGCCAGGCGTTGATCTTGGAAGCAGCGGTGCGCGTCATCGCGCGCAACGGCGTCAGAGGGCTGCGCGTAGAGGAACTGGCGGCCGAGGCGGGGGTCTCCACCGCGCTGATCTACTACCACTTCAAGGACCGCGCCGGTCTGGTCCAGCGCACCCTCGCCTTCATCAGCGACCGCGCCACCGGCTACACCGACGAGGCCCTCAAGGACACCGAGGACGCCCGCGAGGTGCTCCTGCAGCTGCTGCTGAGCGAGCTCCAGGACATCCCCCGGGTCCGCGAGAACAGCACCGCCTGGGGCGAGCTGCGGGCCAGCGCCATCTTCGACACCGACCTGCGCGCGCCCCTGGCCGAGTCCACCCGCTCCTGGTCCCACGACACGGCGGAGGCCATCTCGGACGCCCAGGCGGCCGGCCTCGCCGATCTGCACGTCACGCCGCTGGACGCCGCCGAGCGGCTGACCGCCCTGGTGGAGGGCCTCAGCGAGCGCTGGCTGAGCGGCTCCCTGTCCCTGGAGCGGGCCCGCGCGCTGCTGACCGGCGCGGTGGACGCGGAGCTCGGCCCCCTCCCCGCATAGGCCCCGTGCAGGGGCAGGTCCCCGACCCCGCCCCTGAACGGCCTCCGGACGCGGAACGACCCCCGCGCCTCCTGACGGAGGGGCGGGGGTCGCCGTGTACTGCGTGGCGTGCCTGGCGTGCCTGGTGCGTGGCGTGCCTGGCGTGCCGATCAGACCTTGAGGGTCTTGATCGCGGTCGGGGCGTGGCCCGGCTCGGTCGCGAGCTCCTCGAACTCGGTGACGTCGCTCATGTCGACCGTCTTGCTCATCGCGATGTTGGTGATGCGCTCCAGGATCGCCTCGACGACGACCGGGACCTGGAACTCCTGGGCCAGCTTCTTGGCCTCCTCGAAGGCCTCGCCCAGCTTGTCCGGGTCGGTGACGCGGATGGCCTTGACGCCCAGGCCCTCGGCGACCTTGACGTGGTCGACACCGTAGACACCCAGCTCGGGGGTGTTGATGTTCTCGAACTCGAGGTTGACCTCGAAGTTGATGCCGAGGCCGCCCTGCGCCTGACGGATCAGACCCAGGTAGGCGTTGTTCACGAGGACGTGGACGTAGGGGACCTTGTGCTGCGCGGCGACCGCGAGCTCCTCGATCATGAACTGGAAGTCGTAGTCGCCGGAGAGCGCGACGATCGGGGTCTGCGGGTCCGCGGTGGCGGCGCCGATGGCGGCCGGGATGGTCCAGCCGAGCGGGCCGGCCTGGCCGCAGTTGATCCAGTGGCGCGGGCGGTAGACGTGCAGGAACTGCGCGGCCGCGATCTGGGAGAGACCGATGGTGGTGACGTAGCGGGTCTCCGGGCCGAAGGCCTTGTTCATCTCCTCGTAGACGCGCTGCGGCTTCAGGGGGATGTTGTCGAAGTGCGTACGGCGCTGCAGGGTGGCCTTGCGCTCCTGCGCCGAGGCGGCCCAGGCGGAGAAGTCCGGCAGCTTGCCCTCGGCCTTGAGCTCCTTGGCGATCTCGATGAAGAGCTCCAGCGCGACCTTGGCGTCGGAGGCGATGCCGAAGTCCGGGGCGAAGATCTTGCCGAGCTGGGTGGGCTCGATGTCGACGTGGACGAACTTGCGGCCCTTGGTGTACGCGTCGAGGTTGTAACCGGTGTGACGGTTGGCCCAGCGGTTGCCGATGCCGAAGACGAAGTCCGACTCCAGGAACGTGGCGTTGCCGTAGCGGTGGGCGGTCTGCACACCGACCATGCCGGCGGCCAGCTCGTGGTCGTCCGGGATGGTGCCCCAGCCCATCAGGGTGGAGATGACGGGGACGTTCACCAGCTCCGCGAACTCGACCAGCAGGTCGGAGGCGTCGGCGTTGATGATGCCGCCACCGGCGACGATCAGCGGGCGCTCCGACTCCAGCAGGAACTGCAGGGCCTTGGCGGCCTGGGCGCGGCTGGCCTGCGGCTTGTAGACCGGCAGCGGCGTGTAGGTCTCGGGGTCGAACTCGATCTCGGTCAGCTGGACGTCGATCGGCAGGTCGATCAGGACCGGGCCGGGGCGGCCGGAGCGCATCAGGTGGAAGGCCTCCTGGAACACGCCGGGAACCTGCGCGGCCTCCAGGACGGTCGTGGCCTTCTTGGTGACGGGCTTGGCGATCGAGGCGATGTCGACGGCCTGGAAGTCCTCCTTGTGGAGCTTCGAGACCGGAGCCTGACCGGTGATGCACAGGATCGGGATCGAGTCCGCGATCGCGGAGTACAGGCCGGTGATCATGTCGGTGCCGGCCGGGCCCGAGGTACCGATGCAGACACCGATGTTGCCCGCCTTGGCCCGCGTGTAGCCCTCGGCCATGTGCGAGGCGCCCTCGACGTGGCGGGCCAGCGTGTGCGCGATCCCGCCCACGTTCTTGAGCTCGCGGTAGAACGGGTTGATCGCAGCACCGGGCACGCCGAACGCTTGTTCGACACCCTCGAGCTTGAGGATCTCAACTGCAGCGGCGGCGGCTGTCATACGAGGCATCAGGTTCTCCTGCGGGTCTGGCGGTCAGGCTTTTCCGTAATCCGGAAGTTTTGTTCTGCTATACGGAACAAGCTAAGCGGCGGCTCCGTCGGCGTCAAGGCGGTGGGGGACCCCGGAACCCACCAAAAGCCGCGTCTCGCTCGGTGAGTTGTACAAATGACCGATCCGGCGACCCGAATCCCCCGGAAATGGCGTGCGCCCTCGCCCCCGCGGTCGCCGGTGGTGGAGCATGGACGTACGCACAGCGACGAGGGGGTCCAGGTCTCATGGCGGAAGCGGTACCGGTGCGCTGCCCGGCGTGCCTGCGCGACAACGGCTACACCGCACCGGTCTTCCCCTGTGCCTGCGGAAGCCCGGTCCATCCCCCGCTGGACCTGGCGGCGCCGCCGGTGCCGCTGACGCACCGCACCTGGTCGGACAGCTGGGTGGCGGTGCGGTGCACGGCCTGCGGGCGGGAGAGCGAGTGGCCGCAGCCCGAGCTGGGCTGCGGATCGTGCGGGACGGTGGTGCGGATCCCGGTCCACCCGCTGGAGGGCGTGGACTCCGGGGACGGGGCCGGCGTGGTTGACGAGCCCGGGCCGGGGCAGGCTGGCGGCGGGGTACGGAGGGACGGCGCGGGTACGGGGCCGGGCTCGGTCACGGCCCCGGGCGGCCCGGACCGCCACCGGTCCGGGCGCCGGCCGGATCCGCACGACGCGGGCCCCGATCCGCGCGGCGCTGATGCGGCGGGCCGCCCCGCTGGCGGGCGGCCGGCGCACGTACCACCGTCGCCGATGCCGCCGACCGCTCCGCTGCCGCGGCCCGCCTTCCGGCCGGTGACCATCCGTACGGCCCGCGACGCCGTGGCCACGGCCGCGCTGTACCTGCGCTGGCTCGGTTTCCAGGACGTACGGCAGCCCGACGCGCGCCCGATCCCCTCGGCGGCCGTGGACCTGCGGGCTCCGGGACTGGTCGCCCAGGTGGACCCGACCACCGCGCCGGCCGGGCTGCGGGCGGTGGAGTGCGTCTGGCTGAACGGACTCACCGCTTCGGCGACCAGCGTCTACTTCGCCCTCGCCGGGTACACGGAGGACGCCCGCACCCGTGCGGACGATCTCGGGATACCGCTGTTCGTGATGGACCTCACCGGGATGCCGCAGCCGGTCAACGACCCGGCGGACGCGCTGGTCGGATCGGGGGCCTAGGTTCGTCGGCAAGATCCGCAGGAGGGGCGCTTAAGCTCGTAGGCGTTGCCTGCTTACTTCCTTACGCCTGCCGAGGAGAGCCCGATGAGCCTGTACGACATCCCGCTGACCACCCTGTCCGACGAGCCCACGAGCCTCGCGGCGTACAAGGGCAAGGCGATCCTCCTGGTGAACACCGCCTCGCAGTGCGGGCTCACCCCGCAGTACTCGGGACTGGCCCGGCTGCAGTTCAAGTACGAGGAGAAGGGCTTCACGGTCATCGGCGTGCCCTGCAACCAGTTCGGCGAGCAGGAGCCCGGCAACGCCGAGGACATCCAGACCTTCTGCGCGGCCGGCTTCGGCGTCACCTTCCCGATCCTGGAGAAGTCCGAGGTCAACGGCGAGAACCGGCACCCGCTGTACCAGGAGCTCGTGAAGACCCCGGACGCGGAGGGCAAGGCGGGGGACATCCAGTGGAACTTCGAGAAGTTCCTGATCTCCCCCGCCGGTGAGGTCGTGGCGCGCTTCCGTCCGCGTACCGAGCCCGAGGCCCCCGAGGTCATCTCCGCGATCGAGGCGCACCTCCCGGCGTAAGGGCTCGGCCGCGGTCCCGTACGGACGCGGTCCCGTACGGACGAGGATTCCCGTACGGACGCAGATTCCCGTACGGACGAGGATTCCCGTACGGGAGGCCGTACGGGCTCGGCTCAGCCCAGGTCGGCCTCGTCGTACTCCCCCGTCGAGCCGGCCGCGGTCAGCTCCCGCAGCTCCACCCGGCGGATCTTGCCGGACACGGTCTTCGGGAGCTCGCCGAACTCGATGCGGCGGATCCTCTTGTACGGGGACAGCACCGCGCGGGAGTGCGCGAACAGCACCCGGGCCGTCTCCGGCCCGGGCTCCCAGCCGCCCGCGAGGGTGACGTACGCCTTCGGGACCGCCAGCCGCAGCTCGTCGGGGGCCGGGACGACGGCGGCCTCGGCGACCGCCTCGTGCTCCAGCAGGGCGCTCTCCAGCTCGAACGGGCTGATCTTGTAATCGGAGGCCTTGAAGACGTCGTCGGAGCGCCCGATGTAGGTGAGGTACCCGTCGGCGTCACGCGCGGCGATGTCGCCGGTGCGGTAGAGCCCGTCCGCCATGGCCTCGGCGGTGCGCTCCGGGTCGTCGCGGTAGCCGGTGGTCACCCCGGCGGGCCGGGCGCCCAGGTTCACGCAGAGCTCGCCCTCGTCCGGGGACTCCTTGCCGGTGACGGGGTCCAGCAGCACGATCTCGTAGCCGGGCGCCGGGCGGCCCATGGAGCCGGGCTTGACCGGCACCC
The DNA here is from genome assembly GCF_040651555.1 of Streptomyces sp. NPDC048424. Lineage (NCBI taxonomy): Bacteria > Bacillati > Actinomycetota > Actinomycetes > Kitasatosporales > Streptomycetaceae > Streptomyces > Streptomyces sp. NPDC048424. The sequence goes on along the minus strand of NZ_JBEZKE010000003.1, from coordinate 59,326 downwards.
CGGGGAAGTTGCCGACCTGGAGGGTGGTCTCGGTCTGGCCGAAACCGTCGCGGATGGTGATGCCCCAGGCCTCGCGGACCTTGTCGATGACCTCCGGGTTGAGCGGCTCACCGGCGGCGACGGCCTCGCGCGGGGGCCTGGCCAGCCGGGTGAGGTCGGACTGGATCAGCATCCGCCACACGGTGGGCGGGGCGCAGAAGGTGGTCACGCCGTGCCGGTCCATCTCGGCCATCAGCCGCTCGGGGTCGAAGCGGGTGTAGTTGTGGACGAAGACGGTGGCGCCGGCGTTCCACGGGGCGAAGAGGTTGGACCAGGCGTGCTTGGCCCAGCCGGGCGAGGCGATGTTGAGGTGCACGTCGCCGGGGCGCAGCCCGAGCCAGTACATGGTGGAGAGGTGCCCGATGGGGTACGAGGCGTGCGTGTGCTCGACGAGCTTGGGGCGGTCGGTGGTGCCGGAGGTGAAGTACAGCATCAGCGGGTCGGTGGCGAGGGTCTCCCCTTCGGGGGTGAAGGCGGTGTCCGCGCCCTGCATGTCCGCGAGCCGCCGCCAGCCGGCCGGGATCTGCCGCCCGGCGGCGATCCGGGTGTAGCCGCCCGGCACCTCGTCGAACTTGGCCGTGTCCTCGGCGCGCGCGATGACGTGGCGTACCTGGCCGCGCTCGACGCGGTCGCGCAGGTCGGCCGGGCCGAGCAGGGGGGTGGCGGGGATGACGACGGCGCGCAGCTTCATCGCGCCGAGCATCACCTCCCACAGCTCGCGCTGGTTGCCGAGCATGACGAGGATCCGGTCGCCGGGCGCGATGCCCTGCTCGCGCAGCCAGTTGGCGGCCGCGCCGGAGCGTGCGGCCAGCTCGGCGAAGGTGAGCGCCTCGCTGGTGCCGTCCTCCTCGACGATGCGCAGGGCGTCGGCTCCGTTCCCGGCGGCGATGTGGTCGAACCAGTCCAGCGCCCAGTTGAAGCGGTGGGGGCGGGGCCAGGTGAACCCGCTGTGGGCGGCCTCGTAGTCGCCGCGGCGCTCCAGCAGGAAGTCCCGCGCGGCGAGGAACTGGGCGGTGGCGCTGTTCTGCGTACTTTCGGTCGTCATGGCAGGTATCGTGCCGCGTCCGCCGTACGGACCACCAGTGCGACGCCGGGCGCGAGTTGACCGTGGGCGGGGTTCCGGCCAGTCCCAGCCGGAACCAGCCGGGACACTCCCGTCCGCCGCCTGGGGCCATCCGCGGCCACGAAGGTCAGCGGCGGGACGCCGTCCCGAAGCGTACGGACGCCACGGGGGCGGACCGGGCCTCGTCCCCGTCCCCATCCCCATCCGCCATGTCGGCGATCACCCGCTCCCCCTCGGCGGCGATCTCCTCCTTCTGCGCCTTCGAGGCCCGGTCGAAGAGCTCCACGGTGAGCACCGCCCCCTCCAGCTTCCACAGCCCGGCGACGAACCCGTCGACGAGCAGCGTGCGGTGGGCCTGGTTCCCGCTCCAGGTACGGCCCTTGATCTCGGGCGCGACCACGCGGGTGCGGTCGGCGTGCGAGAGGAGCAGGTTGTCGAACTCCGGGAGGAAGCGGGGCGGCGCCGGGGTGTCCGGATCGGGGCGGGGCGCGTCGGGGAGGTCGAAGAGCTCGACGCCGTTCTCGTCCCGGAAGACCGCCAGGCCCGGCCGCAGCCGCTCGAAGGCCTCGCGCAGCCGGGTGAGGCCGGCCCAGATCTGCATGTCCTTGACGGAGGCGGGCCCGAAGGCGGCGAGGTAGCGCAGTACCACGTCGTCCACGGGCTGCGCCGCCCCGGCGGGCCGGCCGAGCCAGTTCTCGACGGTGGTGAGCCGGACCTGCCCGCTGCTCCCCCACACCCCGCGCGGGGTGACCTGGACCAGTGGCAGCCGGCAGCGCGCGGCGACGGACAGCGACTGCGGGTCCGCCTCGGGCCACTCGCGCAGCAGCTCCTCGCGGATCTCGGCCATGGTGCGCGGCTCGCTCTCGACGAAGGCGCGGGCCCGTTCGGCGAGGCGGTCCAGGTCCACCCCCACGAGCCCCTTCCGGAAGTAGGTGACCTCGCGGTCCCGGGCGGGCTGGACGAGGGGGCGCAGGGTCAGGGCGTCGTGCGCGGTGTGGGTGTGGATGGTGGAGCGCATGGTGACCATGCGGACGACCTCGCGGGACTCCATGAGCCCGGCCAGCTCGGCGGGCCGGAAGCCGGCGAGCCGGGCGTGCAGCTGGAAGTAGGGCGGCTTGACGTTCTGCGCCTGCAGTCCGAGCAGGTGGGTGACGGCGCCCTCCGCGGACATCTCGGCGCGGCCGAGCAGCAGCTGGCGGGCGAGCGTGGCACGGTTCAGAGCGCGGGTGCCGAGTACGGGATGCGTCGTCGTGGAGGCCATGACGACAAGCTAGCCCCCCTTGCGGACAGCTTCCGTCCGCAACTCCACTCCTTGCGCACGTGACGCCCGCTCCCCCCGATAGCCTGCCCTTGCCGGAACGAAACCCGCAATGTACGCACCTCGACCGGGAGCTGACCTGCGATGTCGGAGCGCCCAGACCGCCGCACCCCGCCGCCGCACGCCGCGAAGCGCCCGCCCTGGCGGCGCGGGCCCGCCCCGGCCGCCGCACCCCCGGCGGGGCCACCGGCGGCCCCGCAGCCCGCGCCGGAGGCCGCCACTCCCCCGAACCACCTCAGCGTGATCGACTCGGCCGTCTACCGCGACGGCCGCCGGGTCGCCTCCCCCACCACCCTGGCCGACACCTTCCGGCAGCTGCACGAGCAGCCCGACGGGATGGCCTGGATCGGCCTCCACCGGCCCACCCAGCCCGAACTCCACTCCCTTGCCGCGGAGTTCAACCTCCACGAACTCGCCGTCGAGGACGCTCTGGAGGCCCACCAGCGCCCCAAGCTGGAGCGCTACGGCGACACCCTCTTCGTCGTCCTGCGCGCCGCCCGCTACCTCGACGTCCAGGAGGAGGTCGACTTCAGCGAGCTCCACATCTTCGTCGGCCCGGACTTCCTGATCACGGTCCGCCACGGCGGCGCCCCGGACCTCTCCTCCGTCCGCCACCGCATGGAGGAGAACCCGGACCTCCTCTCCCTCGGCCCGGAGGCCGCCCTGTACGCCATCCTCGACGCGGTGGTCGACGGCTACGCCCCGGTCGTCGAGGGCGTCCAGACCGACATCGACGAGATCGAGACGGAGGTCTTCCGCGGCGACCCGGCGGTCTCCCGCCGCATCTACGAACTCTCGCGCGAAATGGTCGAGTTCCAGCGCGCCACCCGCCCCCTGGTCGGCATGCTCCACGCCCTGATGGCCGGCTTCGCGAAGTACGGCACGGACGAGGAGCTCCAGCGCTACCTCCGCGACGTCGCCGACCACGTCACGCACACCAGCGAACGCGTCGACGGCTTCCGCCAGGCCCTCACCGAAATCCTGACGGTCAACGCCACCCTGGTCTCCCAACAACAGAACGCCGAAATGCGCGCCCTGGCCGAAGCCGGCTTCGAACAGAACGAGGAGATCAAGAAGATCTCGTCGTGGGCGGCCATCCTCTTTGCACCCACACTCGTGGGAACCATCTACGGCATGAACTTCGAGGACATGCCGGAGCTGAAGTGGGCGGGCGGCTACCCCTTCGCGATCCTGCTGATGGCAGTGGTCTGCGTCAGCCTGTACGTCATCTTCAAGAAGCGCGACTGGCTGTAGACCACACAGCAGCACCATTGATCAACTTAGCTCCTGCGAACGCCGAGAAGTGGCCCGCACGACCCCCTGGGGAGAATCTGGGGAGAATCCGCGGCCCGCCGATGCCGGGCGCTCCTCCGCACCTTGGGCCAGCCCTCCCGCACCGCCGACCACCTTCGACGGCACGCGATTGCGGAGGGTAACGACAACGGGTGGCACAGCAGATGCTGTGCCACCCGTTGTCGCGACCAGGCCTGTCCTGTCTCCCCCGACGACTGCAAGCCGGCAGTCCTCCAACGACCCTGCCCGTGGGGCGTCGATGTCCGACGCCCTGTCTAGCCTGTCTCCGTGAAGCCCACTAATGACCGCCAGTTCCCCGCCGCGCTCGCCACCGCGATGGCCATTCGATTCGACTACGCCGACGGGAAGACCGGGGTCGACTTCGAACCCTTCCCGGCCTTCCTGTCCGCTGCCGAGACCACCGACTGGTTCCAGGCGTGGACCGGGAACAGCGAACTGGACGGCAACGACTTCCGCGTCTTCGGACAGGACGGCACCGGCGGGTACGCGGCGATCTGGCTCGTCCGTCCCGGCCGGCCGCTGGCCGAGCAGCCCGTGGTCTTCCTCGGCTCGGAGGGAGAGACCGGCGTCGTCGCCCGCGACCTGGGCGACTTCCTGTGGCTCCTGGCCGACGGCTTCGGCCCCTGGGAAGCCGCCACCTCCTACGAGCCCGACTGGAAGGCGCAGCCGAATCCGGAGCTGGCGGCCATCGCCGAAAGCTTCGCACCGCACCAGCGCCTGTCGGCGGCAACCGTGATCGAGTTGGCGGCCCAGGAGTTCCCCGACTTCGACGACACCATCATGGAACTCTGCCGCTGAACCCGGCGCGGTCGTTTGCGGATATTCGTCCGCGCCCCGGGCCGCGCCCGCCGCATTCGAACAGCTCTGTAGCCTCTGGCCATGAGTCATGAGGAAGACGAGGACGAACTGGTCCTGGAGGCCCGCGCGATGCTGGCCGTCGGACGGAACGCCGAAGAGGTCTTCGTCGCACTGGCCGCGCGCAACAGCGACTGGGAGGCCTCCGCCTTGGTCGTGTGTCTGGCCCTTGGAGTCCCCCGGACTGACGCCGAAACCCGAATCCGCGAGGCTCGCCCCCTCTTCGAGGAGTTCGCGGTGGGCGAGGACGACCTCGTCGCCTCGGTTCTGGCCTTCGTGGACGTGTTCGTCGTGGACCGGGTGCTGGACGCTCACCAGGAGCGGATCCGCGACCTTTTGGGGACTGCGGCCGGCGCCCGCGGCGGCTTCCCCGGCAGCCTTCTCGCGTGGTTCCGTAGCGGGGAACTCACGAACGTCTTCGTGTACTTCGCGAGAACGCGGTTCCGGGACGGGCGGGGCTCGCCCCCCGGTTTCTGGGCGGCCATGGTGGCGGCCGGGGAACTCCTGGTGGCCGAGGACGGCCCCGGCCGGGCTGAGGTGACAGCGGGGCTGGAGCACTGCCGGGCACAGGCAAGCTCCGTAGGTGCGGGACGTCAGGCGCGGCCCTGAGAAGGGACGAGGCCCTCGGGTACGTACTCGGGCACCGTGCCGAGCAGTGCGTCGATGGCCGCGCGCCCCTTGCCGCCGGCCTCCGGCATGAAGTGGGCGTAGTGGTCGAGGGTGATGGTCGGACTTGAGTGACCGAGCCACCGGGCGAGCGTGACGATGGACTCGCCCGCTTCGAGGAGGACCGAGGCGTAAGTGTGCCGGAGCACGTGGAAGCCGTCCTTGCGGGAAGCCTTCCACCGCGCACCCTTCTCCCGTACGGGAATGACTCCGGCCGCAGCGAGGGCCGGCTTCCAGACCTCGTCGTTGAAGATGTTGGCGCGGATGGCGTTGCCGTACGTCGTCGTGAGGACGAGCGGGAAGCTCTGCTTCTCCCTGTCGGGCTCCGGTCCGCCCCAGGGAAGCTCGACGTCGACCGCCGGGTGGTCGAGGAAGTACGCGGCCAGTTCCGTGGCCACCGACCGGGGCATGTCGACGATGCGCGTCTTGCCACCCTTGGGCAGGGCGAAGTAGAGCCGCCCGGAGAGAAGTTGCACCTGCCTACGCACCCGGATGACACCGCGCTCGAAGTCGATGTCCCTCGGCGACAGCCCGAACACCTCTCCCTGGCGCAGCCCACACCCCAGCGCGACGACGACCGCTATCCGGTAGCGAGGATTGATCACGTCCCGCACCCTCTGCGCCGTTGCCAGCGGCCACGCGTCACGATCTTCGTCGGGGGCCTTCGGCCACCGCACCGTCTTGGCCCGCATCGGGTTGCGGACGAGGCGCTTGTCGTCGATCGCGGTTTCGAAGATGTTCGACAGCGAGGTGAGGATCTGCCGTGCGTACCGCGGAGAGCACTCGCCTTCGAGCGTGGCTATGTAGCCGCGTAGGACGGTTGCCGACACGTCGCGCAGCGCCACCGCACCGAGGTGCGGAAGGATGTGGAGTCGTACGCGCTCGTCAACTCGCTTGACCGTGCCGGGCGCACCGCGAACGCCGGCACGCCAGTGGCGCGTGACGAAGTCCGTCAAGGTGATGGAGCCGTCGCGCGGGTCGACGAACTCGCCCCGTTCGCTGTCGGTGCCGGACCGCCGGAGCCACCCCTTGGCATCCTCCAGCACGTCGAACGACATGTCCCGGACGCCCGGGATTCCGGCGACACGATATCGAGACCCCTTGCCGTAACGGGTCGTACGCTCGCGCTTCCCCGTGACGGGGTTCTTCTTCTTTTTGATCCAGCGGTCTTCGATATAGCCAGCCAAAGAATTCCTCGGTGTAGGGGGTTGGACGTGGGGCGGGCCGCAAGGCCGGTTAGACCGGTCAGGCTGCGGTCGGATACCCGGTGCGACGCTGCGGGACGGCATTTACCGGACTTAGGGAGGTATTGCTACGAGAGTCCAGCTGCTCCTGTTCCCGGATCCACTCGTCAAGCATTTCGATCCGGTACATCACGCGTCCGTTCCGCCCCATCCGAAAACTCGGCGGGCCTTGGCGACGGTGCCGCCACACGTAAAGGGTGCAGGGCGACAGTCCCAGGTGTTCGGCAGCTTCACGTACGTTCAGAAAACCCCTCCCCAGCGGCGGCACACGGGGAGGCGTAGGGGCATTCGCCAGCAATTCACTGTCACGAGCAACACTTCGCACGTATCGAACCTTCGGGGTCTTCCGTCGACAACCTGCGGCGACGGGCATCGGGCATGACGAGCCCGCCCCGCTTGCCGTCGGGCAGGTAGAGCGGACTACTTCAATGGTCTGGAGAATCCCCGGTTTGGCTGACCGGGGATCGTCGGGTATAAGCCGGGACGGCGTCACCGCGCACCCGCCCTGGCCCCTACTCCACAGGCTGGAGCAAGGCGAGCGGGGAGACACCGAGGGCGGCCGCGATGGCGACGAGGTCATCCACGTCGCAACGCCGGCGGGTGCGTTCGATGCGGGACAGCATGGTGTTGGTCATGGGGTGGCCGAGCTCGGTGACACGGGCGGCGAGCTCGCGCTGGACGAACCCGCGCGAGGTGCGCAGGCGCTCGATGGCACGGGCGGTCCGTTCTCCGGCGGGACCGATTTCCGTAGCTCTTCGGGGCATGCGTCTGTTGTAGCTCGGGTTCCCGGGTTCACGTAATCACGGAAGCCAGACATTGGGACTTTGGGGCCCGGTTCGCGGAGAACGAACTGTCGATTCCCGCATAGGCGGCCATTGCGGAACTAAGACCCATCTCGGACCACAGGGATGGGAACGGCATCAGCGGCTCCCGGCGGCGGAAACATAGATCGCCCCTCCTGCCCCGGTCAATGTATTTCGGGGTGCGATCTTCGTCGCTCTTTCCACGCCGTCAACTTTTTGGTCAACCGGGGATTCGCCCTTACTGTGAAGACGTTCGCGATCAGCGATGCGCTCTGAGGCTTTCCCAATGCTGATTCGCTGGACTTGTGCGGGCTGGGTGTGGCTGTCTTGGACAAGCAACCCCTGACAAAAGAATCGGCTCCCGGCGTTGCAGCGCCGAGAGCCGATGGGAGCCCCTGTCTAAAACCGCCCACTCCTGAACGGATCTGAGGAACGTCTATGCCCAACAGTACGGCCGAAGCAGCCGTCCGCACATCCCCGACAACCCCGATGTCGCCGTCCAAGCAGCAGGCGAAGGCGGGGCGATAGGCATGGCACGCATCCGCACCATCAAGCCGGAAGCCTTCAGCTCCGAATCGCTGGCCGCAGTCAGCATCACCGCGGAGCGGACGTTCTTCGGCCTGCTCACCCAGGCAGACGACCACGGCCGGTTCCGTGACCAGTCCGCCGTCATCGCAGGCCTGTTGTGGTCCCTGCGCCCCGAACACGGCCCGATCGAGGTCGAGGACGACCTCACCCAGCTCGCCGGCAATGAGCTCATCTGCCGGTACGAAGGCGAAGACGGCAAGCGGTACCTGCACATCGTGACCTTCTCCAAGCACCAGAAGGTCAACCGCCCCAGCGGTGTCAGGCACCCGAACTGCCCCTACCACGACGGCGGCCGGGTACCCCTAGCCTCGCCGCTGGCGCGGGGAGGGCTCCGTGAGGCATCCGTGCACCATCAGGGACCCTCCCCGGAGCTCGCACCCACAGCTCCTCCCACCTCACTGATACCCGTATCCGCAGGTCAGGGCAGCTTCAATGAGCCCTCCGGGAAGCAACATGGGGAGATGCGGGAGCCTGCGCCGAGCCCTCACGGTCCGGATCTAGGACCTAGGATCATGGATCTAGGATCTCCGTTGGGAGGCGCGAGCGCCCCCGCCCCACCCCCGACCGTCACGACCCAGCATCTGGTCGGCGAGTACGCCGCCGCGTGCGGGAAGCGTCCTCCCGAGAGCGTTCTGGGCCACGTCGGCCGGGAGATCAGCAAGCTGCTGCGCGAAGGCATCGACCCGGAGCACGTCCGGGCCGGGGTCGAGCGCATGCGCGCCAAGAGCCTCCACCCGAGCGTGCTGCCCAGCCTGGTCAACGAGGCCATGAACCCGCCCCAGGCCACTGGGGGCGCACGTAGGGCCCCTCAGCCGTACACCAACCCCGTTGACGCCGAAGCCGCTTACGGAGGCCAGCTGTGACCACCTCGACCCGCGAACCCCAGCGTGCCGGCGCCCTGGCAGCCCGCCTCCAGGCCATCCTCGCCGCCAAGGGCATCGACCCCGACACCGCACCCGCCGGGCCCACGGCGGAGCCGGTGACCGCCCTGGAACTCGCCGACCGACGCATCCCGCCCCGCTACCGCGAGGCACTCGCCACCCAACCCGCAGTCCTGGGCTGGGTAGAGGCGGTCACGGGCGCCGGGCGGAACGGGCCGGCCGGTACCCGCGGCATCGCCTACGGCCCCTCGCTGCTGATCGCCGGGCCCACCGGCATCGGCAAGACCCACCAGGCGTACGGCGCCGTCCGCTCACTGCTGGCCGCCGGAGTCCGCCTGCGCTGGCAGGCGGTCACCTCCGCCGACCTCTACGCCCAACTCCGGCCCCGGCCCCACCACGACCCCGAGCGGGAGATCCAGGAGCTCGGCCGGTGCCCGCTGCTGATCCTGGACGACCTCGGCGCGGCCAAGCAGTCCGAGTGGACCGAGGAGCTGACGTACCGGCTGATCAACCGCCGCTACACCGAGATGCTCCCGACCTTGATCACCACCAACCTGCCGATCGCGGAACTCCGCGACGCGGTCGGGGACCGCGTCGCCTCCCGCCTGGCGGAGATGACCACCCGCGTCATCCTTACCGGCCCGGACCGCCGACGCGCCCAGCCCTCGGGCTCCTGACCACGACGGTCCCCACCCAGGTCGGTCCCCACCCAGGTCGGTCCCCGTCATCGTGGGGCCCCGAACCCCTGACCCGAGCAGTTTCGGGGACCGTCCCCAACCCGGTTCCGGTCCCCACTCGGTCCCCACTCGGTCCCCGTCCCGGTCCCCACTCGGTCCCCGTCGCGGTCACCGCCTGATAGCGGCCCCCCAGGAGGGGACCGCAGGCGTCGATCGGGGACCGTCCCCTAGCTGCGCTACGCGCACCGGGCACCACGGGGACCGGTCCCCAACTCTGTTTACGCAGGTCACCCCCCTGACATCCCCCGACTCAGTGGGGACCGTCCCCACGGTCCCCACCATCCGGGACCGCCCTGCAACGGTTCGGGTGCCGTCAGGTCCACGTCGGGGACCGTCCCCACCCACGACTACGGGGACCGAGACGGGACCGGTCCCCACGCCCATTCCGCTGGGGACCGAGCGCCTCCCGAATCGGGGACCGTCCCCGTCCGCTCCGGTCCCCGCACAGCCCCGGCATCGTCGCGCGTCATCAGCGAGTGGTCCCCTCGCGGTCGACCCCGCCCAACTGCCCCTTCACATGACCAGCCGCTACCTCTTCAAGGACACGCATGCACAACCCACAGCACGACCGTCCCAGCCACGACGAGCACATGACCTCGCTCCCCACCTCAGGAGGAGCAAGTTGTACCCAGAGCATTGCTCCCGTCGGGAGCAATGCTCTGGGCTCCCCCGCCCCAGGGGTGGCGGGAGCGGACCGGCACCGGGGGGCGCCGGTCCTTCGGGATGCCGCCGAAGCCGGACCGCACCACGAAACGGCGGGACAGCACACCTGCCACACCCCCCGCTGCACGCACACCGCCCCAACGACATCGCACGTGCGCCAGCGTGAGCGCCTGCCCGCCGAGAAGAAGCGCATGCACCAGCCCAGCTGCCGCATGAACGACGACGAATTCACGCTCCTCACCCACGCCGCGTCCGCCTGCCACATGAGCATCGCCGGCTTCCTCGCCCACTCCGCCCTGAAGGCCGCACGCGACCTCGAACACACCGAAGCCGAGATCGCCACCCACCGGGAGATGGTCAGAGAGCTGTTCGCGCTGCGCCGGGCACTCGGCAAGATCGGCCACAACCTCAACCAGGTCACCACCGTCCTGAACTCCGGCGCCGACGCCCCGCACGCCAAAGCGGTCCTCGACGCCGTCCAGCGGACCGCCGAGCGAGTGGACGACTTCACCCAGCGCTACGTCGAGACGGAGACCCCCGCCGGATGATCCCCCGCCTCCACAAGATGGGCACCCGCACCATCGGCCTGATCCGCTACCTCTACGGCCCCGGCACCCACGAGGAACACACCGACCCGCACCTCGTGGCGGCCTGGGACAGCCTCGTTCCCGACCCCGGACGCAACCCGAGAGCCACCTACACGGACCTGCAAAGGCTCCTTGACCAGCCCGTCGAAGCGCTGCCCAAGTCACGACGCCCCACCGAGCACGTGTGGCACCTGTCCGTACGCGCCGCGCCCGAGGACCCGATCCTCACCGACGAGCAGTGGGGCGACATCGCCCGCCGCATGGTTGCCGCCACCGGCATCGCCCCCGAGGGCGACACCGCCGCCTGCCGCTGGGCAGCCGTCCGCCACGCCGACGACCACATCCACATCATCGCCACCACCGTCCGCGAGGACGGCCGCCGGCCCCGCCGCCACAACGAAGCCAAGCGCTCCCAGGCCGAAGCCCGTCTCATAGAGGCCGACTACGGCCTGCGCCGCCTCTCTACCGGTGACGGAACCGCAGCCCAGCGCCCCACCAGCGCCGAACGCCACAAAGCCGACCGCCACCAGCGGGAACGCACTCCGAGGGAGGAACTGCGCGAGAGCGTCCGGCACGCGGCGTCCGGCGCCCGGAGCGAGGAGGAGTTCTTCGGCCGGCTCACCCGTGCCGGTCTCCTCGTAAACCGACGCGTGGCACCGTCCGGGGACCTCCTCGGCTACACCGTGGCCCTGCACGACGACCGCAACAAGAACGGCGAACCCGTCTTCTACTCGGGATCCAAACTCGCCCCCGACCTCTCCCTGCCCCGCATCCGCGAACGCTGGACCCAACCGGCGGAGCCCTCCTCGGACGAGGGCGAATCACCAGATCAGCCCGCCCTCCCGCCGGTGACCGGCCCGGCGTACGCCCGCCGCCGCGCCACTACGGCGACCTGGCAGGCACTGCTGCTCATCGATCACGGCGACGACGGCACGGCAGCAGCCCAGATCGCCGCTGCCGGCGAGGTCCTCGATGCGCTCGCCGAGACCTCCGCCGCCCACACCCGACGAGAACTCCGCGATGCAGCCTTCACGTTCGAGCGGGCCACGCGCTCCCACGTCCGCGCCGTACGCGGGCTCGACCATGCCCTACGCCAGGCCGCGTACGACCTCGTCCACAGCGGACCGGCCGTCGGCCGCGGAGAGGACGGCGCCACCACCGCCATGCTCATCGACACCGCGTTCTTCCTCGTCACCGCGGCGGCGAACTGGCACGCCAGGAGGAACCACGCCCAGCAGGCCGAAGCCGCCCGCCTGGCCGCCGAACACCTCCGTGCCGCCTACGAGATCGCGGCCGCCCAGCCGATGTCCGTGCTCCACCAGCGAGGCCGCGCTCTGCCACTGCAGCGACGGCAGGCAGCCGTCCTACGCCAGACGCTGCCCGAGATTGCCGAACAAGTCCTGACCGAGCCGGGCTGGCCCGCCCTGGCGGCCACGCTCGCCGACGCCCAGGCCGCAGGCCACGACCCGACCGCCCTCCTCACCGAAGCCACACGGCACCGGGAGCTGGACAGCGCCACGTCCGTCAGCGACGTCCTCGTCTGGCGGCTCCGCCGTCTCGCGCACCTGCCTGCCGACCCTGCGGCATCGATCCCTCGGCACGCGCCGACCACACAACCGGCTCTGAAGGCCGCGAACAGCGCATCCCGCCGGCGCTGACGGCAGAACGCGTCCGTCCCTACATAGCCGACGATCCCCGGTCAGCCAAACCGGGGATTTTCCGGAGCATTGAAAACATCACCACCAACCCCCGTCCCGTAAGGAACCCTCACATGCCCGAAACCGAACTGCGCATCGAAATCATCGCCCTGCTGATGGACTCGGACTTCAAGCTCCGGCCCGACACCAACACCTGGTCCCACAGTGACGGGCGCCCCTTCACCCGGGCCGAACAGGCGACCGCCTTCCAGGCCACGCGCTCCGAAGTCGAAGCCATGGCCGCACTGAGTGCCCGCAACGCCGCGGCCGTCCGCGAACAGGACAATGCTGTGGCGGCCCTCACCGAGCTCCTTCTCTCGTACTTCGCCCGGCACCCCGAAGCCCGCATGGTCATGGACGTACTCCCGCACATGGCCGAGGAAGACCGCGCCGAGTACGAGCGCCTGTGCGCCATAGCCGCTCCGGACGGCGTCGTCTACCTCCCCTACGAGGACTGACGGGCCCGGAACAGCAGCCTGCGACCGGCGACTGGGTACCTCCCGCTCACCGGTCGCAAGCATTCGCGATGTGCAAGGCCGGCAGGCCTTACCCACTGGCAGTCGCGGGATCAGTGGTGGGCGGCCCCTGCCGCCAGCAGCGGAGCCAGGAGCTCCACGGCTTCCTCCCAGCGGAAGCGGTCGGCACCGCCGCCGGACTTCGGACGGTGCGGCTCGTAGCTACCGACCAGGACGCCCATCTCGCGCAGCTCGGCGAGGCTGCGCTGGTACGCGCGGTGGGCCGCCAGGGCGGTGTTCACGTAGGGCAGGACTGCGGTGGGGATGCCCATGCCCGGGGCCTCGCAGAGGATGCCGAGGGCGAGGTTGTCCGCGAAGCCGGCCGCCCACTTGTTGACCGTGTTGAAGGTGGCCGGGGCCACGGCGATCGCATCGGCGGGCGGGAAGGACCGTGCGTCCCCGGGCCCGCGCCAGGTGGAGCGGACGGGGTAACCGGTCCGGTCCTCGATCTCGGAAACATCGAGGAAGGAAAGCCCCTGCGGGGTGGCGACGACGCCGACGTCCCAGCCCCGCCCGTGCGCGGCGTCGATCAGCTTCCCGACGTCGCCCGCGATCCCGGCCGCGCAGGCGACGACGTACAGGAAGGGCTTGCGCTGCGGCTCGGTCACGCGGGTACTCCCAGTCGGCGGCTCAAGTGGTGGAGCTCTGGCAGCGTACGCCGACGGTCGCGGGCCGCCATGTCGGCGACCAGGTCCCGGACGGCCGGCCGCCGTACGTCCTGGGCCGCGCAGGTCTCCGCGATCCGCAGGGCCTGGAGGCCGTCAGCGAGACGGCCCTGCTGCGCGTAGGCACGGGCGGCTTCCACCCACAGGGCGGCACGGCGCTCGGGAACCGGGATGTGGCGGCGCATGAGCGGACGGGCGATGTCGATGGCGACGCCCGCGTCGCCGAAGGACACGGCCGCGCTGACCTCGTGGAGGGCCACGTTGGTGGGGCTGAAGTCGGCCCAGGCGTCGGGGTGGTCCAGGGCGACGTACTTCGCCACCTCCTTGGCCTCGGCCAGGAACTCTGCGGTGGCGACGCGGTCCCCGGCCCTGCTGGCAGCCGTGACTCCGCGCAGTAGCAGCAACCCGAGCACGGAGAGGTGGTGGCGGGGCTGCCGGTCGTACGCACCCGCGAGCTGGGAGGCCGTGTGCTTGATCAGCGCGACGGCCTGGCCGGCGTGCCGTTCGCGGACCAGGACGTGCGCGTGGAGGCGGACGCTGGCGGCGAGGACGAGCGGATCACCCGAGCGTTCGGCCTCGGCCATCGCCCGCCCGACGGCGAGCCACGCCGTGCCGGGGTCTCCCTGCTTCAGCAGGAGGCTGGCCGAGGTCTGGTAGGCCGTGGCCAGGAAGCGGGGAAGCTCCTCGGCCTGCGGGGAATCGGCGATGCAGTGGCGGAGGTCGGTGATCAGGCCGGGAAGGGTCCGCTCCAGCTCCGCGTAGTCGCACGTGCTCCAGAGGCGCCGGATGGCCGTTGCCCGGTTCCGTAGTTCCCCGGACTCCGGCGCTTCCGCCGTCGGAGCCGCCGGCATCCCGGGCATGAGTGCCTGGACGAGCGCGGGGTGCGCAGCCGTCGGCGCGACCGAGGCGGTGAGCGCGGTGACGCTGGCAGCAAGGAAGGTACGACGGCGCAGCATTTCCTCTGTCTCCGGATCGTGGGGATCGGCTTCCGGGGCGCCCTCCGCCAGACCGAGTCGGGCCGGGGGAATGCGCAGGACTCGGCCGACTTCGCGCAGAACCCGGATGTCGTCCGTCCCGCGTCCGCCCTCCAGCCGGCTGATCTTCGACTGGTGGTATCCCAGCTCACCGGCCACGTCCGCCTGTGAGCGGCCCTGTAAGACCCGAGCCCGGCGGATCAGTTCACCGATCCGGTGAGCCTCGCCCTGTGTGTCGACCATCTCCGCCACGGCCCCTTCTGCCGAGACCGATCCTGCCTGTTCAACCGAGCCTAGCTCCAACGAACTTGCCCGCCATGCACAACGTGCATGAACGATGCAGGGGCTGCCCGACACATCGCGCAGCCGTCTCCTGACCCGCTTGCCTGGTGGAACCGCACCCATCCAGGAGGCTGCTCATGGAAGTGCACGAGATCACGCTGACCGTCACGAGTACGCCCGAGGGCGCCGCTCGTGCCCGGCACCAGGTGATGAACGAGATCAGCGGCTGGCGCCCGGCCATCGGCACCGACGGCATGTGCACGGCAGAGGTCGTGTTCGGCGAATTGCTGTCGAACGCCGTTCAGCACACGGGAAGCGAAGCTGCTTCCGTAACCGCTCGCCTGCGCGGGAGCCGACTGCGCTTCGAGGTCCGCGACCGGAGTTCCGTCCTTCCCCACGCACGCCCACCTCGTACGGACGCCGAGAACGGCCGCGGCCTGCTGATCATCGACGCCCTCGCCGACCGGCACGGCGTCGACCACAGCTCCGACGGCAAGTCCTGCTGGGCCGAGCTCGATCTGTCCGCAACCACCTCGGTCACGTCGTCCATCACGCAACCTCCCCTGCAAAGGAGTTGAACGCATGGCACCCCATCGAGCTCTTGCGACGACCGCGGAGGTCATCGCCGTACGTCCCGGGAGTCCCCTCTCCGGTTCGGTCGCCGTCGACGGCTCCAAGAACGCCGCCCTGCCGCTGCTGGCCGCCGCGGCAGCCGTGCGCCGGACCGTCCAGCTGGAGAACGTCCCCGCCAGCGCCGACGTCCACTGGATGCTCACGTTGATCGAAGGGGCGGGCTGGCACGTCGCCCGGGTCGTGGGACGGCCCGACAGCGTGGTGATCATGCCCCCTGACGCCGTACCCACGGAACTCGACCTGGCCCCGGCCGCACGGATCCGCGCGTCGTACTACCTGGTGCCCGCCCTCCTCGCCCTACAGGCGAACGCCCGGCTGCCCTGGCCCGGAGGATGCCGGATCGGGGAGCGCGGCATGGACCTTCACTTCAAGGTGTACGAGGCGTTCGGCGACCGCGCAACCGTTCATGACGAGGGCTATGACGTCGAGGCCGGTCGACCCACCACCGACACGGTCTCCCACACGTTGCCTTACCGGTCGCGCGGTGCGACGGTCGTCGCCGTCCTGCGTGCGGTCGTCGCAGGCCGTGCGCTGCGCCTCGCTCGGCCGAACCTGTCGCCGGAGGTCCTCACCGTGTTGGACGCCCTGCGCTCGGCGGGATGGGAGGCCCGAGCCGGCGAACAGGTCCTGGACCTGAGCCCGGCACCGGCATCACCGGCCGAGATGCCTGCTTGGCGCGTTCCGGGCGACAAGATCGAGGCAGGCACCCTGGCCTGCGCCGTCGCCGCCACCGGTGGGAACGCGCGCATCGAGGGCGTCCAAGGTCGGGATGTGGTGCCGTTGCAGGCAGCCCTGCAACGGCTGGGCATCCCCACCTCGGTACGGGAGGACGTCCTCCTGGTCGACGGGAGCACCGCCCGACCGACCGGCCTTCCCCTTCGCGCCATCGCCACGCTCGCCACCGGCGGTCTGGACGCCGACTTCGAGCCTCCCCTGATGGCGCTGGCCCTCGGCCAGCCCGGCACGCACCTGTTCGCGGACTCCATCAACCCCGGCCGCCACGGGAACCTGCTGCCCCAGCTGGCCCGGCTCGGCGCGAAGATCGAGGAGATCTCCCCCACCGAATGCCGGCTGACCGGCCCGCAGCGCCTCACCGGAGCCGGGGTGGAGGCCACCGACATCCGCACCGGCTCCGCCCTCATGGTCGCCGCGCTGACCGCCCGCGGCATCACCACCCTCGGCGGAGTCGACCAGCTCCGCCGCGGCCACGCCGACCTGCCCGGCAAGCTCCTCCACCTCGGCGCCGACATCTGCGAGGTCTCGCCATGACGACGGCCCGTTCTCTCCGACAGATCATGGCCACCACCGACGTCCACTCCGCCCTCGGCGCCGGCGACCCGCTGCTCGCGCACCTCCACCAGGCACGCACGGATAGCCTGCTGGTGGACTGCGGCGACTTCTTCGAGGGCACCGGGTACTACCGCCTCGGCCGGGGCGCGCCCGAACGGGACATCCTGCTCGCCCTGTACGACGTCGTCGCTCCCGGCAACCACGGCTGGCCGCACTACTTCGAGCCGAGCCTCCACGCGCGGACCGTATGCGCCAATGTCGTCGAGGACTCCACCGGCAACGCGCTCTTCCGTCGTCTGCGCATCGTGGACATCGCGGGCCGGCGGACGGCCGTCACGGCAGTGATCGGCCTGCAGGCGTTCAACTCGATCCCGGCCAGGCAGCGGTCCGCCCACCGCGTCACCGACCCGGTCCAGGCTCTGCGCGAGCTGATGCTCGCGCACCACCACGAGGTCGACTCCTGGGTCCTCCTCAGCCACTCCGGCTTCGAGCAGGACCTCCGGCTCGCCGAGGCGTGCCCCTTCCTCGACGTGGTCTTCGCAGGCCACTGCCACAGCGAACACACCGGACCCGAACGGGTCGGCAGCACCCTCGTGCTCAAGGGCCAGGAACTCGCCGTCGGCTACGCAGTCGCCGAGCGCTCCCCCGAAGGCTGGGTCGGACGGACCGCCCGCTTCCCTGACACCAGAGAGTCCGTCCTGCCGCCCGGGCTCGAATCCGTCCGTGAACAGATCGCTTCCGTCCACGCGCAGCTGGCCGAGCCGCTGGGTCGTCTCGTCGCGGCCTATCGGAGCAGGCCGCTCGACCGTCGCGCCTTGCTCCGCGAGCTGGCCGACCGGTCGTGCAGCAGGCTGGGCAGCGAGGCGGTCGTCCTCAACGAGACCGCCGTGCGCACGACGCTGCTCGGCGAAGTCCTCACCACCGGGGATCTGCTCACCATCGAGCCGTTCGACAACGAGCTGGTCGAGGCCCAGGTCGCGCCGGCCTTCCGGAAGGACCCCGCCGCCCTGCTCACTCACCTCACCGAGCGGGCAGGCCCCCTGATCACCTCCCCCGATCCGCTCCCCGCCGGGCTGACGAGCCTGCTGACCACCGACTACCTCGCCGACACCTGTCTCGGCAGCCGAGCCCACCCCGCCGGCCTCAGCCTCGGCTCGGCGATCAGGAGCATCCTGACCAACGGAGACGACCAGTGATCCTCACCGGACCCGAGATCACCTCCGCCTCGAAGGACGGACGGCTGCGCATCTCCCCCTTCACGGCGACCCAGATCAACCCGAACAGCTACAACGTCCGCCTGGGCGGAACCCTGCTCACCTACACCGACCAGGTACTCGACACCCACCGCCCGAACCCCACCCGCCGCACGGAGATCGGCGACGACGGCCACGTCCTGCAGCCCGGCGAGCTGTACCTCGGCCACACCTTGGAGGAGGTGGGATCCGACCTCTTCGTCCCCCTGCTCTTCGGCCGCTCATCCGTCGGCCGACTGGGACTCTTCGTCGAGATCACCGCACCCATCGGTGACATCGGCTTCCACGGCCAGTGGACACTGATGCTCACCCCGACCCGCCCCGTGCGCGTCTACGCCGGGATGAAGATCGGGCAGATCATGTTCTTCGTCTCCGAGGGCGCCATCGACCTGTACGAGGGCAAGTACCAGGCGGCCTCCGGGCCCCAGCCCTCCTCGTACTGGCGCGACCTCGACGCCACGGCGCTGACCTCGTGATCCTCACCGGACCAGCCATCGCCGCCGCCCGCGAGGCGGGCCGCATCACCATCGACCCGTATGACCCAGACCGCGTATCCCCCAACGCGTACGACTGGCGCCTGGGCAGCACGCTCCGCGTCTGCGAGGGCGACCTCGACGCCGCCAGTTCCACCGCCTTCTCCGAACTCACCCTCCCCGACGACGGGTACGTCCTGGAGCCCGGGAACCTCTACCTCGGCCACACCCTGGAGCGCACGGGCTCCGAGGCCTACGCCCAGCTCCTCAACGGCGACCGGACCACCGGCTCCCTCGGCATCTGGGTCCACGTCTCCGCCCCGCTCGGACACCAGGGCCACGCGATCCGCTGGACCCTGGAGATCCGAGCCACCCGCCCCGTGCGCGTCCGGCCCGGCATGACCTTCGGCAAGCTCGTCTTCCTCCGCACCCACGGCTCCCCGGCCAGCTACCAGCAGCACGGCCTCAAGTACCGCACCAGCGAAGGCATCGAGACGTCCCGCCTCTACGAGGAGAACCCCGGAGGCCGCCGGTGAACCGCGTCGTCGCCACCGCCCTCGACCTGCCGTTCCCTAGCCCCGGCGGAAGCGTCGAACTCTTCCTCGACCTCTACGCCGGCACCCAACCCGCGATCCCCGCCCGCGCCTTCATGCTCGCCCCCAACGGCGCCCGGCCCCACCCCCCAGCCGGCATCGACCTACTGCACGCATCCGGCAAGTGCCTCGACGGCCACGCCTTCAGCCGGTACGTCACCAACCTGCGCCACGCCATGACGGCCGCCATCGACCCGCACCAGATCAGCGTGCTGCACCTGCACCACCTGGCCTTCGGCGCCACTCCCGCCCTCCTGCGGGCCCTACCCGCCCACCCCCGGATCGCTTTCGTCCACGGCACCGACCTCCTGCACGCCGAGAACCACACCACGCAGCTGCGCGTTCTCCGCGAGACAGCCTCCGCTGCCGACGCGATCGTCGTCCCCACCGGCGCCATGGCCGACCGCCTGCTCAAACTCGCCCCCAAGACCGACAGGCACAAGATCGAGAAGATCCCCTGGGGCATCCCCGACCGCCTCCTCACCGGCCCACCGCCCCGGCCCGCCCGACGTCCCACCAGCCACCTGCGGATCCTCTTCGCAGGCCGCCTCAGCTCCGAGAAGGGCCTCGAACCCCTCCTCCAAGCCGTCGCGGCCACCCGCTCGGTCGAGCTGAGCATCGCCGCCCCGCGCGCCCAGTTCCTCGACCTCGCCCCGGTCATCCGCCAGCTCGGCGTCCACGTCCGCTACCTCGGCTGGTTCCGCCGCGCCCAACTGTGGAAGGCCTTCGCCGACCACGACGTACTCGCCGTGCCCTCCACGACCCTGGAGGCCATGGGCCTCGTCGCCCTCGAAGCCCAGGCCTGCGGGCTCCCCGTCCTCTACCAACCCGTCCCCGGACTCAGCGAAGCCCTATCCGGCACCGGTCTGGCCACCGACTTCACCAACCCCGCCACCGCCGCCCACGACCTCCACCGCCTGCGCACCACCCCCGGCCTCCTGGAGATGCTCCGGGCATCCGGCCGCACCAACACCGCCCGTTTCCCCCTCAGCACCACCGCCACGGCCATCGCCGACCTCGGCCGGCGGCTCGCCTGACACCACCCGTGGCGCAGTCGGCACCGCCCGGGCCGCGTCACTAACCTGGCCAGTGGACCACCCGCGGCCCACGACGATCGGGAGACCATGACCCACATCACCGACCGGATCGAAGACCTCCTCCAGACCGGCGTACGCGACGAGGTCTACCCCGGTGCGGTGTGGGCGGTCGGGAACGCCGACGGCATCCAGGCCAGCGGAGCCGTCGGCCTCCTAGACCCCGACCACCCGGACGAGCCGATGCGGCTGGACACCGTCTTCGACGTGGCCAGCCTCACCAAGATCCTCGCCGTCTGGTCCACGATCGGCACCCTGGTCGAAGAGGGCAAGCTCCAGCTCCACACCCCGCTGGGCGCCTTCTGGGACGAAGTAGCAGGCCACCCCCTCGCCCAGACCACGGCCCACCACCTCCTCACCCACACCGCCGGCCTGCCGCTGCGCGCCAACCTGAAGAACCTCTACGGCACCGACCCCCAGGACATCCGCGACGGCGTCCTCCACGAGGCCCTCCACCGTCCGCCGGGCGAAGCCGTCGAGTACACCGACCGAGCCGCCCTCGTCCTCGGCTACCTCGCCGAGCACCTCTCGGGCCAGCCCCTGGACCAGCTCGCCACCGACCGCGTCTGGCACCCCCTAGGCATGACGCAGACCCGCTTCGGCCCCCTCCCCGATGCCGAGGCGGCCCGCTGCGCCCCCACCGAGTACGACGAGACCACCGACACCCACCTCAAGGGCACCGCCCACGACTTCTCCGCCCGCCTCCTCGAGGGCGTCTGCGGCATCGCCGGCACCTTCTCGGTCCTCGACGACCTCACCCGCTTCCTTCGCCACATGCTCGTCCCTACCCAAGCAGCCTTCGGCCCAGCCTGGATCAAGGGATCCCTCCGCATCGAGACTGGCGACCTAACCCCCACCCGCGGCCTCTTCTGGCACCCTGCCCCCGGCACCACCGCGGCCGAAGACCTCTGGGTCCACTACGGCTTCACCGGCACGGGTATGTGGATCAGCCCAGCCCAGGACCGCTGGGCCGTCCTCCTCACCAACAAGCTCCGCTTCAACCGCGATCGGGAACCCCTGACAGCGATTCGGAACGGCTTTCGTAGCACCGCGCTTACTTACCCAGCGCAGTCTTGATCGCCACCGCTTGCGCCCACCGTCGCCCTTCATGTGTGCAAGACGCCCCGCCGTGCGAGCGACAGCGGCTGTCTTCCTCCCTCACGCCGGCCCGTCGGATTCACTTTCCAACGGCATCGCGGGCAAACCGTTTTCGAGAGCCCGCCGAGCGTCTGCGAGCTGTGACTCGGCACGTAGCAGAGCAGCGATCAGCCTCGGAAGCCCTACGCCTGCAGTCGGATCGCCATCATCACCATCGGTGTACGTCGAGAGGGTGCGTGCCAGCTGAACGAGGGCGTCCCGCGCCGCTCGTTCCTCGTCCGCTTCGAGATGCTCCGAGAGCTTCAGCCACTTGGCC
The DNA here is from genome assembly GCF_040651555.1 of Streptomyces sp. NPDC048424. Classification (NCBI taxonomy): domain Bacteria; kingdom Bacillati; phylum Actinomycetota; class Actinomycetes; order Kitasatosporales; family Streptomycetaceae; genus Streptomyces; species Streptomyces sp. NPDC048424. The sequence goes on along the minus strand of NZ_JBEZKE010000003.1, from coordinate 37,685 downwards.
TCCTTGTCGGCAGCCTCCTGGGCAGCAAGCGCGACAATCTCACCCGCTACGCCGCGGACGGTCTCCTCGAGGCTCAGCGCGACCCGAAGCAGTGGTGCTCCTACCATGTCGCTCTCTCTGGGTTCATACCCAGGCGGGAACATCCGGTAGAAGCTCCAGGGATCTTGGGGCTCGCTCAGTCGCTCCAATGCTCTGAACACGGGCTCGAACGCGCCCAGCGGTTGAGCCGAGGACGACAATGCCGTCCTATGGTTCCAAAGCGCGAGGATGGCGGTCGCAGTTTCGCGACGTACGCCGTCCGCTTCTGCCCCCACGGCGTTCTCCGCCTGGATGATCAAGTCACCGATGTGATGGGCCATCCAGCGGCCCAGGACATCCCCCTGGGAGAGATTGTCGGCGATTTCCTTGCCAAGTTCGAGGGTCCGCTCAAAGCTCCTCGCATCCTCCGGAGTCATCGAAGAGGTAAATCTTGTAGGACCATTCGCGCGGGGGGAGGGATTCGTCATCATCTTGGTGGGGCCTCATCGTGTAGCTCTGCTCATGCTCTTTGTGAGTGCGGTCGATCATCACTTCGACGATCAGGCTACGACCGGCCAGACCCAGCAGTCCCTGAAGGACGTCACGTCGAATTTCCAGCCGCTGCCCCTGAGTTCCAGTCGAGCGGTCAGAACTGGTCGCCGACATATCGTCCCAGCAAGTACTGCGAAGAGCGATGCCACCAGCCCGATTCCATTCGCGCATATCTGCGTCCGGTTCCAGTCCGAGCAGATCGACTACTTCTTCAGAGGGCATATAGGGCGGGTACTTGATTCCTGCGGCCAGCGGATCTTTACGGTCTAGCCCCTCATGTCCGTCAGGATCAAGGACCCAACCGGCCAGCTGAAATCCCTGGACATCGAGCTGGTAGTCGCTGTCAGTGGCGTCGGGAAGGCGGTAGCCCATGTACGAAGGGGCCGTCTGCAGGGCGAGTACCAGCGCCCTAGCCTTCGCGGGAGTGACAAGGGCACTACGGATCAGGACCCTCTGCGCAGCCTCATGGCCTGACTCATCGGAGCTTTCCCAGGCCCTGACCCACCCGTCATCCGAAAGGAGACGCTCACTGAAGTGCCCGCTGTTCAACCGCCAAACCCAGCCGACGTCCAGACGGTCCCCTCCTATCAAGTCGCTCTGCGGTGAGGGGTCCCGTCGGTCGGCAAGCCATCTGCCGTCGTCCCGGGTGACACGAAAATCCCGAAGCCAATCGGTGAACTCGTCCAGGTCCGCATCGCTGTCCCGGTACACGGGACGAACCTTGAGCAACTCCCCAGCCACAGTCCACAAGGCATGAGTCGATAGATAGAAGTCCAGGTCGTCGGCATCCGGCCGAGTCGTACGGTAAGCGAAGGTGCTCCCTTCTCGATACAACCTGAGGGCGTGGCGCGGGTCGTCCTCGCGGGTGCCGCGGTAGGGAAGCCGCCAGGTGTCCGTGATCGTGTGACCGGCGAGACGTAGGACGGCCTCCTCGGAAATACCAAAGGCTCCACCGAGGGGCTTGCACCAGTCGTCCTTGAAGTCCCAGAAAAAATGGAAGCCGCTTGGTTCGCATTCACGGACCTCCTCCTCCGCACCGTTTCGCCTTCTCGTGCCGCGTTCCTCCCACGACTCAGTTAGGATTTCTGTCGGGACGTTGATCCCTCGCGCGATAGCGAGTTCCTTCGCGCTCAGGATCCCCCGGCCAGACAAGGCGAGGGCCAGACAGATCGTTTTCGCGCTCTCCTGCATCACTACATGCGGTCCGTCATCGAAAATCACTTTCCGCAGCAAGGGCTCGAACTCTGCGACTGTCCGATGCGTGGTGGGGTCCTGAGCGGCTCGTGCGAGAGCGAGGAGCAGCCACTGGCGAGCGTGCCGATCGTAGAAGGGCAGACGGGCATCGTGAAACGGGGTCACATCGAGCGCACCTAGCGCGAAGCTTAGGAGGGCGTCCAGTTCTTCTTGGCAGTCGAGTTCGACGAGGAGCCGGACGCAGTGTGCGGCTCGCCACCTGGTGTCGCGCTCAGGGTCGCCGAGAACGCCCCACAGATAGCCTGCGAGGCACTCCGCAGTGCTGGTCGGTCCAGCGGGAAGGTCGGCGAAGCCACCGTCGCCCGAGTCCTCGGGTGAGAGGTCAGCCAGCATGATGCCGAAGTCGTCGAGGACGATCTGCGCCTGCTCGCCAGTAAGCCGCGGGGCGATTCGGGCTGCCAGGTGATAGCAGTCCTCGGGGGGAAGCACGGCGGACTGTGAACCGAGTTCTCGAAGGGCCGTCGCGAGCAGATCCGCATCAGGTTCGCCGGCCAACCTGGCGAGTCCTGACAGGTCGATGGGGTCGTAGACCTTGGTGGTCAGCTCCCGGCTGAACCGCGCCGCAGCCGTGTCCGCGAGATGCCTCAGTTGCCGGCGTGCCGCCCGTGGCAGCAGCGACAGCTCGGCGAGTCTCTGAACCATTCGGGCGTAGTCGAATGTGTTGAGGTTGAGGTTGGCTTGGAACGCGGCGAGCATGTCGTCGAGTTCACGCAGTGGCGCCGCAACCGCTTGGTCTATGACCTGGTCCATTTGCAGCAGATGGCCTGATGCGCGCACCAGTTGGCGGGCCTGCTCCCAGCCTTCGGCGGTGGAGAGGTCACACGCCGCGAGGGCGTCCTTGACCTGCCGTGCACGTGCGAACCGCACATCGTCCTGATCTTCATTCGGGGTCCACCGTCCCGAGTCGCGCTCGCGCGATGTCGGGAAAACAATGTGACGTGCGCCAGGGGCCAGCGGCGTTCCTGAGAGGTCGATGTCCAGTTCGCCGGCGGTCTGGTCGAGACGTTCGAAGGAGGCACGGCTGAAGCGTCGTGCCCGCAGGAACTGCCCCAACGTCTTTGCGATGTGCACGCCATCGCCGGGAATCTGACGCAGCGCTCGCTCAACGAGGCCAAGGTAATCGACGCGGTGCTCGCCGAAGGGCACCAACGCCAAAGCGGTGACGGCGGACGGAGCGAGGGAGCGGACCTCCTCTTCGAGCAGCGCCTGGATGAACGCGCCCTCGGAGCAGAAGCGGCGGTCACGCCAGCGGGAAGCGACGGTCATCGCAGTCGTGGCGCTCAAGCCGCCCATGGCGGCCAGCACCACGGAGTGGTCCATCGCGTCCCCGAGGTAGGGTTCCAGGCTTTCGGCGAGTTGTGCGACGCGATACGCCCGGCGGTCATCACCATGGTTGCCGTCGGATGCTCGACGGGCGACAGCAAGGAAGGCTCGCCACAACGCGTGTACATCGTCACCCACACGGTCGGTCAGGTCGATTGCCTGGGTGAAGTAGGCGTGAGCTTCGCTTCTGTCGAATCGCTGGACGGCTCGAGCGAGTTTCACCATCTGCTCCGCCTTGTACTCAGCACTCTCCTGAACCACGTCGAGCGACGCGGCCACGGATTCGGCGAGTTCGACGGCGACATGCTGCAGCTCGTCGACAGGAGCAGCTGCTCGGATTACGTCGATGAGGACATCGTCCGGAAGGTGCCGCTGCGCACCCCGGTACCAGTCGAGCAGGTTCTGGCGCGACGCCGCGGAGGAGCCGAAGGCGAGAATCCGGACACCGAGCCGGGCAATGCCCCTGTGCAAGAAGTGAGGTAGCTCCTCATGGCCCCGGTGGGACGGGGTGGGAGGCACGAGTTCCCGGAAGGGACTGTCCGTGCCGCTGGCGGTCCCGACAAGACAGTCGATCCACAGGCTCGCCCAGACACCGAGGGGCACGACGCTCTGTTCGTGATCCTTCACGGTACTTGAGTACGTGTGAGGCTTCTTTCGCGCTTCTCGGACGTCTTCGCCGACAAACTCGTCCACGTCGAAGGACTGTCTCCGGATCTTCGACAGCAACGCGAAGCCGCACAGCAGCGCGATCGTGTCGGTGCCCCGGCCCCAGCGGCTTCCGGCACCCCTGCCCAAGTCGCCGGGGAGGTTCAGGCACAGGATCCGTTCGGCTTCACTGTTCGGGAGCAGTCCGTGGCGCAGGCCCATCGCGATGATCCAACCGACCGCCGGAAGCTCCTTGTTCTCTTCCGAGAATCCCGAATTCTGGCGAACAGAGATCGGTCTACGCTGGCGCTTCAGCATTCTCACCAAGCGCCGCGCAAGGGGTTCCTGGCAGACGAAGTTGGCCTGCCAGGCGGCATAGGCTACCGCGAGTTGGAGGTACTTCAAGGACACCGCCGCGTGGCCGAGACCCTCAAGTTCTTCGGTACGGCCCGAGTCGGCAAGCCGGGTGGCAATGATCACGCCGGCCTCGAAGCCCACCCACTTAGGGCGCCACCGAGCAAGGTGGCTGACGCATGCCTCCACGCCGTCGGTGTTGAGGAATCCGAAAGCGACTTCGGCGATATCCGTGGCGGTGACGCTGTGCCGGTTCGGGTTCTCGTCAGGCTGCTGAACCCACGCCCTGAGCCACTCCGACGCACTGCGCAGCCGACTGCGGGCGAAGTCGGTCTGGCCTGCAGCAAAGGAGAGAAGAGCACCCTCGCAGTGAAGATTGGAGCCAGGCCAGCCACCCGCAAGACTGCGGTTCGCGACAACGTCCTCGATTGTGATGGCGTCCAGGAACTGGCCCGCCAGATCGGTGTTGGACCGCAGCAGGTGAAGTCGGCGAGAGTGACCGGCGGCCAAACTGCCGGCCTTGACGGCCAGCCGGGTGGCTTCCCATTCCTTTCCCACGCGCAGCGTGGCTTTGAGAGCGAACTGGGCCCGCTGCTGGGCGATCTCCCGTTGCTCCAGGTCGTTGCCCTCGGGGAGGGCACCGTCGGTCATTGCCAGTTCAACAAGGGTGTCGACCTGACCAGCCTCCCAAAGCAGTTGGGGCAAGCTGGCAGCCACGTACGGTTCGGCGGCGGCGAGCGGGGTCAGTCGGTTGATGAAGTTGATCAGAGACTCGCCGGTTGGACGGTACTTCGTCCGGAACCAGGTCTCGGTCGGTTCGTCACGGAATTGCAGGGTGTCACCATCGACGAGCAGCGGGTGTCCGAGGTCGGCCGCAAAGCTGTGCACGAGGGCGGCCGACACTCCGCACAGTTCGGTCAGGACTTTGATGGGCATCCTGGGTCTGAGTGCGGCCAGGGCCTCGCACAGACGGTCGATCTCCGCACCGAGGTGGTTGGCGTCCTTGCACTGGTCCACCAGGCCCTGGAGGAGTTCGTCGAACAGGGAGCCTTCGGGATGCCTCGCCTCACCGAGAGAGACCAGACAGGATTCAAGGTCCGAGGCCGCGCCCAGAACGAGGGCCTGAATCCGGGGGTTGCCGCCGGTGCGCCGATGGAATTCGGCCGCCTGCGCCTCCGTGACCGAACCGAACACCGACTCTAGGTGCTGCCTGGACTCGGCGACGCTGAACCCTTCAAGCTCGATTCTGTGGACGTTGGGCGGCGGTTCCAGCAGATGGATGCGTTCGGTGCGGCACAGCATCACGAGCCGCACATTTCCCGGCAGGTCCTCCCGCAGCACACCCGTGACGAAGGTCCGCTCCCCGCCGTCGTTCGCGATGAGCGCCGCATTGTCGGCCGCGTCCACGACAAGAACCAGGAGCGCCCCTGGAGCGGAGGCTGTGACAGCCGCCGCAGCGCCCCGGACCCTGGCCATGAACGCCTTCGCATAGTCGGTCGGCTGAGCTGTGCCGATCGGGATCAGTGGGTCGCAAAGGGCATGTGCAGCAAGTTCGTTCGCCAGCTGCACCAGGCCTTGACGATGTTGATGGCGCGGGGAACTGGAACGCCGGTAGCCACCGTTTCCAAAGCAGTCGTAGACGAGAGCGACAGAGCCGGAAGGCAGATTCCGTTCGATCTGTGTCGTGAGCACCGATTTGCCTACACCACCCGCCGCGTGAACAACGACGGGCCGCCCAGCAAGTCCCACGATTTCGCCGGCGATCGCGCGCATCTGCTCAGTTACGATGACGTGCCCAGGCTCGTCGATGAGGTTGGGAGCAGGCAGCACGTGCTCCGGTGGGACTCCGAGAGCGGCAAGCACGGTGGAGCGTTCGACGACGTGGTTCGCTTCAAGCGAGGTCGCCCTTCTGGTGATCATCTCTTTCAGCAGAAGGGGTTGCACATCGGGAGCACCCGGAAGCAGCCCAGTCAAGTCCAGCCGGAAGAGCCCTTCAAGCCGCAACAGGCCCGGAGCCGTGGCGTCTACCTCCAGGCAGCTGAAGAACGCGGCCTCACCGGCTGCGTCACCAGGAAAGTTCGCGTACTGCCTCAGGTACCTGACATCGTGCGCGTAATCGCCGGCCTCTCCACCGACTGCCAAGATGTCTATCGCTCGAAGCACCGACTCACGGACCGGCCGATTGGAAAGGAACTCGAAGGTCACCTTCTCTTCAAGCCCCGGCGACTCCTGGCGGATTTGCCTGAACTTCTCCGCGAACCCCTTGACCGTCTTCGAGAGGCCCGAGACAGACCATTCCTCCGTGGCCCGGACAGTCGAGTGCTTCAACTGCCGGTACACCACCCGCTTGGCCTCGTGAAGGCCGGTCGCACCGTAGTACTCGGCGATGTCGATTACGTCCTCGCCGGCCTCGCCGCGTGTGTCGTCAGGCGACACACCTTCGACAGCGATCGCGGTCAGATCGGCGTCGGGATGCAGCAGTTTCAGCGCCTGACGAGCAGCCCAGTGGTAGTGGAACTGATCACCGTCCCGGCTGGCACGCAGAAGATCGGTGTCAGGCATGCCCGCTCCCGGCATCCCTCACAACGACGGAACGGGGCAAGGGTTTCCTCGCATCACGGCAGACCAAGACGGTTAATCGCACACCCTACCCACCCCTCCCAGAGTCGGGCAACGCGTCCATCAACGTCGCCTGCCTTCGGCTCCGGCAGGCGATACAGGCCTGGGCGGATACTCCGGACCCCATCCCGCCAGACCGTGCCGTTCGGCCTCGGCACGGGCGACGCCAGCAGACCCAAGAACACAGTGACAGGCTCCTGCCATTCCAGCGGCAGCCACCCAGTGCAGTGACGTCGCCGCTGCACAGCGACCTACGCAGGCACCAGCTCGCCAAGGGCCTCTTGTAGGGCTTCACTCCTGGAAGGGGTCGCCGCAGCCAGCTTCTGTAGGTCCTCGCCTGTCAAGTATCTGTAGCTCTGCGGTGGGTGGAACGATCCGGAGGCCCTGAGAGCCGCCAGAGGAACCGGCACCTCGAAGGCAACCGGCTCCTCCAGCGAGAGGCCACTGGCCCGGGTCGCACCGCTCATGTAGTCGTCGTACTCTCGACGGCTGATGCCAGCGCTCGTACGGCTGGCGATCCAGACCTCACGCGGGCTGGCCACCTGCACCGAGACGATCCTCGCCATGCCGACGATGGCCATGGTCGGCGCGGTCGCGTACAGGAGTACGGGCGTGCCTGGAGGAGCCGCGACGCGCTGACGGCGCACTTCCACCGTCTTGGTTCCGGCCAGGATCGCCGTCGCGAACCGCGGGTGGACGGACAGCAGCATCGCGCGCTCCGGATCGCTCACGTCTTTCGGTGCCCCTCTTCGTAGACGGCCTGGAACAGCGCGTCGCTGATCCTCGACAGCGACATCAGCGACAACCGTAGCCCCAGCCCTTTCGCCAGCGCGGCCAATCGCGAATGCGTCACCTGTACGGGAAACAGCTCCGTGTCCGAGAACCGGAGCGCCATGACCCTGCCCGAATCACCGGCCGTCCCACGCACTTCGGCACGACCATATACGCCCAGGTGTTCGAATTGCGAGAAGAGGATGTCCGGATCGCCGACGACCACCTCGTCGAGCCGCGAGCAACCGATCACCATCTTGCCCTGTTGCCCGGCGATCCCCTCGCTGACGTACCAGAGGATCCGGGCGGGAACGCTCTCTCCGCGATGACCCGGGGACCTGTAGTAGACGTGCTCACGGCTGATGCCGAGCACGTCGTCGCGCGGCACGAGCATCGCCGGGACGTTGAAGAGCTCCGTCGACCAGCGCGGCCTGACGGGAGCGATGAAGGACGGCAGGGCAGTATCGACGAGCTTCGCCGGCCACCAGACCCTCTCGGCGACGCTCGCGATCTCCGGTGACACGTGGGCGTCCAGACGAGGCGTCGCGCTACCGAGTCGAGCAGCGATCTGCCCCGCAGCCGTTGAGACTTCCTCCGCCGGCCCGCACACATCGACGAGGAGCGCGGTGAAGCCGTTCTCGTCCTCGACGAAGCCGTCGCCTCCCGCCGCAGCCATGGCCGCGCGGGAGAGGGACGGATCGGTGATCCGTACTACTTGGGCCTCCCTCTCCCGGCCGATCCTCTTCAACATGAAGAGCAACTGTCGGGCGATGGTCTCCTCAAGCGAGTGCGACGCGGTCCGAAGGATCGGAACGGTCAGGGTAGGGCCGTCCAACGCCCAGACGTATAGGGCTACAGGGTGTCCTTCGCCGTCCCGGAGCAGTTCCCTGCGCCACAGCACCCCACCTTGGGAAAGACCCTTCAAGCGCTCCGCGAACGCTACCCCTCCGTCGCCATCCCGCTCGAAGAAGGCGACGAGCCCGTCTTCAGTACCGTGCTCGACTTCCGCAGCGGAGAAGGCCGTGCCCATGAGATCGGCCGGTCGGTACACCTGGGCTTGGCGGAGTTCGTCCACCTGAACCGTCACCGCTGCCGGAGAGACCACCTTGACGCGCGCGACGGCCCAGGCGATGTCGGCCAGTCGCACAAACTCGGGCTCTCGGGTCACCAGCACCTGCAGGCCGGAACAGGAGGTCTCGGCCACGTACCGGAGGCGAGCGCGCAGGTCGCCATCGAGCGCGACACCGGGCAGCTCCTTGCCCACGGCCATGATCAGCTCCTGCTGGCGGGCGACCACTGCGGCGGCGTCGGGCGTCAGGACACGAAGCCTAGACAGGCCGGCGCGCTGATGGTTCCGCTGCTCCCGATCCTCGACCGCCTGCACGTGGAGGAGGAGCTGTGGCGTGTAGGCGAGTTCGACCAGGTCTGCGAGCCACCCGGCCTCAAGAGCCCGCGACTCCTCGACCGCGTTCTCAGCGCCCGCGCCTCGAAGTCCGGAGAAGACGGTGTGGTCGACGGTCACGACCAGCAGGGCGTCGCTCTGCGCTTCGGCGAACAGATCCTCGTGGCCGTGGTCCAACCACCAGGTATCGAGGGTCTCCTTGTCACCCCCTCGTCCCAGGCCCTCACCCTTCGGAACGAAGCCGAGACCGCTCCACGTGGCACTGAGCCCATAGTCCCGCCGACACCTGGCCCGAATGCCGAGCCGATGTCCTTGGCGACGGCGGAGCTCTGCGATCAAGCGGCTCGCGACCCCCTTGCCCCGACTCTCCTCCGCCACGCACAGGTGCACGAGACGAACGTGCTGGCTGCGCTTGGGCAGCCCGAAGAGCGCGTAGCCGACGAGCTCGCCACCTTCTAACGCGACCAGCAACCCACCATCGTCGGCGTACTTCCGGTACGCGGGCGGCGTGAGCAGCCCCAGCCTCTTGGTGTACCTGTTGCCCAGGGCGATGGCCGCGCCGAGCATGTCCGGCTGTTCTCCAGTCACCGGCAGAACTTCGATCATCGTGTTCCCCCTCAGCTTCCCTGCGTGTCCAGCCGATCACGCCCCCACCGCATAGTGTCGAACGACGAGGACACCAGGCCACCGTTTGGTCAGATCCGGCTAGATCGGCGCGAATTACTCCTCATGGGCACGTCACTGACTGCTGTGTCGACGGTCGAACAGATCCAGCCCTGGCAGACCGCGCCGTACCGCGAGGCGGTTACCGAATCGGCAGCCACTAGTTGTCCGGGAGTGGAGACCAAAGACAGCCGCAGAGGCGTACCGAGTCCGCGGGACGCGAATGTCAGGAGGGTGATGGTGGCCCAACGCAGCCGAGACACTGCTCCAGAACTCGCCTTGCGACGTGCTCTTCATTCCTTGGGCTTCCGCTACCGCGTGAACATGCCCATCCCCGGGATGCCGCGCCGCCGCGCTGACGTCACCTTCACGAGATGGCGAACCGCGGTCTTCGTCCAAGGATGCTTCTGGCACGCGTGCCAGAAGCATCTGCACGCGCCGAAGCACAACTCCGAATGGTGGCGCCGAAAACTCGAAGGCAACGTCCGCCGCGACGAGGAGACCGACGCCCACCTCGTACATCTGGGCTGGCTGCCGCTGCGCATCTGGGAGCACGAAGGCGTGGACGACGCCGTTGGCAGGGTGACTGCGGCACTGGCGACCCGGGACCATCCCCGAGCCCTACGTCTGGGGGACCAGGGCATGGCGAAGTGACGTGACCTGGTGGGGCCGCTTCGATCGGCCCGAACAGCACCTCCGCGTCCGCCGTGCTTCTGCCGCATCAGGGAACGGTGCGGATCACGCTGCGGCCGTGTCCGGTTCGTCTGCGGCCGATGGGTGCACGTGCCTACCGGGGTTGAACGGCGTGAACCAAGCACCGAACTCCATGGGTGCGATGCCGAGGGCCGATCCCACTGCGCTCTCGTCGATCCCGTCCATCGAACCGTCGTACAGCCACTCGTGGTCCATGTCCTCGTAGACGTTGTCGGCGAAGACTTCTAGGGCATTCGCGACGCCGTCGTCGAGCAACCCGAACAACTCCAGGGTGACGGTCGTCTGGCTCAAGAGAAGCCTCAGGGCAAGTTCCTCTGCGATGCAACTCAGCTGGTCGAAACTGCCGTTGGTGAAGCGCGTGGTCATGGCGATCACGGTCACCAGGAAGCGGCGGGCGAATCGGGTGTCGTACTGGAGGACGTACCTCTCCGGCAGGTCCTCCAGGTGCCACAGCGGACCGTCGCACTCGCCGACGTTGGTGCCCTCCTGTTCCAGGGTGTGCACGTCCTCGAACAGCTCGTCGATCAAGACATCGGTGGCGTAGATCAGTGCGCCGGCGGCCAGCACGGCATCCTGGGGCGCGACTGCGAACCCGTAGTCGTCGCCGTCCTCCTCCCCGAGGTCGTCCTGCACACCGAACATCACGGGTGGAAAGGAACGCAGCTCGTCCGCCAGCACGAGCATCCGGGAGCGCACTTCCTCGGCCTTAGCTTGTGCGTCGTACTCGCCTCCTTCGGCGGCTACGGGCGGCTCGGCATGACGGGCTTTGCGGGCCGCGGGGTCGTCCGGCGGGCCGTCCGGGCCGTCGGCGGCGGCAAGGCTCTCCTGGGTGAGCTCCGGGTGCAGTTCGACTTCGCACCGCTCGACCTTCCAATCGGCGAGCAGCTCGGAGCGTCGAAGCACCTCGCTCACGACGTCCCGGACGGCGTCCTCCGCGAATTCGAGCGCCTCGGCGTCGACGAACACCTTGAGCAGTGCCCCGCCGGGATACACGCCCACGATCGTGTCGAGGAGGTCGACCTCCATGCCGTCCGGCCCGTCGATGCCGTCGACCGAGGCGAAGCCGCTCTCGATCAGCGCGACGGCCCCGGCACGCTGCAGCGGGTCCATCTCCGGAGTTCCCACCGAGATGCAGATGTCTACGGTCACTACGTACGTCACGTGTCCGAGCCTGGCAGACGGATCGAAGCCGAGGGGGAGATTCGAATCGGTTCGTCAAGCCGTCGCCCCACGAAGGCGACTGCCGCCCTCGCTCCGACCACCTTGCGCTACGTTGCGTAGCTCTGCACGACGCTTGAATCAGGCTCTGGCCAGCGGCACCCCGTCCTCCCGGGCCGCAGCGGCTGGGGAGAATCTGGGGAGAACGAGGGCCTGCTGGGGGGCGGCTGGGGAGAATCGGCCGTACAAACGGGCAGCACGTTGAAAGGTTCGGAAAGGCCGATCATCGCAGGTCGGACCACTCGTTGAGGCTATTTCCGCAGGTCAGCGACCTGATGGCGAGGACTTCAAGAAGGTTTCCTCATGGGCTGCCATTTTGTTTGCTCCCACGCTCGTCGGAACTATCTATGGCATGAACTTTGAGTCCATGCCTGAGTTGGGTTGGAGATTCGGATACCCTCTCGCGATCGGCCTCATGGGGATGGTTTGCGTCAGTTTGTACGTGATTTTCAAGCGGCGCGACTGGCTCTAAGCCCCTCGCATCACGCTCAGTCATCCTTCGCACTTCGCATTCGCATCACTCAAAAATCGACCCAGAAGCGGCCCTGGGGAGTCCCTGGGGGGAATAGATGCGAGTGATCTCCTCACCTTCCCTCCAGAGGGCCCCTGACCTGGCCTTTTTGGGGTTCCATACAGGCTGGGGAGAATCTGGGGAGAAGGCGGGCCGCCACAGCACGTCGCGCTACCCCATCAAGGCCATCCGCCGTCCGGTTCGGCGCCCTCTCCACCGCGCACCGATGGTCGCGGCAAATCACAGGGAGTGACGCCGGACAGTTCCTGGCGCTGCCGCCACGGAGCTGCGGGAGTGAGGCGCACGTCCGGAATCGGTAGCGGAAGGCTCCGGACGAGAGGGAGGGGGCTCGCGGGGCTGACACCGCAGCTGCAAGTGTTGATCTTCCTCACCCGGGCCCTCTCATGCCCGGGCAGGAAGTCAAGCCAGTACGACGCCTCGGCGAACGAGGCGGATCCGGGAGATGGCGGAGTAGCCCATCAACCACGGAGGCCCGGATTCTTCCTGTCCGACCCTGTTGTGCACAGTGGACGTCACCCCGGCGCCGATAGTTGGGCGCACCAGGCGTCTTGAGTGGTCGACGAAACCGAACCCGACGCATGAACCGTCCAGAACCTGGCAGGGGCCCTACTCGCCGGAGGGTCGACGACGCTAAGCCTATGGCTAGCTCTGCAGCACTTCGCGACTGCCGCAAGGAGTGCAACACGCTGGACGTGATGGGTCGTCAGAAACAGGTCCAACGAAAATAGGTGGAAGACAACCGCAGGTCAGAGCCTTGCAGGCCAGACTTTACGACGTAGGTGCTGTGCGTGACGGGCGGGCGCTGCGTGCACAAACGTGACGCTGATCTGCTGCCCGGGACCGGCCGGGTACGGCTCCTTCTCTCGACGCCAGCAGACTTAGACCGACCGGCCGTCGACAGGGCGACAAGACCGGCGCAGATAGAGGCTGTTCCACAGGACCACGGCGTTCAGAAGGCGAGTTCGAGGGCGCCGAGCTGATCTTCCATTCCTCCGCGGTAGTGCTGGCGCAGTTCGCCGCGCTGCCCGAAGAAGATCTTCCGGGCGAGGGGGTGGCGGGCCTCGGTGATGTTGAGATGCTTGCCGATCATGCGGCGGTACCCGGTGTCGGAGACGAACTGGAGCAGATCCAGGGTCTTGAAGATCCGCCCGTAGTGCGCGAACGCGTCCCCCAGCCGGTCGGCCGCCCGTCCCGCGACAGCATGCGGATGAGGTCGTAGCCGCGGACCTCGCCGGCGGTCAGGGAGCCGGGCACCCTCGAGGTCGCGCCGTCCTCGCTGCCCGCAGGACGAGGCCGGAGCCGTCGTCGCCCGAGACGAACACCGCGGGGTCAGTGAGGGCGCACTGGCCTGAGCCGATGCACACCCCGAATCGTGGCTGACGCGCATGGTCGTAAGCCGTTCCGCGGACCGTTGCCGCCCGCGACGATCAGCCCGCAGCCAGTGTCCGGTTCCCAGCGGATCCTTCTACGGCCGCTCCTGCCCGTCCGTCACGCCCTCCACGAGGGCGTGACGGACGGGCAGGACCTGTTGTTCAGGTCGATCTCGGCTCCATGCCCTTGATGTGTTCGAGGGCAGTGTCCAGGAGTTTGCCCACGTCGTGGAGGCTACGGGCGGTGGCGGTTACCAGGTAAGCGGGGTGCTGGGCGAGCGGGGTGAGAACGGCGTGGCCTGCCTCGGGATCGTCGCCGATGAGGATCGGTGGGTGATCACAGGGCAGGTAGGGGTCCACGACCAGGAGTTGACCAGTAGCGCGGTATCCGCCCAGCACGGCGGGGCCGTCCCAGGCCGGCGCCGTCCCGCCGTAGGCGGTGTGCTGGTCGAGGACGGGACGGCCGCCTCGATGCACGGTCAGGCGCATGGTGAGGTGGCCGGGGGGCTCGGGGGTGCGGCCGAGGAGTTGCTCTTCGCGCAGGATGACGGCGGCGGTCGGTGCGAGGTGGACGGTGCAGGTCTGGTGGAGGGTGCTGTTCTGGACGCTGATCAAGGGTTTGGGCAGCCAGGTCAGGATGGCGTGGTCGGCGACGGTGAGGCGGACGTCATAAGTGGCGGGGGCGGTGGTGGCGCCGGGCAGCGCGATGGTGGCGGCCGCCGTGGACACCTCCAGCTTGGCGTGTTCTTCGGCGGTGATGTCGAGGGCGAGTCGGTCTCCGCCGAGCGGTGCGCACATGGCACTGATGACGCTGACTCGGGCCCACCCGTTGCGGGGTTGCGTCCGGTGCAGGTGGAAGGGGCCACTGCTGCGCAGGCGCGGGACGGTGGTGGTGGAGCCGTTGTGCGCGGCCCTGATGATGGCGGTGGCCTGGACTCCCGAGAGCTCGGGGTCCGTTGCGGGCCTGCGCACGACGGCGGGTGCCTCGTTCGCCCGCCCGCTGTCCGTCTCCCTTCCTTCGGCCACCGGCGTCGGCGTGGGATGTTCCGCCGTGGGCGCCGGACGCGCATGTGGTGTGGTGGCTGTCATACGGCGGCCTGGGCACGCCAAGCGGACAGGCAGCCGTTGACCCACTCGGCGACCGGCTGGATGCCGTCGTCCGAGGCCAGGCTGGTGAAGACGACGGGGAGGGATCCGCGCTGCTTGCTCGCGTCGGCGGCCATGGTGCCCAGGTCCGCGCCGACGTAGGGGGCGAGGTCGGTCTTGTTGACGACGAGGAGGTCGGCGGTGGTGATGCCGGGGCCGCCCTTGCGGGGGATATCGTCACCGCTGGAGACGTCGATGACGAACACCTGGTGGTCGACAAGGCCCTTGGAGAAGGTGGCGGTGAGGTTGTCGCCGCCGGACTCGATGAGGATCAGATCCAGAGGGAGCAGCGCCTCCTCCAGCTGTTCGACGGCTTCGAGGTTGGCGGAGATGTCGTCGCGGATCGCGGTGTGCGGGCAGGCGCCGGTCTCGACGGCGCTGATGCGCTCCGGCGGCAGTACGGCTTCGCGGAGCAGGAACTCGGCGTCCTCGCGGGTGTAGATGTCGTTGGTGACGACGGCGATGGACAGCCGGTCGCGCAGGGCGCGGCACAGTGCGGCGACGGTGGCGGTCTTGCCGGATCCGACGGGTCCGCCGAGGCCGATGCGCAGGGCGCGGCGGCTGCCGTTGGGGCGCAGTGCGTCGGCGCTGGGGGTGTGGTGGTGCGGCAGCATCGTGTCGTGGTCGAGGTGCATCGGGTTCTCCGAACGGTGTGGGGGGTCAGGAGGCGAAGAGGCGCATGGGCCAGGCGGCGTGCTGTTCGCCGGTGATGTCAAGGAGCGGCGAGGATGCGGCGGGCAGGACTGCGACACCGTCGGTGGCGAGCCGTGCTGCCGCTTCGGCGGCGGTGTGGGCGACGTCGTCGAGTTCGCCGGCGAGCCGGGCGAGCAGGGCGGTGGCGTCGAACGGGTTGAGGCTCAACAGCCGTACCGCGGCCGTCGCAGGGCCGCTGATGCTCTCGTAGGCGGCGCACTGGGCGGCGTCCAACGGGGTCAGGCCGGCGGCGCGGGCTGCGACGCCGAGGACCACGGGCTGGTGTGCGCCCTGCGGCAGGCTGTGGGCGATCTGGTCGAGCTCGGGGCAGGGCCAGGCGGCCCGGGCCGCGCGCAGCATCTGCCGGCCGAGCTTGCGTGCGACGTGGCGCAGCGCGGGTACGGGGGTGCGGGCGTCGGCGGCCTCGTCCAACGCCATCGCGTCGTATCCGGTGGCGGCCGCGGCGGCGAGGCCGGCCGCGGTCAGCCCGGCGGTGTGCAGGCGGCCCCGGCAGAACGCCTCCAGGCTTGTGGCGTCGTGGACCCCGTGCGAGGCGACCGCGGCCTCCACGCCGCCGGAGTGGGCGTGCCCACCGGCAGGGAAACGGCCGTCGGCCAGAACGAGCAGGGCGGCATGGCTCATGGGAGCGGTGGCCTGCCTTTCACAGGTACGGGGTGAAGAGGAGGGCAAGGGGAGAACCTTCCCCCGGGAGAGCGGGCCCGGCGGCCAACCGCCGGGCCCGCTGCCGTGCTCAGAAGAGGAAGTACAGCTGCGTCATGGGCAGTGTGGTCTCGTAGAGGCCCTTACCGGCCGGGTTCGGGTCCGGGGGCGGGCTCGGAGTTCGGGGCTGGCCGGAGAACATCGTTTGGTTCTCCACCGTGGTCTTGGCATCCGTGGTCGTGCCCCTGTACGCACCCGGTTCCTCGGACCCGCTTCTGGCCGGGCTCGGCGGCGGAGTCTTCTTGGGGAAGCGTGGGGCCGGGCGCGTGCCCGTGTTCTCGCCGCCGCCCTCGCCGATGGTGATGTCGAAGTAGTCGGGGCCGATCTCGATGTCCGGCTGTTCCGTGTTGAGCTTCATGTCCGCTTTGGTCTTGCCGCGGGGGGAGGTGATCTCCAGCAGCCCCTTGGTCAGGCCGTACGTGGTTGGCTTCTGACCTGGGGCCGAGGCACCCTCCACTACGAAGTTGAAGGAGTTGCCCCCCGGTGCCGTGCCGCATGCTCCCCACACCGGACGGGGGAGGTAGGGCTGCGGTGTCGGGATCGCCGCGTTGGCGTCACCGATCTGCGCGTAGGCGATCTGCCCGCCCTTGATGATCATGTGGGGCTTGACGCCGAAGAACTTCGGCTCCCAGAGCACCAGATCCGCGATCTTGTCGGGGCCGGCCTCGACGGAGCCGACGTACTTGTCGATGCCGTGCGCGATGGCCGGGTTGATCGTGTACTTGGCGATGTAGCGCCTGACGCGGAAGTTGTCGTGTCCCGGGGAGCCGGTCGTTCCCGGGTTGCTGGGGTCCGGCAGGTGACCGCGACGGCCCTTGTTGACGTGCGCCGTCTGCCAGGTCCGCATGATCATCTCGCCGATACGCCCCATGGCCCCCGAGTCGGAGGACATCATCGAGATGGCACCGGTGTCGTGCAGCAGGTCCTCAGCGGCCATCGTGGAGGGCCGGATACGCGAGTCGGCATACGACGCGTCAGCGGGGACGTCGAGGTTGAGGTGATGGCAGATGACCATCATGTACATGTGCTCAGCAACGGTGTTCTTCGTCAGGGGCCGGGTGGGGTTGGTCGACGCGGGCAGCACGCTCTTCTTGCCCACCAGCTTCATGATGTCCGGTGCGTGGCCGCCGCCGGCGCCTTCGACATGGAAGACGTGAATGCCCCGGTACGTGCTGGTGGTGCGATCCTTGGTCGCCTCGAACGTGTCCTCGACGAACCCGGACTCGTTCATCGAGTCCGCATGCAGGGCGACTTGGGCCTTCTTGGCCTCACAGACCTCCAGCGCCACGTCGATGGCCGCGGGGGTGGCCCCCCAGTCCTCGTGGATCTTGAGGCCGATGGCCCCGGCGTCGATCTGGGCTTCCAGCGCCTTCTTGTTGACCGTGCCGCCCTTGCCGAACAGGCCGATGTTGACCGGATAGGCGTCCAGCGCCCTGAACGTCTGCTTCATGTGCCACTCGCCGGGCGTCATGGTGGTGGCCCTGCTGCCGTCCGCGGGGCCGGTACCACCGCCGATGAGCGTGGTCACGCCCGACGCGAGTGCCTCGTGGATCTGCCCGGGGCCCAGGAAGTGCACGTGGGTGTCGATGCCACCCGCGGTCAGGATTTTCCCATTTCCGGAGATCACCTCGGTTTCCGGCCCCACCACAAAGTTCGAGGCGCCTTTGGACTGGTCCGCGGGCTTGGGTGTCATCGTCTCCGGGTTGTAGGCCTGGCCGATCGCGTAGATCTTCCCGTCCCGCAGGCCGACGTCGGCCTTCACCACGCCCCAGTGGTCAATGATCAACGCACCGGTGATCACCGTGTCCACCGGCAGGAGGGGGCTGGTGGCGCCCGGCGGAAGTGTGGAGCCGTCCCGGGCAATGTGTGACATGCCCATCGACTCGCGCATGACCTTGCCGCCGCCGAAAAGCATCTCATCGCCGCTGCGCTCCGGCCCGCCGCACCAGTCCCCCTCGATCTCGACGACGAGGTTGGTGTCGGCGAGCCTGACCCAGTCGCCCTTCGTCGGGCCATACAGCGTGGCATAGTCCTCCCGCGTCAGCTCTACCGGAGGGCGCACGGTGAAGCTGGGGCGGTTCTGTGAAGCCGCCTGGGCAGCACGCTTCGTCATCGCTGGGTCACCTTCGCGTCCGCTGTGGTCGTCCTTGCCTCATGAAGGCCCCATACCTCCAGAGCTCCCCGGACGGGCACCACCCACACCCTGCGCGCGCAGTTGTCGCCGGGCTCGAAACGCTCCGACGTACCGGCCGCGATGTGCAGCCGGTAACCGTTCACGTCGGCCGGCCTGGAGGACATCTGGTCATTGCCATCGTCCTCGTAGAAGTCGAGCCCCTTGCCGCCTACGTTCCCGCCGTGCCTGTTGACGTCGTCCAAGTGATAGTGCGAGCCGACCTGGATCGGACGGTCCGCGGTGTTCTTCACCCACAGCTTCTTCCCGGTCGGGAACGTGCTGCCCCCGGCCAGGTTGTACGGCACAGGAGTCTGATCCGGGTGCTCCCACTTACCCGGGTGGACCGTCGTCGAGGGCTGCACGTCGCAGAGCGGATCCGCGATGACCACCAGCTTGGTGCCGTCCTTGAACGTCGCCTCCACCTGCACGTTGGCGATCATCTCCCGGACCCCCGGCAGCACGTTGATGGTCGGATCGTTGTTCGCCGAGGTCGGCAAGGTAGTGCCGAACTTGGTGAGGCGGACCTGGAGCTGCGCCGCCACATCGCCCAGATTGGTGTCCATGAGCTCGGCGACCGTCTTCGTGTCGTGACGGGCCTCCTCCAGCACATAGGCCGCAAACAGCGCCATGACTTCCGGATAGTTCAGCTCAAGAGTGGGCTCGCGCATGAGGCGTCGCTCGACCAGATCCGCCGCGGCACGGATCATGAGCCGCTCCTGCTCATGTGGCGTCAGATGCATCCAGTTCCCCTTCCTGCTCCTCGTTTGGCACCTGCGGCGAGCACCACCAGGGGCGGCGTGAACTGTGCTGATGCGCAGGACGCCGCAGGTTGGTCAAAAAGCACGTATCCAGCAAGAAAGGAAAGAACCCTCATAAGTCACAATCGAGTGAAACAGAAGCCATATGGGCGAACAGGACGCACACGTCGCACGGCCCGTGATTCCAGGCCGCCCCGGGCGATCCCTGAAGCTCCTCGGAGACGTGCGGCCTCTCCTGATCCAGCGAGGGGCCACCCAATGACGCCCTGCGGCGCATCAGGACGGGAATCGGCGTCTCGTACACGCACGGGGGAGGCGCTTCAGAGAGGTTTCCCGCATGGACCTCACACCCGATCAGGCAGCAATCGCGGTAGAACGTCACGACTGCCCGAACTCTGACTTCCCCGTCGGCAGCGCCTGCCGCACCCGCGGCGGGAAGACCGCCGCGAAGTACCACACCCCGTGCTTCGCCCTCGTCCCCGCGCTCCGCGAGGAACTGGAGATCCCCGTCCCCGCCGACCGGCACCCCGGCCGCGCGTGGAAGCAGGGCCCCGCGCTCGCGATCGTGCGCCGTCGCACTCAAGGACAAGGGCGTCCCCGTCCCCGACATCGCCAAGAAGCTCGCCATCAAGGTCGGGAAGAACGCGGGCAAGTCCCCCTCGGTCGCCTCGCTGTACCGGGCGCTCGCAGAAGCCGAAGCCGCCACGGTCGACGACGACCCGCCGCTGCGCCCCAAGCCCGTACGCATCCGCCGGCCCGAGGACCCGCTCGCCCCTGAGGAGATCGACCTCCGCGAACGCCTCCAGGCGGCCCAGACCCACCCGAACGCCGAGATCCGCAGCTAGACCCCGTGATCGTTCTCAGCGCCAACGGCTGTAACGATAACCCCGAGGCCGGAGATGCCCGTGGGTCCAAGGAAACTGAAGGGTCTCCAGTGGGAACCCGGGGGTGGCAGCTCGAGGACCCGGCCGGACAGGGCGTCGAGGCCGTCCGCCCCATCCGCGACGAGATCAAGGGCCTCATCGAGGGCCTGATAGCCGAGATCGACGCGAAGAAGCAGTCCTTGGGCAGGCCGAGCTTGCGGTAGCCGGAGCCGGTGGCGACGATAACCGTCTTCGCGCGGTGGACGGTGCCCTCGGAGTCGGTGACTTTCTTGATCGCGCCGGTCAGGTCGACGGAGACGATGTCGTCGTCGATCATTTCGGCGCCGAACTTCTCGGCCTGGGCCCGCATGTTCGCCATGAGGTCCGGGCCGTCGACCCCTCGGGGAAGCCGGGGAAGTTCTCGACCTCGGTCGTGGTGGTCAGCGACCCGCCGACGAAGATGGAGCTGCCGAACAGCAGAGGCTTCAGCTGCGCGCGGGCGGTGTAGAGGGCTGCGGTGTAGCCGGCGGGGCCGGAGCCGATGATGACGACGTTGCGTATGTCGTCGTCGGTAGTGGTCGCGTCGGTCACGGGATCAGCCCAGGAACTCAGGCCGTGGCGTGTCCTGGTGCGCCACCTGCGACGGGTTCTTCTTCCGCGACCGCGACATCGTCGTGGTCGGCGGCGGCGACACCGCCATGGAGGAGGCCACCTTCCTCACGCGCTTCGCCCGCTCGGTCACCGTCGTCCACCGACGCTCCACCCTGCGCGCCTCCCAGGTCATGCAGAACCGCGCCTTCTCGGACGACAAGATCTCCTTCCTCTTCGACAGCGAGATCACCGAGCTGGAAGACAAGGACGGCATGCTCTCCGGTCTCACGGTCCGCAACGTGATCACCGAGGAGACACAACACCTCGACGTGACCGGCCTCTTCATCGCCATCGGCCACGATCCGCGCACCGAGCTGTTCACCGGACAGCTCGACCTGGACGCCGAGGGCTACCTCAAGGTCCACTCCCCGAACACGCGCACCAGCCTCCCTGGCGTCTTCGCCGCGGGCGACGTCGTCGACCACACCTACCGCAAGGCCATCACGGCCGCCGGCACCGGCTGCGCCGCCGCCCTCGACGCAGAGCAGTACCTCGCCGCCCTCGCCGACGCGCGCTAACCATCGCCCCACACACGAGAGGAGGCCGCACCGTGGCCCTCAAGAGCGTTACCGACGCATCCTTCATCGAGGACGTCCTCCCGAGCGACAAGCCAGTACTCGTCGACTTCTGGGCGGCCTGGTGCGGCCCCTGCCGCCAGCTGGCCCCCTCGCTGGAAGCCATCGCCGCCGAGCACGGCAACCGGATCAAGATCGTCAAGCTGAACATCGACGAGAACCCGCAGACGGCCGCCGCGTACGGCGTCATGTCCATCCCGACGATGAACGTCTTCGTCGGCGGCCGAGTTCCAAGACCATCGTCGGTGCCAAGCCCAAGGCAGCCCTCCAGCGCGAACTGCGCGACTTCATCTCCCGCTGAACGCACCCCGCGCCGACGCTCTCAGCGGCAGCTTTACCCAACCCCGGCCTCGCCAAGCCCTATGGCGGGCCCGGGGCTTTCTACTTTCCGACCTCTGCTGTCCGGCGACATGCGCGACCACCTCGGGTCAGAGCTGGACTGTCAGTGGGCCCTGGTATATCTGGAACCGCGACAACCCGCGGATCATATGCGGAATAATTTTTGACATAAAACCGTGTACTCTCTGGTGAGTTGACATCGCCAGGGCTGGAGGTGGACCGTGCGCGACCGGAGCAGTTTGGTGGCGGACCCCACCATGCTCACGCTGGCCCGCGACTCGCGCGGCTGGACACAGTCCGACCTCGCTGGCGAGTTGTCACGACTTGAAGGCACCCGTATCACCCAGGGGTACGTGAGCCGAGCTGAAGCCGGCCGCATCCCCGTCAGGGATGAGCGCGTGCAACTGTTCGCCGACGCACTCCACTACACCGCCGACCTACTGTGCCGCACTTCCGATACTGCCGGGGCAGGCGTAGGGCTGATCCATCACCGTAAGCACGCCTCCATGGGGGCACCTGCCCTGCGTCGGATCCATGCGACATTGGCGCTTACCCGCATCCAGGTGGAATCCCTGACCCAGGCAGCAGACTTCGACCGCCCTATCCAGTTCCGGCGTATCGAGGTCAACGACTTCGACACCCCGGCCGACGCGGCAGAGACGGTACGCGAGGAATGGAGTGTCCCCGCAGGCCCCGTCGATGACATGGTCGCCCTGCTTGAGGGCGCCGGCGCACTGGTCGTGGTGCGCGACCTCTGCGCTACCGCGCTCGACGCAGTGAGCCAGTGGCCTGCGGACAAGGCACCGCTGGTGCTCCTCAACTCCACGGCTCCCGCTGACCGTTCCCGCTTCAGTCTCGCGCACGAGCTGGGTCACCTGGTGATGCACGGTGAGCCCGGCGAGGGCCGCGTGCAGGAAGATCAGGCCAATCGGTTCGCCGCCGAATTTCTCATGCCCCACGATGCCGTCCTGCCCGAGTTGAAGCCAGGCATCGACGTATCCCGTCTGCTGGACCTCAAGGCGCGGTGGGGAGTATCGATGGCAGCTCTCATCAGACGAGCCATGGACCTGGGCGTTGTCAGCGAATGGCAGTACCGCACGCTCATGGTCGAGTTGTCCGCACTGGGCTATCGCACCAACGAACCCACCACGATCCGGCGCGAAGCCCCGCGCTATCTCGCTCAAGCCGTCACCCGGCTTGAGGAGCAGCTCCACCTCAGTCCGACCGAGACCGCCCACCTGGCGGGCCTGGGTCGGGAGGAGTTCCACGAGATCTACTTGTGCGCTTCCTCTCCGTCCGGACACAAGGACGTGCCGGACTCTTCTGCGAGGTGATTCATGAGCAACACCCCCTCCCCGAGGCGGCGTCCGCCCGCCTTGAAGACACTGGACCACACCGTTGCCGCCGTGCCTCTTCTGCAGGGGCGGGTACTCCTCCATGAAAGCGCCATCAACCTTCCGCGGCCGCGCCCCGCGCTGGACGACGATTTCAGTGGCGTGGTGATGACCGGCGCCAAAGCTGACGAGCGGGCCTTCCACCTACGCAGCACCGCGGGTTACGAGGGCCCTCTCCTGATCGACAGTGCCCCCTACACAAGCTATGTCGCGACCACGGACGAGCCGTTCATGGTGCCCAGCGACGAGCTGTTCGCCTCCGTGGACACCTCACTCGCCTTCCAGAAGGTGCGGGGCGCGAGCGCGGCACTGACTCCGACCGGCTACATTCCGCAGGCGGACTCCAAGACGCTCAAGGCAGTGATGCGCGAGGCCAACAAGATCGAACGCGCCGACACCATCGTGGCGCTCCCCATCGACGTCACGTGGCTGAACCGCGAGAACATCGGTCAGCTCATAGCGGTCTGTACGAAGATCCGGCACCCGAAGGCCCTCATTCTCTTCCGCCAGTTCGACCCGCTGGAGCAGACCAAGGACATCCCGGCCAATCTGCGCAGCCTGTTGGCCAGCGTCGAGCACACGGCGCTCCTACGCACGGATCTCGCAGCGCTCGACGCCATGGCACACGGCGCGTTCTGCGCGGGCATCGGCGTGCAGATTTCACTCCGTCACGCGATCCCACCCGGCGAGAAGGCGCAAGTCGGCAAGCCTGCGGGCCCCATATACCCGAACGTGCTGATGCCGGAGCTCATGTGCTTCAAGGGGGCCGCGTCCCTCGCCACGCTGTACAGCAACGCCGATCCCGCGACCTGCGCCTGCGAGGAGTGCGACGGGCGGGGGCTCGATCGCTTCTGCCTGTCCGATGGCGAGACCAAGCGCGAGGCCGACAATCACACTGTGCTCACGTGGAGCGACTGGGTCACCGAGATGGCCGGCTACCGGCCAGGCGCTCCGCGCAAGTCATGGTGGCGCGACAAGTGTGCGGCAGCGGTCGATCGCTACGCGTTGGAGAACCAGCGCATCGGACTGGGCGCCAGCCCCAGGTCCGGTTTCCAAGCGCCCTCGCCGCTCAAGGCATGGGCAACGCTCCCCGTCGCCCCGTAGCGAGCCGCCGCGGGCGCTCAGGGAAGCTGGCGGTGAACGTCTTCCAGGAACTTCCAGCCGGAGACGGTATGACGTCTGCGCACGAAGGGGCGCGGTGGCACCACCACTTCCACCGTCTCCCCCTGAACCGTGAGCAGTCCGATGCCGTAGAAGTCCGCGCGCATCACTGCGTCGTCCTTGCGCCGCAGCACCCCGTCCACCACCACCGTGCGGGAGCAGAAGGGAGTGAATCGCTCGGCCTTCTCCATGGCCGACTCCCAGCTACGCCCGGGTACGAAAGCCATGTCGATGTGGACAGGCTGCACCGCTCGGCGGGTAACCACCCCGTTGCCTCGGACCGCTGCCCCTTTCGGCAGGGCCCTCAGGACTCGCCGCTCCCTCTCGCTCAAGGAGCTGGCAGGAACCGGCTCGTCGAGGGGAAGCGCCATAAGGAGATTCAGCACATCAGGTCGCGTCAGCGGCGGCGTCCCATCAACTGCTCGTCGCTCACGCTCTCGCACGTCATACCGGTAGGCCACAACGGCTTCCGCACCGAAGGCTTCGATGAGCGCGAGCTTCGCCTCGCGTGGCACGAGGTCGCAGGGAGCCACCGCACCCGCGACGACATCCATCGGCTCTCGTGCCACGACCGCCATGGACCAACCCGCTCTCGATTCGAACTGACGCTCCCGCTGGCGGTGCGCCTGCACACCCATGCTTACCTTCAGGCACCCGCCACCGGAAGCACGAACGACTCACATTTACACGATCCACTCGCCAGCGCCTCTAGGCCGCCCGCCCCGAGGGGGTCGTTGGGTCTAACCGGGCTTCCCATGCCTGGACACGGGAATACCTTCGCTCGGACACCCAGGCTAGTACGGACGCTCGTACGCCTGTAGGCCACCTCCTCGGATGATCGCAAAACGGTCGGCACCCGTCTCACACCGACCGACAAGCATCCACAAGCACCACCATTGGACGCCTGCGTGCGCGGTCACCCCGAGCGGCCATGCCCACAGCTATCCGAATCGGCCTCCCAACTCCTTCAAGCCAGTGGGCGAGAGACCCGAGAAATGGCAGCAGCCTCGCCGAGCTCCTCCAGCCCCCCGCGCCACCTGCTCCCGTCCCGCTGCCACTCCCCTGCGTAACCTGTCCTGAGCGACGAAAGACGGCCCCCGACCTGCGGCGCCCCTCTCGGCGAGACAGTCTCCGCTGGGGGGAATCTGGGGGGAATGAGGCCTCGTTGGGGGGCGGCTGGGGGGAATCGGCTGCATATACGGGGAGCAGGGTGAAAGACTCGGAAAGGTCGATCGCTGCAGGTCAGACCGCCTGAGTAGGCAATTTCCGCAGGTCAGCGGCCTGAGGATGACGACTTCAAGAAGATCTCCTCCTGGGCCGCCATCCTCTTCGCACCCACACTGGTCGGCACCATCTACGGCATGAACTTCGAAACCATGCCGGAACTCCACTGGGCAGCGGGCTACCCCTTCGCAATCCTGCTGATGGCGGTGGTCTGCGTGAGCCTGTACGTCATCTTCAAGAAGCGCGACTGGCTGTAGGCAGCGCATCGGGCAGTTGATCAACTTCGCCCTTGCGAACGTCGTGACGCGCTCGGACTCCCTTGCCGAGAGGAGGCAACGATGCGTCAAGATCTGCTCGCCTGTGGCCGAGTACCGCCTCCCGCATCAACTGGGCGCCGCCGCCTGCCGATGAGGGCCGCCCGGGGGGCGGTTGACGGCGTTCCGGATCGATGTGAGAGATTGCCAGTCCTTTCGTGAAGAACTGTTTGACGAATCGTTAGCGAGAAGGGTGGCCGGTGGCGGATGCGGGGCTGAAAGGCCATGTCAACCCGCTGCTGTGACAGCCGGGTTGGCCGGATGTGACGCCATAGCGGGCGTCCGGGGACGCAAAGATCCGGTGATAGCATCCCGACATCTGTGATCTTGATCCAATTTGACGCAGATGCTGATGTGTGATCGGCGCATGCTCTCCGCGTAACAGCAGGTGGGCCGCGCCGATCAGCTGTGTTGCGGGGCCTCGCGAGGTGTATCTGCAGCCGTCCGCATGCCATGCGCCGGGAAAGGTTTCCATGAATCGAGACGCACTTGTGTGGTGCTTGGTTGCGGTGGCGGCGATAGCCGTTGTCGCGGTCGTGGCACTCGTCGCCCGCAACAGAGCGCTGGAGGCGAAGAAGAAGCACACCGAGGCCGAACTGAGGCACCAGCTCGTCACGGCAGACGGCCACCTGCGCGCGTCGCACGCCGAGCTGCAGAGGATCCGGTACGAGCAGGACGCCACGCTCCGCGAGGCCAAGGAAGCGGCGGAGGAGAACACCAAGGCCGTCCTCAAGGGTGCCGCCAGCCTCCTGCAGAGCCTCGCGGCCGAGCAGACGACGCTTCTGGACGCCATCCAGCGCAAGTACGGTGGACACGGCGTCCTCAGCGACCTGCTGGACGTCAACCACGCCAACGCCCAGATGGCGCGCAAGGCCCAGGGCATCGCCGTGATGTGCGGTGCGCCGCTCGGCCGTCGCAACAGGCCCGCCAGCGTCTACGACGTGGTGCGCAACGCCCAGGGCCAGATCCGCAACTTCCACCGGGTCGCCGTCATGCAGCAGACCAGTCTCGCCCTGAAGGCGTCCGCGGTCGCGCCCGTCGCCCTCGCCGTGGCCGAGCTGCTCGACAACGCTGCCAGCTTCTCGCAGCACGACGCGCCGATCGAGGTGACGTTCCAGCGCGTCCAGAACAACCTGTGCATCGTCATCGACGACGCCGGTGTCAGCATGAACGACGAAGAGCGGCAGCGGGCGACCGCGCTGCTCTCGGGAGAAGTCGCCCCCCGTCTGTCGCAGCTCGGCACCCAGCCGAAGTTCGGCTTCCCGGTCATCGGCCTGATCGCACGTCAGCACGGCTTCAAGGTCGACGTCACCGGGGTCTCCCGATACGGCGGCGTCAGGGCCGTCGTCCTCTTGCCCGAGGAGCTGTGGACCATGGAGGAGATACCGCCCGCCCCGTCCGCCCCGCCTGCCCCGCCCTCCCAGGAGGCTCCGGTCAGCGACATCCGGCGCGCCACCGAGAGCCGGCCCCAGAGTGCGACGTCGCGCACGATGCACGGTCTGCCCAAGCGCGGCGCACGCCAGGCGCCCATCGCGAGCGTCCCCGATCCCGACGCCACCTCGCCGGCGCCACGGGTCCCGGGGGAGACGGGCCGCGCTTCCGGGCGCAGTCTTGGGGCCTTCCAGCGCGGCACGCTCTCCGGCCGCAATCTTGACGCCACCTCGTCCGAAGGGCCCGAAGAGGCATGACCGCAGACCTGTCGTGGATGCTCGAGGACATCGTGCACAACGTGCCCCACGCACGGCACGCCGTCCTGCTGTCCGCGGACGGCCTTCCTCGCGGCGCGACGGAAGGCCTGGCCGAGAAGGACGTACGCACCATCTCCGCGGCCATGGCCGGGATGCAGTCGCTCAGCCGGGCGACGGCCCATTTCGCCGGACCTGAGGAGGACCGGCAGTGGAACCAGACCGTCATCGAGTTCTCTCATGGCTGGATCTTCCTGATCGGGGCGGGGCAGGGCTCCTACCTCGCCGCCGCGGCCGCGCCCGACGTGGACATGCAGCAGATCTCCTTCCGCATGCACCGCCTCGTCGCGCGACTGGGCAACAACCTCACCTCGCCGCCGCGGGTGAGCGCCGAGGACGCCGGAGGTCCGCGCGGAAGCTCCCCCCGCCAGCAGGGCTCCGGTGACGCGGGATTCGCCCTCGGCGAGCTCGACCAGGTGATGTCCGAGGTCAAGGGCGCCCGCCACGCCGTACTCCTGGGATCGGACGGCCTTCCCCGCGGGGCGACCAAGGGAATGGGCCGCGACCTCGCGGACACGGTCTCCGCGGCCATGACGGGCATCCACGCCTACAGTCGGGTCACGTCCCAGTTCGCGGGGGTCATCGAGGACGCGGAATGGCGTCAGACGGTCATCGAGTTCCAGCACGGCTGGATCTTCCTGATGGCGGCCGGTCCCGATGCCTTCCTGGCCGCTGCCGCCGAACACGACTGCGACATAGAACAGTTCACCACGCGTCTGCACGAGGTGGTTCCCGGACTGACCTCGGCGGCAACACCGGGGAAGGCGACTGACCATGCGTGATGGGTTCGGACAGGATGACGAGCTGGAACTGACGTCCCCCTTAGTCCCCCTCTTCGTGATCACGAACGGACGAGCGCTGCCCCCGGACCACGAGTACGAGCACACGACGCTCGTGACGATGGCGGCAGAGAACGCACAGGTCGCGGCGCGCACCCTGTCCCCGGAGGCGGGGCAGGTCATGGACCTGGTCGCGAACGGCTTCCTCTCCGTGGCCGAGGTGGCAGGACACACGCACCTTCCCTTGGGCATCGTCCGCATCCTGCTGGCGCAGCTGGAGGAGGACGGTCTCATCCTCGCGAGGACACCGATACCGCGCGCCGAACGTGTCGACAGAGAACTGGTCAGCGCCGTGCTCGAGGGCCTGAAGAATCGATTCGGAGCGTAACGCGTGTACCTGGATCCACACGTCTCCCACGCGGTGAAGATCCTCATAGTGGGGCACTTCGGGGTCGGCAAGACCACCTGCATCGGCAGTCTCTCCGAGATCGAGCCGCTGCGGACCGAGGAGGAGATCACCGAAGCCAGCGTCGGCTTCGATGACCTGTCGGGCACACCCGACAAGAAGACCACCACCGTCGCCATGGACTTCGGCCGGCTCACCCTGAGCGACACCCTGGTGCTCTACCTCTTCGGAACGCCCGGCCAGGAGCGCTTCAAGGAGATGTGGGAGGAGCTCTCCCGGGGCGCTCTGGGCGCGCTGGTCCTCGTCGACCCTGAGCGACTGCACGAGTCCTTCCCCGTCCTGGACCTCGTCGAGCGATTCGGCCTGACGTACGCCATCGCCGTGAACCACTTCGAGGGCACCACGCACTACCCGCTCGACGAGGTGCGCGAGGCCCTCAACCTCACCGCCGAGACCCCGGTCGTGGAGTGCGACGTACGCGACGAGACCTCCTCGGCGCAGGCACTCATCACCCTCGTGCAACACCTCATGTCCCAACTCGGCTAGGAGCGCAGGAATGCAACAGCCACGTGAACCGCAGGAGATACCCCCCGGCTGCCCCGCGCACGGGAACGTCCAGATGTACGGCCCCTCGTTCGGAGCCGATCCCGACAGCCACTACGCACAGCTGCGCCTCTTCGGTCACAGCGCGCCCGTGGACATCGCTCCCGACGTCCAGGTCGAGCTCGTCACGAGCTACGACGCAGCTCTGTACGTCCTGCAGAACCCCGCCTCCTTCGTGCGCGACTCGCGCCGCTGGAACGCCCTGGGCGAAGGGCGCGTCCCGGCCGACAGCCCGGCACTGCCCATGATGGGGTACCGCCCCAACGCGCTCTTCAGTGACGGTGCGGCGCATGCCCGACTGCGCCGCGCCGTCACCGACAGTCTCGCCACGGTCAACGAGCACCAGCTGATCAGGCAGACGCAGCAGTCCGCCAACTACCTGATCAGTCAGTTCAGCACCGACGTCCTCGGCCAGGCGGAGCTGATGGCCGAGTACGCCCAGCCGCTGCCGCTGCTGGTCTTCAGCGACCTGTTCGGCTGCCCGCCCGAGATCGGCGACCGCGTGATCGCCGGGATCAGTGGCATCTTCCAGGGGACGCCCGGGGCCGACGAGGTGCTCGGCGGGGCACTCACCGAGCTGATCGCCCTCAAGCGGCGGCGCCCGACGGACGACCTGACCACGCGCCTGATGGAGCACTCGGCCCAGCTGAGCGACGAGGAGGTGCTGCACCAGCTGGTCACGCTGCTCTCCGGTGGCACCGCGCCGCTCGCCGCGGCCATCGGCACCAGCAGCGCCCTGTACCTCGGAGAGGACTGGCAGGTCGGCCTCCCGGTCGAGGAGGCGATCTCCCAGACCCTCTGGAACTACGCGCCGATCGCCAACTACGCGGCTCACTACCCGACTCACGACGTCGAGCTCGGCGGGAGGGTGCTCCGGGCCAACGACCCGGTGCTCATCTCGTTCGCCGCGGCCAACACCGACCCGAAGCTGACCGAACACCGCGAACAGCTCAGCGCTAAGGCACACTTGGCGTTCGGAGCGGGCCCGCACGCCTGCCCCGCCAAGGACCCGGCCTTCATGATCGCCGTGACTGCCGTCGAGACGCTGCTCAACCAGCTGCCCGACGTCGAGCTGCGCGTCCCGTTCAAGGCGCTCACCTGGGCGCCGAGCCCGTGGAGCCGCTCGCTGGTCACCCTCCCGATCCGCTTCACCCCGAGGAACGTTCCCCAGGCGGCCGGGTCGGCCGGATCGGCCGGATCGAACGCGGACCGGATGCCGCAGCAGCAGGCAGCCGCCTCCTCGCCGGCCGGCGCGGGACCCTCACGTACGAACGCCGGGTTCGCGCCGCAGCCCAAGGGCGGCCTGTTCAGCCGCTTCCTGGCCTGGACCAGGGGCGAGTGAGGCGAGTGTGATTCTCATAACCTCCTGAGTACCCAGTGGTAGTGGATGCTCTAACGATCACGCGGGTATGCATGGCGGCTGATTCTCAGAAAGGAGCCGCCGTCATGGGGGTTGCCACCACTCCGTCGTATGACCGCCGGGCGTCCGCCTCCCTCTTCTCCCGTCTGCGGACGGCCAGGGGGCAGGCCGACCCCTTCCCGATCTACGCCGAACTCCTCGCGCGGGGCGAGGTCGTGCCCGCCCCCTGGGGCGGCTTCGCCGTGACCGGCTTCGCCGCCTGCGACCAGGTCCTGCGCAGCCGCCAATGGCTGGAGCCCGACCGGGAATGGCGGGAGCGCCAAGGGCCCGGGACGCGCTGGAACGCGCCCTCCTCGCGCGAGATGAGCAACACGCTCGCCGCGCTCAACTCCCCGGACCACACCAAGGTGAGACGGGCGGCGGGCACGTTCGACCGTGGCACGGTGGAGCGCATCGGCCGCAATGTGATCCGGTCCGCGGATCGGCTCCTCGACGCCTTCACGGAGCGAATACGCACCGGCGAGGCGGACTTCTCGGACCTTGTCTGCGAGGAGCTGCCGGTCGCCACCATAGGCGAATGGCTCGGGCTGCCGCAGGCCGATTGGTCCAGGCTCCGCCAGTTGACACACGATCAGGTATTCACCCAGGAGTTGCTGCCGTCGGCCAGCCAACTGGCCTTGTCCGACGCGGCCACGGCCGAACTCCACTCCTATTTCCTGGACTTGGTGCGCGACCGGCGCGCCCGCCCCGGCGATGACCCCATCACCCGGTGGATCCGGACGTGGGACGCGATCGAGCCGGACCGGGACAAGGCCGACGAGGCGGTCTACTTCCTCGTGTTGTTCGTCCTGCTGGCCGCCCTGGAAACCACCGCGACCCTCCTGTCGACGATGACGCTCCGGCTCGTCGAAAGCCCGGAACGCTGGGACATGGTCGCCGACGACCCGGGCCTCGTACCCGGGTTCGTGGAGGAGACCCTCCGCTTTGATCCGCCCACCCACGTGATCAGCAGGGTCGCCTCGCAGGACTCCGTGCTGGGAGGCATCGAGATCCGCCGCGACGAGATGGTCCACCTCATGATCGGAGCGGCGCACCGGGACCCGGCCCGACACGGCGACCCGGACCGGTTCGACCCCGAACGCACGGCCGTCCACCTCGCGTTCAGCGGCGGCATCCACTACTGCCTCGGCGCGCCGCTGGCCCGCCTCGAGGCCCAGACCCTGCTCCGCCAACTGATCCGGCGCCTCCCCCGCCTCACCCTCGTACGCCCCCCGTCGATGGCGCCCCGTGTGGCGTTCCGGCGCCTGCTGAATCTGGACGTAGCCCTCGCATGACCGAATCGACCCCCACCCCCACCCCCACCCCCACCCCCACCCCCGCACACGCCCGGACCGCGCCGAAGGCGATACGTACCGAGCAGGACGGCCCCGTGCTGCACGTCCGCCTCAACCCCTGGGGGCAGGAGGACACGTTGGACACAGCGGTCCTCGACGACCTCATCACCCTGCTCGACGACCTGCACGAGAGACCCGACGTCCGGATCCTGACGCTGTCGTCACTGGGTACGGACTTCTGCCTGGGGGCCGACCGCAACGAGTACCAGGAGGCCATGGCCGCCGATCCGTCCGGGGTGGGCCTGCGGCGCATCGCCGACAAGGCGCACCGCCTGTGCCAGGCCCTGGAGAACACCCACGCGGTCACCATCGCCCGGCTGCACGGGCGTGTCATCGGCGCGGGACTCGCCCTCGCCTCGTTCTGCGATCTGCGCGCCGGTGCCGACACCAGCCGCTTCCGCATGCCGGAGGTCGGCATAGGGCTACCGCCGGCGTGGGGCGGGGCGATGGGACGCCTGGTCTCCGAGGCCGGCGCCTCCAGGATCCGCGAGCTCATGCTCACCTGCGACGTCTTCGACGCCGACACGGCGCACCGCATCGGTCTGCTCCACCGGACCGCCCCGCTCGACCAGCTGGACAAGGTGATCGATTCCTGGACCAGGCCTCTCGTGCGACGCTCGCCCGAGGCACTCGTCCTGACCAAACGGATGCTGGCCGGTTACGCGCGGGCGGACCGGACGGCGGACGTCTCCCTGCTCGACTCCCATCTCCTGGCAGCCACGCTCCACCAGCACACAAGGGGCTGATCCCTCCCGGGCCGATGCGGGCGGCCGCGTCCGCGGGGCTATGCGGAACCGGCGGACGTGATGCGGTCGAGGAGCTCCGTGTAGAGGGGGCGTTTGTCGGGGCGGGTGTGGGTGGCGGCGTGTTTGAGGGCGG
Source organism: Streptomyces sp. NPDC048424 (assembly GCF_040651555.1). Taxonomy (NCBI): domain Bacteria; kingdom Bacillati; phylum Actinomycetota; class Actinomycetes; order Kitasatosporales; family Streptomycetaceae; genus Streptomyces; species Streptomyces sp. NPDC048424. Next base: position 5,073 of record NZ_JBEZKE010000003.1, on the reverse strand, counting down.
GGACGGCCGGTTCGCCCAGGGCTACGAGGGCTTCGGTCGCGGTGGTGCGGATGGTGGGGTGGGGGTGCTCCAGCAGGGCGGTGATCGCCGGGATGGCGGGTGGCCAGGTGGCGTGGCCGAGGGTGCGGATCGCCGTGCGGACGAGGTCCGGCTGGGGGTCGGCCAGGAGGAGCGACGTGTGGTGCAGGTAGGTCTGGCGGTCCAGCAGGGCGCGCGAGGTGCGGTGGGCGTGCAGGCGGATCCCGGGCTTGGGGTGGTGCAGCAACTCGTCGATCAGGTCCCGTAGATCGGGGTCCTGGTGTGGGGCCGGGCCCGTGTGTTTCCGGGTGTGTTCCTCGGTGAGCTGCTTGAACGCTTGGTGGATGTGCGCCGGATTGCCGGTGCGGGCCAGGGTCAACAGGTCTTCGCGGGACGGGGGTTGCGTGGACTCTGGTGGAGTGCGGTCGCGGAGGGCTGTGAGGGCGGCGGCGTCCTGCCGGGCGGAGTCGTCCGGGTGGCGCAGTGGACCGTCCACCAGGAGGAGGCGGTCCGCGAGGGCCTCGCGTCCTTCCGCGCGCAGGCGCCGGCAGGTCCGCGTGAGCGCGGGGGTGCGCAGCAGGGGCCGTCCGGAGAGCAGGTCGAGGAATCCCCAGGCGCCGGTGTCGAGGCGGTCGGCGAGGTGTTCCGCCAAGACGTCGGCGGGGACGCGGCGCAGCGCCTGCGCGGCCGCCGCACTGACGGACGGCGGGTCGTGCTCCCACCATTCCAGCAGGAGCGGGACCAGCGGTCGCAGGTCGCACGGGGCCAGCCGCTCCGCCGCGCGGGCCACCCTGTCGTGCAGGACGCCGTCCGCGCGGAGTTCCGTCTCGCCCATGGCACTGAGGGTGCGGGCCAGGTCGGCACTGAGGGGTACGTCGATGCGGCCGCGCAGAAACGCTCGGAGCACCAGCAGCCCCGCCTCGGGCTCGGGCCACTCCAGGAGCGCCAGGGCCGCGGCGCGCCGGCGGTCCGGCGCGGATGCCCGCAGCATGGCCAGCAGACGCTCCCGCAGGGCGGTCGAGCGGGGCTGGTCGAGGTCGTCCCCGTGCACGGTCCGCGGCCGGGTCGCCGGCGCGTGGGCGGTCTCGGTGATGGTCCAGGGTGGTGCGTCGAGGGGCTGGAGGTCCGTCATCCAGTCGATGAGGGCGGCGCGGACCTCGGGGCCGGCGGAGGCGTAGACGTCGATCAGTGCGGTCAGCTGGTCCCTGGAGCCGGGTGGGAGGGGGTGTTGGCGCAGTGCCCGGAGGGCGCTCGGTGTGCGGGCCGCGGCGTCCAGCGCCGTTCGCCACCTCGCGTCCGGATGCGTGGCCGCGTGGGACTGCGGGGCCGCGTGGGACTGCGGGGCTGCTGGGGACCGCGGGGCCGCGAACGCGTCCCGTAGCACGGCGGTTTCGGCCTGCCCGGGGTGGGCGTCCAGCCGGGCCGAGGCGAGGGCCTGGTCGAGGTCGGCGCGGACCAGCACCACGCCGAGGCTGCGCAGCAGTGGCAGGGTGGACCGGCCTCCCGCGGGTACGGGGCGCAGCGCGCGTACGGCGTCGACGGCGGTCGGCTTCTCCACCGCCGGCAGAATCGGCGCGACGGCTTCGAGTACGGCGATCAGTTCGGGGCGGTCTGCGGCCTCGGCCTCGGCCTCGGCGAGGGCGTCGAGGAGGACCGTGGTGGATCGGGCGAAGGCCGTCAGTTCCTCGGTCGTCCACGGGGCGGGGCAGAGCCGGAGCGTGAGGCGCAGTACGCGGCCCCGGGCGGCGGGTTCGGAGCCGGCGAGGCGGAGCCAGTCCGCCAGCATGGGCCGTAGCGCACGCAGCCGGCTGGGGTGCGGCAGCTCGTGCCGTCCGGCGATGCGGAGCGCGACCGACGGATTCCAGCTTCCGGACGTCAGCGAGCCCAGGTCGAGGTCCGCTGCGGCCCCGGTCGCCGGCCACGGCGCGGCGGGCGCGGTGATCCCGTACGTGGCCATGGCCGTCGACAGGTCCTCGATCGTGCCGGACGCGAGGCCGACCCGGCCGGCCGCCACCAGGGCGAGCAGGGTGGGTGCGACCCGTGGTGCCTGGTCGGCCAGCGCGAGCACCGAGCCCGCCGGCAGGCTGCGGTCGAGCCCTTCCAGGAGCAGTTCGCGGGCGCGGGCTTCCTCGCTGTGTTCGGCGGCGGCGAGGACGGTCGCCAGGTACGCGCCGCCGAGGATGGTGCGCAGTGCCTCGACGAGCCTGCTGCGCAGGCCCGGATTGTCGTGATGCCCGAGCCAGTGGAGCAGCACCGGTACGGCCGTGGGCGCGCCCGCGCGGCCCAGCACCTCGGCTGCGGTCTTCTTGATGTTCATGTTCGGATGGCCGAGGCACGCGGCGATCGCGGTGGAGGCCCAGCGGGCCCGCGCGTGACCGAGGGCGAGCAGGGCCTGCCGAACGGTCTGGACGTCCTGCGCGGCGGTCAGCGCGATCAGGGTCGCCGACAACGCCTGCGCGTCGTCCCCCGTGGCGTCGCGGGCGAGCAACGCGATCACGTGCTTGCGCACGTGCGGGTCTCGGTGCCGCAGCAGGCGGTGCGTCCGCGCACGGGTGCTCGGGGAAGGGGCGCGGAGCAGGAGTTCGAGCAGGATCGCCTGCTCGCCGCTCGACAGTCCGGGCCGGTCCAGCAGATCCAGCGCCAGGGACGCGACGAGTGCGTGCCCGGCGTCTCGCGCGGTCGCCGCGTCGAGGAGGCAGAGCGGCCTGATGCGGCCCCTCTCGTGGAGGCGACGGCCCAGAGCGTGTACGACGTCCAGGACCTCCTGGGGTACCACGGGCTCCCCGGCCGGCTGCCCGTTCCCGGGTTGCGCAGTGGCCGCGCCCGGCTCCCGGTAGGCCGCTTGCTCGGCCACGACGCGCAGGAGCAGGTCGGCGATGACCGGCAGCGTGGCGGCGCTGCCGTGGGCGGCCAGTCGGCACAGGGCCGCCACCGGCTGGTCCGGGTCGAGGTGGGAACGCAGGAGTGCCAGTTCGTGCTCGTCCGGGCCGCCGAGATCCGCCGCGATGCGGGCGGGCAGATCGGCGGGGTCGAGACGGACGAGGAGGGTTCGCCGCCGTGCCGGGTCGTGGGTCAGGTGCCACAACACCTCTAGGGCGGTGTTCCGTACGGCGCGGAGATGCGGGGCGATCAGGCCCGGGTCAGGGCCGACGACTGCGGCCGAGCCCTGCTCCGTTGCCAGCCCGAGCCCTTCCCTCAGCGCTTCCGCCGTCCGGTGCCCGCCGATGGCTTCCAGGGCGTCCAGGGCCGCGGCGGGCGCCGAGGGCAGGAGGGCGATCACCGCGTCTTCGGCATCGGCATGGCGCAGCGCGCGGATCGCGGCGAGGAACGGCCCCGGCACCGGAGCCGACGGAAGGATCCGTGTGATCGCGTCACCGATCGGGAGCTCCCCCGCCCCCTGTGCGGCCAGGGCCACCAGCAGGGTGAGCCGGCGCGGCCAGCTCGGATCGTCGGCGGCCGCGTCCACCAGTTCACGGAACATCACCTGCCGACAGGTGAACAGGATCGTCGCGACCTCGTGGGCAGCGATCGTGTGGTCGGCCAGCGCCAGGCCGATGACGGCCGGGACGTGCGCACTCTCCGGGAAGTGCCCGCGCCGGTGGAGCCCTCGCAGGCACGTCACCGCAGGTCCGCCGAACAGCAAGGGGTCCCGTGCGGCGATGGCCGTCAGCGCACCGATGTCGCCGCGGGCCGCCAGGTCGCCGAGCAGTTCCATTCCGCGCCGGCGAAGACCGGGCGGCAGGGACGGATCGGCGATGGCCTGCCGCAGCAGCCCGGCGTGCCCGTGATGTGCGGCAGCCGTGAGCGCGGCATCGGCCGCGTCGGGCCGTGCGCTCACCGACTCGGCGGTGAGGAAGGGAGACAGGAGTCCCGGCGGCAGGGAATCCAACGCCATCCACGGCTCGGCGAGTTCACCCAGCGCGGAGGTGACCACGTCCGCGCTGCCGGTGCCTTCGCCGGCGCCGAGCAGGCTCATCACGTGTCGGCGCACCAGTGCGGGGGCCAGCAGACCGGCGTGCAGCCCCTGCCGGGCCAGCCGCAGGGCCTCGGCCCGCAACACCGGATCGCCGCTGTCCACCAGCTCGTTGACGAGTTCCGCAGGCCGGTGCGCGCAGGTGACGGTCGTCTCCCGCACGGCCTGGTACAGCAGCTCGCCGCGCGGCTCCTCCCGGATCACCGTCGGGTCGTTCATCAGCTCGGCGCGCAGCCACGCGATCCGTACGCGTACCGGCAGTTCGGCCGTACGCCACGAACGCCGGCGGGAGCCGGGGACGTACGGCCCCAGTCGCTCGTGGAGCCGCGCCAGGACGAGCAGCGACTCCGGCGGCCCCTCCACCGACTCCGGCAGCAGTCCCGCGAGTTCGGCCGTCTCGCGCTCGTCGCCCGTCCGGCCCGAGGTGACGCGCTCGTCGAGCAGGACCAACCCCAGGTACCGCACGCGGGGATCCTCGTGCCGGATGAGCCGCCCGAAGACGGCCGGCGGGCAGAGCCGGGCGTCGAGATGGCCGGACAACCAGCCGACGTCGGCTCGGCGCACCGCATCGTCGAAGGGCTGGTCCGCGGGCATCGTCATCTTCGGATGCTAACCGGGACGTTGCCGGCCCCACCAACAGGATTCCGCCGGAGCGTCCGGCACCCCCGTCGATGCGGCGGCCCCATCGCGTTGACGGGTGGGCACATGCCCACTACGGTGGGCATGTGCCCACTCGGGGTCCTCGGGGTGGGCTTTGATCAGGTTGAGGACGGGGTTCACCGACTTCGTGCCGACCCGGAAGAGGTGGAAGAGGTTGCTGTGACTGCGATTGCGCTCGGAATGCCGGCCGTGCCGACGAAGCTTGCCGACCGCAGGGTCAGCCGCAAGATCCAGGTCGGCAAGGTCGCCGTCGGTGGCGACGCACAGATTTCCGTGCAGTCGATGACCACCACCAGGACCTCGGACATCGGGGCGACGCTCCAGCAGATCGCCGAGCTGACCGCTTCCGGCTGCGACATCGTCCGCGTGGCGTGCCCGACGCAGGACGACGCCGACGCGCTCGCGGTGATCGCGAAGAAGTC